>NZ_JAAAHS010000003.1 GCF_009908195.1 Streptomyces boluensis | reverse complement strand
CCCTGGCCCCGCCCGGCGATCGACCCGCCCGCCGCCTACGGCTGGCTGCGCGAGAACGCGCCGATCCGCCGGGTCGAGCTCGCGGACGGCCTGCCGGGCTGGCTGGTCACCCGCTACGACGACGTCCGCGAACTGCTCGCCGACCCGCGCGTGAGCTCCGACGCGACCGACCCCGGCTACTCCCTCCTCGGCGCACCTCGAATGGCCGGCAAGGACCAGTCGTTCCTGCGCACAGATCCCCCGTACCACACCACCTTCCGCCGGATGCTGGGCAAGCACTTCGCCATGAAGCGGGTGCACGCCATGCGCCCGCGCATCCAGGAACTCGTCGACAAGACGATCGACGAGCTGCTGGCCCGCGAAAAGCGCCCGGTCGATCTGGTGGAGCACCTCGCCCTGCCCATCCCGTCCACCGTGCTCAGCTGGCTGCTCGGCGTCCCGGCGGAGGACCAGGCCTTCTTCAACAAGGCCTCCGAGGATCTGCTGGCGCGTGGCAATCCGGATGTCGCGGACGCCGATGAGCGGTCCACGGCGGCGCGCACCGAGATGGTCCAGTACATCGCGAAGCTCAGCGACGAACGCCTTGCGATGGACGACCCGGGCGAGGACATGCTGGGCGACATGGCCAAGGCGGTCAAGGATGGGACGATCTCCCGCGAGGCCATGATCAACTCAGGGGTCACCCTGCTGGTCGCCGGGCACGAGACCACCGCCAACATGACCGCCCTCGGCACGGCGATCCTGCTTCAACACCCGGACCAGCTGGCCGAGATGAAGGCCGAGCCCGGGCTGCGCGCAGGGGCGATCGAGGAGCTGCTGCGCTTCCTGACCATCGTGCACCTCATCGTCGTGCGGGTCGCCAAGGAGGACATCGAGGTCGCCGGGCAGGTCATCCCCAAGGGTGAGGCGATCATCCCGCTCAACTTCTCCGCCAACCGCGACGACGCCCACTACCCGGATCCGGATGTCTTCGACATCCACCGTGCCCCGCGCGACCACCTGGCTTTCGGCTTCGGTGTCCACCAGTGCATGGGGCAGCCGCTCGCCCGCCTGGAGCTGGACATCATCTTCGAGACGCTCTTCCGGCGTATCCCCGGCCTTCGACTCGCAACGGAGGCCGAGAGCCTCCCGTACAAGACCTATGCGCCCATCAACGGCCTCACCGGTCTTCCTGTCACGTGGTGAACAACGGAGGTACACGCATGCCCGACCAGTCGAAGAACACGTTCGACGTGATCAACCCGGCCACCGGGGAGGTCTTCGCCACGGCTCCCGCCTGCTCCCCGGAGCAGCTGGATGCGGCGATGAATGCCGCCCAACGCGCCTTCGCCGGCAGCTGGAGCCGGGACGAGGAAGTCCGCCGCGCGGCCCTGCGCGCCGCCGCTGATGCGCTGCTTGCGCAGAAGGACCGGCTGGCCGCGGTGCTCACCGCCGAGCAGGGCAAACCTCTCGCCGAGGCGGCCTCCGAGGTGGACGGCTCGGTCCGGTGGCTGCGCTACTACGCCGACTTGGAAACCGAACCGGAATACCTCACGCCGCCAGGTGCGGACCGCCGGGTGGAGGTGACCCGCCGCCCGCTGGGCGTGGTCGCCGCCATCACTCCGTGGAACTACCCGCTCCTGCTGGCCATGTGGAAGATCGCGCCGGCCCTGCGGGCGGGCAACACCATGGTGCTCAAGCCCTCCCCGTTCACCCCGCTGGCCACCCTCGCCATGGGCGAGGTCCTCCAGGAGGTCTTCCCCACCGGGGTGTTGACCGTCGTCACCGGCCCCGATCCGCTGGGCAATCTGCTCACCGGCCATCCGCTGGCCCGGAAGGTGAGCTTCACCGGCTCCACCGCCACGGGCAAGAAGGTCGCCGCCGCGGCGGCCGACGACCTCAAGCGGATCACCCTCGAACTCGGCGGCAACGACCCGGCGATCATCCTCCCCGACGCCGACCCGGAGGCCATCGCCGAGCAGCTGTTCTGGAGCGCGTTCCGCAACAACGGGCAGATCTGCGTGGCCGTCAAGCGGGTCTACGCGCACGAGAGCATCAAGGCCCGCCTGGTGGACGCCCTCGCCGAGATCGCCATGTCCGTGCAGCCGGACGATGGATCCAAGCCGGGTGTGCGGCTCGGCGCGATCAACAACGAACCGCAGCTGCAGCGGGTGGAGGAACTGGTCAGCGACGCGATCGCCCGCGGAGCCAAGGCCGCAGCAGGCGGTTCCCGCATCGACCGCCCTGGCTACTTCTTCTCCCCCACCATCCTCACCGGCGTCCCCGCGGACGCCCGGATCGTGAGCGAGGAGCAGTTCGGGCCGGCCCTGCCGGTGCTCCCCTACCGGAACGTCGACGACGCCGTGGCCATGGCCAACGACTCGGAGTACGGCCTGACTTCGTCCGTCTGGGGCACCGACGTCGAGCAGGCCACCGCCGTCGCCCGCCGCTTCGACGCCGGCCAAGCCGCGGTCAACGCCCACGCCGTCGGCCTGCGACCCGACCTCCCCTTCGCCGGCGCCAAGTGGAGCGGCCTCGGTGTCGAGAACGGTCCCTGGGGCCTCCACGAGCTCACCCAGCTCAGCGTCGTCATGGCACCTTCCACGACGTAACACCGGACTCGAAGTACCGGCGGCCGAGGGCACCGTGCATTCCGCAACCGTCCCTCGGCCGAGGCACGGGACGTCAGACCGAGCACATCCGACGTGAGGAAGTTCGCTGTGCCCGACCGTTCACTCAGGCTCGGGGCCGGACCAGCCGGCGCCCGCAAGGACGAAGTCGACGGCTTGCTCGATGAACGTCGACGGATCGTCTGCGAGCTTTGCGAGCTTGGAGTTCGGCACCATGAGGATGTGGTGCATGATGGTGCCGGCCAGCCCGTCCATCACCAGGGACGGCGAGGTACCGGGGGGCAGTTCGCCGGCCTCGATCGCGGCCAGGACGGTCTTGCGGCCGCTCGCGATCGCCCCCCGCCGAATGTGCTCCAGCGCCTCTCCCAGTACGTCGGGATAGACCTTCGCCTCCACCATCGCCCGGATGTGCGCCAAGCCGTGCGGCCCGAGATACCGCCGGGCGACGCGGTTCGCGATTTCCGTCAGGTCGTCTCGGAGGTGGCCGGTGACTTCCACGGGCTTGGGCGCTTTCAGCGAGAGGATCGCGGCGGCGATCAGGTCCTGCTTACTGGCCCAACGGCGGTAGATGGCCGCCTTGCCGACCTTCGAGGTGCGTGCCACGGCATCGATGGTGAACCCCGCCCAGCCGACCGCGCCGTAGACCTCGAGCGTCGCCTTGATCACGCGCGGTTCGATGTCCGGATCAACGGGCCGACCGGGCCTGGCGCGTGATGTGGACGTCATGCGTCTCATTCTGTCACGCGGCGGAGTCGGTGTTCGGCCCGGCCACTCATCCCCCTTCATCCCCCCCCTGTAGCCCAGTCCACTTGTGACCACTGTCCACTCCAGGAGCAGCAGCATGCATGACGCAGTGATCGTTGATGCCGTACGGACGCCGATCGCCAAGGGGAAGCCCGGCGGTGCTCTTTCCGGTGTCCATCCGGTCGATCTGTCGGCCCTTGTCCTCAGGGCGCTCGCCGAGCGCAACGCGCTCGACCCCGCGCTCGTCGACGACGTGCTGTGGGGCTGCGTCTCGCAGGCGGGTGAGCAGTCGGCGTGCATCGCGCGGGCCGCGGTTCTGGCCGCGGGCTGGCCGGATTCGGTTCCGGGCGTGACCGTCGACCGGCAGTGCGGGTCCTCGCAGGAGGCTGTCCACATGGCCGCGGCAGCGGTGGTCTCCGGGCAGCACGACATCGTGATCGCGGGCGGCGTGGAGTCGATGTCACGCATCCCGATGTGGTCGGCGCGCGGCACCGGCGAGCTCGGTGCGCCGTTCGGCCCGCAGGTGGAACAGCGTTACGGGCGGCCGTACTTCGAGCAGGGACCCGGCGCGGAGATGATCGCCGAGGAGTTCGGGCTCAGCCGTACGGACCTGGACCAGCATGCCCTCGACTCGCATGAGCGGGCGGCACGGGCCGTCGACGAGGGCCGCTTTGCGGGGCAACTTGTGCCCGTTCCGGCGCCCGCCGGGGACGGCGGCGCGACGGGTGAGGTCACCGCTGACGAGGGAGTGCGGCGAAGCGGCACGCTGGGGCGGCTGCGCGAACTGCCCACCCCGTTCAAGGAGTACGGGGTGATCTCGCCCGGCAACTCTTCGCAGATCTCGGACGGTGCGGCCGCCCTGCTCGTCACCACCGGCGAAGTCGCCGCCCGGCACGGCTGGCGGCCACTGGCACGCGTCCACACCACGGCCGTGGTCGGAGTCGACCCGATCACCATGCTCAAGGGTCCGATCCCGGCCACGGAGAAGGTGCTCAAGCGCTCGGGCCTCAGCCTCGACGCGATCGGCACTTACGAGATCAACGAGGCGTTCGCGTCTGTGTCGTTGGGCTGGCAGCGGCAGTTGGGGGCCGACTACCGTCGCCTCAACCCCGACGGCGGTGCCATCGCGCTCGGGCATCCGCTGGGCGCGTCAGGTGCACGGCTGATGACGACGCTGGTCCACCGGATGCGCGACCAGGGCATCCGCTACGGGCTGCAGGCGATGTGCGAGGGCGGCGGGATGGCCAACGCAACGCTGCTCGAAAGACTGTGAGAAGCAGCCGCCTCCGCAGGCCGCTTCCGCAAGGTCCCGGACAGGACGAAGGAGACGACCTGTCCGATGAACGGATTTGGGTCCTCATGCAGGGCGCGGCGCCGCTCCGGCGGCACCATGAGCACGTAGTGCACGATGGTGCCGGCCAGCCCGTCCATCACCAGAGAGGGCGAGGTGCCGGCAGGCAGTTCGCCGGTGTCGATGGCGGCCAGCACGATCTTCCTGCCTCCGGCGATGGTCGCCTGGCGGACCTTGTCCAGGGCGGCTCCCAGCACCTCGGGATAGAGCTTCGCCTCGACCATCGCCCGCATGTAGGCCGGGCCGTACGGGCCGCTGTAACGCCGGAGGAGGAGCCGTGCGAGCCGGGTCAGATCCTCGTAAAGGTGCCCGGTGACGTCGAACCCGTCGGCGCCCCGCAGTGATGCGACGGCGGTGGCGATGAGTTCCTGCTTGCTGGCCCAGCGGCGGTAGATGGCCGCCTTGCCGACCTTCGAGGTGCGCGCCACGGCGTCGATGGTGAAGCCGGCCCAGCCGACCGCGCCGTAGACGTCGAGGGTCGCCGCGATGACGCGGGGCTCTATGTCCGGGTCCGCGGGTCGGCCGGGCCGGCCGGCAGTTTTGGACGTCATGCGTCACATTTTCGCACGCGGGGCTTCTGCGTCAGGGCCGTTCGTTGGCGAAGACGAGGCTCGTCGCGGCGGAGAAGAACAGCCCGTAGCCGTGCACGAAACTGGTGCGCACGCCGGGCACTTGGGCGTCCGCCTCGCCCCGCAGCTGCCGGATCGCCTCCTGCATGGCGAACATGCCGTACATGCCGGTGTGCGTGTAGTTCAGGCCGCCGCCGTTGGTGTTCACCGGCAGCCTGCCGCCCGGGCGGGTGTGGCCGTCGGCGATGAAGGCGCCTGACTCTCCGTGCCCCACGAATCCGGTGTCCTCCAGGCCGTACAGGGGCAGATGAGCGAAGGCGTCGTAGATCATCAGGTGGTCGATGTCGCCCTGGCTCAGCCCGGCGGTGGCGAAGGCCTCGGAGCTCGCGCGGCGGGAGGCGCCGAAGGAACCCGGGTCGGACATCTGGGAGACCAGCGTCGACTCGGCGGACTCCCCGGACCCCAGCAGGTACACCGGCGGACGGCGCAGGTCCGCGGCGCGCTCCGCGCTGGTGAGTATCAGGGCGCCGCCGCCGTCGGTGACCGGGCAGCACATGTCCTTGGAGAACGGGTACGCGATCATCGGCGCGGCCAGCACGTCCTCCACGCCGACCAGGTCCTGGCGCAGCGCCCGCGGGTTCTTCGCCGCCCATTCGCGCTGGGCGACGACGACCTGGGCGAGGTCCTCGCGGCCCATCCCGCGCTCGTGCAGGAAGCGCAGCGCGGGCACGGTGAACTTCATGTACGGGGCGATGGCACCGTAGGGCCATTCGAACTGCCCGGGCGGGGAGGACGCGGAGCGGGCCCGGCCGGGGAGGCCGACCTGGGAGCGGCCCGACTCGCCGTGCGTGATGAGGACGACCTCGGCGGCCCCGGCCGTGATGGCGGCGGCCGCGTGCCGGACGTGGCTCAGGAAGCTGCAGCCGCCCACCGCGGTGCCGTCCAGCCAGCGGGGGGTGACGCCGACGTGGTGGGCGACGTCGATGGGGCTGGGGCCCGCGGTGGCGACGCCGTCCACGTCGGCGGGGGTCAGCCCGGCGTCGGCCAGGGCGTTGCGGGCGGCCTCGATGTGCAGGCCGAGGACAGAGGTGTCAGGGCGCTTGCCGATCTCGGTGGTCTCGGCGGCACCGGCGACGGCGACCGTGCCGCCGTGCATGCCGCGCGGCCGCGTGCTCGTGGTGGTCGTCATGCGGTCACCTGCCTGGTCTCCTCGCTGCCGGTGGTAACGGCGGCAGCGTTCGGCTCGTCGGTGTCGGGCGCGGCCGGTGCGAAGACCGGAAGGACCGCCTCGCCCCGCTCCTCGAAGCGGACTTCGAGCCGCAGGTCGAGGGGGAGGTTCTCCGGGAGCGGTTCGACGCCCACGATGTTGGACATCAGGGTCGGGCCCTCGTCGAGCTGCACCATCGCGATGACCGGCGAGTAGTCCCGGAAGCCGGGCGCGGGCCGGTGGTTGATGATGTACGAGACCAGCCGGGCGCGGCCGCTGACGCGGGTCCACTCGGTGTCGGCGGAGGCGCAGTGACGGCAGTGCGGGCGTGGGTCGAAGTAGTGCCGCGCGCAGCTGCGGCAGCGCTGGATGCGCAGCTCGCCGGCACGGGCGCCCTCCCAGAACGGGAGGGTCTCCGGGGTGGGTTCGGGTGCGTGGGCGAACGGCTTCGCCGCGCCCGCGGTGGTGGTGTTCATCAGGCCTTCCTGGTGGTGAAGGTGCCCCGGTCCAGGACGACGCGGTCACCGGCCCTGGTCCGGAAGCGGAACGTCTCGATGCCCTCGGCCTCGGCGGCTTCCGGAGCGTCGTCCCGCCAGATGTGGACGGTCAGCTCCTCGCCAGGTGTCACCGGGGAGGCGAAGCGTGCGGTGATGCGGCCGAAGCGGGCCACGTCGCCGCCGCAGGCCTTGTGCAGCAGAGCCCGTCCGGTGAATCCGTAGGTGCACAGGCCGTGCAGGATGGGCCGCTCGAAGCCGGCCCGGGTGGCGAAGCCGGGGTCGGAGTGCAGGGGGTTGCGGTCGCCGCTCAGGCGGTACAGGAGCGCCTGGTCGGTGCGGGTGCGATAGGTGACGGTGTGGTCGGCGGGCCGCTCGGGCCGCTGCCAGGCCGGGCTTGAGCCGCGCTCGCCGCCGAATCCGCCCTCCCCGCGCACGAAGACAGTGCTGCGGGAGACGGCGAGCTTCTCCCCGGTCGACTCGTCGGTGAGGGTCAGCTCCATGTGCGCCAGGGCGTCGTCGCCCTTGTCGTCGAAGCCGAGGATCGTCGCGGTGGTGCGGGCGGTGCCGGAGACCGGCAGCGGGCCGAACAGCTCCAGGGACTGCTCGGCATGGAGCATCCGGGTGCCGCTGAAGTCGCCCAGCTTGGGGCGGCGTTCGCGGGCGCCGAGCACCACGCCGAGGGTGGGAAGCACCTGTTGTGCGACGCCCTCGGTGTTCTCGGTGGTGAACGCAAGGTCCGCGGTGGGATCCTCGGCCCCGGCGCCGACGCCGAGGGCGTAGCGGATGGCGTCGGACGAGTCCCAGCTGAAGGTGCCGGCGTCGACGCTCTGTCCGACCGCGGCCAGATTGAGGGACATGGGTGGGTGGCTCGCTTTCTGCCTGGGTGATAGCTGGTCGATGGCTGGGTGATGACTGAGCGCGGCCGGGAGCGGGATGCCGGGGCGACTCAGCGGTACAGGGGCGCCAGGCGCTGGGGCATGGGGCCGCCTTCGCGGACGACACCCGCCTCGAGCAGCTCGGTCACGCGCTCCGCCGCAAGCCCCGCCGAGGCCAGCAGGGCGCTGCTGTGCTCCCCGGCCCCGGGGACCTGCAGGGGGCCGGTGCGTTGGGTGCGGCTGAAGGTGGCGTAGCGGCCGGGGGCGATGATCGCGGGACCGTCCTCGCAGGGGCGTACGTGGACGAACTCTTCACGCAGCAGGTCTTCATCGCGCAGCACCTCGGTGATCTTCCGGGCGCGGACGGCGGGAATGCCCGCGGCGGCGAGGGCGTCAACGGCCTGCTCGCTGTGCAGGCCGGCCAGCGCCTGCCGGACCGCACCGGTCGGGTCGGCTGCGAACGCGCCCTGGTCCAGGGGGATTCCGGCCTCGGCGAGCTGTTGCCCGGTGACGGAGACGGGGTCTTCGGCGGCGATCCGGATCCAGCCGTCGGCTGTGCGGCACAGGCCGTCGAGGGGGTGGTGGCCGCGGTGGTCGGTGCTGCCGGTCTCGGGGGCGGGGCGGCCGGGATAGCGGACCACGGCGTCGCTCTGCAGGTAGGTGGCGGTGCCGACCAGGGAGTACCAGGCACGCTGTCCCTCGCCGGTGCGCGCGCGGTGGTACAGGCCGAGGATGACGGTGAGGGCGCCCATGGCGGCGCTGGTGGTGTCGATGATGGCGAGCGTGTTGGAGACGGGCTCACCGTCGCCGCCCTGACGGCTCATCATTCCTGCCATCGCCTGGATCACCATGTCCACGCCGGGCAGTTCGCCCAGCGGCCCTCCCTCGCCGTACCCGGAGAGGGAGGCCGTGACGAGGCTGGGGGCTGCGGCTGTCAGTGAGGTGTGGTCCAGGCGCAGCTTGTGGCTGACACCGGGACGCAGCGCGTGCAGGACGGCGTCGCAGGTCGCGGCGAGCCGGTGGAAGGTCTCCTGGCCGTCCGGCGACTGCAGGTCGAGGGCGAGGCTGCGCATGCCGCGGTTGTACGTGTAGCCGGTGGCGCGGAAGGGGTCTCCGTCGACGGGCTCGACCTTCACCACGTCGGCGCCGAGTTCGGCGAGCAGGTGCCCGGCGAAGGGGGCGGCGACGAAGGTGCCCAGGTCGGCGATGCGGTAGCCGGCCAGCGGGCCGGCGGCCAGGCGCGCCGGTGCTCCCGATGCGTCCTCGGGCTTGGGCCGCGGCAGGCTGTCCGCTTCCGCGTCGTGCGCTCCGAGCTCGGGGGCGGCTCCTGTCACCCGGCCCGGGGTGCGAGTCAGGGTGAGCGGCACACCCGGCATCGTGACGGTGCCGCGCTCGGGGTCCTGCACCTCGGTGCGCAGCCCGATCGCCTGCGGCTGCGGGTGGTCCAGCCATTCCTGGGAGTCCAGCAACGGGCCGCAGGGTATGCCGAGTTCGGTGAGTACCCGCAGCCAGTGGTCGCGGTCGTGGGTGAGGAAGGCTTCCTTGATACGGGCGGTGGCCCAGTCGATGTTGGCCGGGTCGACAAGGCCGGCGACGCTGCCGCCCATGCGTGGCTCGTCGAGCATCCCGCTCAGGCCGAGGGCCTGAAGGACCTTCGTCTCAAACTTGACGCCGAGGCCGCCGCAGCCGAGCCACTTGCCGTCGCCCGCGAGGTGGCGGGTGTAGGTGGGGTGGCGTCCGCCGAGACCCACAGCGGTGTTCGGGTCGGCACTGTCGGCGGTGACGGTGTACATACTCACGGCCGCGGTCGCCACCGCGTTCAGGCCGGTGACGGTGACCTGCTGGCCGCGCCCGGAGCTCTCCCGCTCAAGCAGCGCGGCGACCGTGCAGGCGGTCGCCCACACCCCCTGCACGTAGAGGTACTGAGGCATCACCCACTCGACCGGGTCACCGTCGAGGGACGCCTGGCGGCACGCCATCCCGGAGGCCGCGCCGAGCAGCCCGTGCGACTCCTCGCCACCGGGCCAGGGGGCACCCGACGCTGCGTACGGGGGTACGGAGACCAGAACCAGGCGGGGGTTGGCCCGGCGCAGGGCCGCGGCGTCGAGGCCGAACCCGGCCAGTGCGGCTTCGTCCTTGACCAGGCAGATGTCGGCGCCCTCCACAAGCCTGCGCAGCCAGTCGCGCCGCTTGGGGTCGGCCGGGTCGACGACGACGCTCCTCTTACCGCGGTTCCACACGGCGAATCCGGGGTCGCTGCGGGCCGGATCACCGCCCGGCCGCTCCACTTTCACCACCTCGGCACCGAAGTCGGCGAGGAACATTCCGACGAGCGGACCTGCGGTGCGCTCGGTCAGGTCGACGGCTTGAAGGCCCTGCAGGACGTGCGGCATCGTGCCTCCTCATCCAAGGGGGTGCGGGTACCTGCGGCTCTACGGGTGAACTCGCTCCTGGCCAGGGGCCGTTCGCGGGGTGGTACGGGCGAGGGGTGAGGTCGGAGTCCGCCGCTGCTCGCCGGGTGATGCGGGTCGTCGGGGTGCGCGGCCGGGCAGGGGGCCGACGGGGGCGGCCGGCCTGCCGGAACCTCGGGCAGGCGGCGGCCGGCGCACCCTGCTCAGTTGCGGCCGAGCTGGCGGGCGAAGACGCTCGGCGGCAGGCCGTCGGCGACGGAGCGGAAGTTGCCCTCGATCAGGTCGGCGAGCCGTTCCTGGTCCCATGGGCCGGTGGAGCTGAGCTGGCGGATGACCTCGGGGTTGTTGTACAGGCCGACGTCATAGCCGGAGGCACGCAGCGTACGGCCGGTCAGCCAGCGGGAGCGGTCGGAGGCGAGGTAGAGGGCGAGCGGCGCGATGTTGTCGGGCGAGCGGCTCGGGTCCTCCTCGTTACGGAAATTGGCGCGCTTCTCGTCGGGGACCGTACCGGTGAGCCGGGTGGCGGCTCCCGGGGAGATCGAGTTCGCGGTCACGCCGTACTTCGCAAGGCTCTGGGCGAGGGAGTACGTGAGGCCGATGACGCCCATCTTGGCCGCCGCGTAGTTCGGCTGACCCGGGGAGCCGTCGAGGCCGGAGACGGAAGAGAAGTTGATGATGCGGTAGTTGGCGTCGGGGTTGCGCTGCTCGCGGAAGTACTGCGCGGCGGGCCGCACCGTGGAGTAGTGGCCCTTGAGGTGGACGCGGATCACCGCGTCCCAGTCCTCCTCGCTGAGGTTGAAGATCATGCGGTCGCGCAGGATGCCCGCGACGTTGACCAGGATGTCGAGCTTGCCGAACTCGGAGACGGCGGTGTCGATCAGCCGCTGTCCGGTGGCGGTGTCGGCGACGTCGCCGCCGTCGGCGATCGCCCGGCCGCCGGCCGCCACGACCTCCTTGACGACCTGGTCCGCGGGGCCCGCGTCGCCGCCTTGGCCGTCGGCGGTGGCGCCCAGGTCGTTGACGACCACCGCTGCGCCCTCGGCCGCGAACCGTCGCACGATCGACGCGCCGATGCCTCGACCGCCGCCGGTCACGACGGCCACTTTGCCTTCAAGAGAGCCCATGGCAATTCCTTCCGCTCTTGGTGGGGTGGGGAGTTGTGGATGTGTCCGCACGTTAATGCAGACGAGATTCGTCTGTAAAGAGTTCCGCGAGGTCATTCGCAGGGTGTGGGCGGCCCGAGGGTCAGCGGGCGGTGTCCGGCTGTGTCCCGAACGCCCCGGCCGCGGCGAGCTGTTCGTACTCCTCGACGCCGACCGCCAGCAGGTCGCGCAGCAGGTCCTCGGCGTCGGCGTGCAAAGGGCTGGCGGAGCGGGCGGGGGCGTCCGAGTCCTCGAAGGTGATCGGCGAGCCCATGGCGGTGATCGGGCCGAGCTCGGGATGGTCCTGCGGGTAGAGGTAGCCGCGCGCGGCGAGGTGCGGGTCGGACGCGACCTCGGCGACCGTGCGCACCGGGGCCGAGGGCACCTTCGCAGCGCGCAGCCGCTCGAACGCCTCCTCCTTGGTCAGGGTTCCGGTCCACTCGGCGACCAGTTCGTCCACCTCCTCGCGGCGGGCCACGCGGGCCTTGACCCCTGCGTAGTGCTCGTGTTCACCGAGCTCGGGGCGGCCCATCAGGACGGCCAGCGCACGCCAGTGGTGGTCTCCCTCGCAGGTGATCGCGACATGGCCGTCCTTCGTGGCGAAGACGCTGTAGGGGGCGACCGACAGGCCGGGATGCTGGTTGCCGACGCGCTCCACTTCCTCCCCGGTGGAGTAGTGCGAGCTGAGCGACGACATCAGCATCGGAAACACCGACTCCATCATCGAGACCTCGACGCGGCCGCCCCGCCCCGTCCGCTCACGCCGGAACAGGGCCGTGGTGATCGCGCCGTAGAGGTTGATCCCGGCGGAGAAGTCGCAGACCGCCGCACCGGACTTGACCGGGTCGGAGCCGGGGTACCCGGTGGCGGAGACCACACCGGCCATCGCCTGCACGGTCAGGTCCATCGCCGGATACGTGGCGTAAGGGCCGGTGGTGCCGTAGCCGGAGGACTGGGCGTACACCAGGCGGGGGTTGATCTCCTTGAGGGTGTCCCAGCCGATGCCGAGCCGGTCCATGACGCCGGGGGTGAAGTTCTCCACGAGCACGTCGGCCGCGATCACAAGGCGCTTGAACAGGGCGATGCCTTCGGCGCTCTTGAGGTCGAGGGCGAGGGACTCCTTGCCGGAGTTGAGCATCGCGAAGGCGTAGCGCGGGCCCGGGACGGCGCCGCGGCGGCGCAGGTGCTCGCCGGCCGGCGGCTCGATCTTGACGATCCGCGCCCCGGCCTGCGCCAGCATCAGGGTGGCGTACGGGCCCGCGTAGACGTGGCTGAGGTCGAGCACGGTGACGCCGGACAGGGGCGCGTCGGTAGTGGTCATGACAGGGTTCCTCACAAGGGTGGTCGGCGGGGTCAGCGGCTCTTGCGGGGCATGCCGAGCCCGCGCTGCGCGATCATGTCGCGCTGGATCTCGTTGGTGCCGGCGCCGAAGGTGTGCACGATGGCGTCCGCCCACAGCTGGGGCACCATGCCCTCCAGCGGGGCGTCGACAGCGCCGGGCATCAGCTGCCCGTAGGGGCCGAGCAGGGTGCCCGCCAGGTCGACCAGGCGCTGCTTGTACTCGGTGATGGCGGTCTTGACCTGCGCCGCGGCGAAACCGGGCAGGTCGTCGTCGACGACGGCGCGGGTGAGCGCGCCCTCGACCATGGCCTGGATGGCGGCGAACTCCACCTGGGATCCGGCCAGTTCCTGACGGATGGCGGGTGAGTCGAACGGGACGCGGCCGTCCGGGCGGGGGCGCCGGGCCAGTTTGACGACCTCCTCCAGGCAACGGCGGATGTGCCCGATGGGGAAGACCCCGATGCGCTCCAGGCCGAGCGCGCCGCTCAGGTACGTCCAGCCCTTGCCCTCCTCGCCGATCCGGTGGGCGACGGGCACGCGCACCTCGTCGTAGTAGGTGATGTTGGTGCGGCCGTCCATGGTGGGCAGCGGCTCGATCACCACGTCCGCCAGGTCGACGATGAGGAGCGTGATGCCCTCGTGCTTCTTCCCCGAGGCGTCGGTGCGCACGGCCAGGTAGACGTAGTCGCAGCGATGCGCGCGGCTGGTGAACAGCTTCATGCCGTTGACGACGTAGTGGTCGCCCTCGCGGCGGGCGCGCATCTTGAGGGAGGCCAGGTCGGTGCCGGCCTCCGGCTCGCTGTAGCCGAGGCAGAAGTTGATCTCGCCGCGGGCGATGCGGGGCAGGAAGCGCTGCTTCAGTTCCTCGTCCGCGTGCTCGAGGAGGGCGGGCGCGACGATGGAGGTGGCGGCGCGCGGGTAGGGCGCCCCGATGTAGCTCATCTCCTCGGTGAGCAGATGCCGTTGCAGCGCGGTGCCGCCGCTCCCGCCGTACTCGGCAGGTATGGCGAGGCCGAGCCAGCCGCGCCTGCCCAACTCGCGCCAGAACTCCCGCTCCCACTCCTGCGGGATGTGGTCCTGGTGGTGGTGCTGCTCGACGAGGGCGGCCAGTTGACGTTCCTCGTTCCAGGTCTCGGTCAGGAAGGCGCGCACCTCGCGGCGCAGCTGCTCGTCCTGCTCGCTGTGGACGGCCAGGCTCATGCGGCCTTCTCCTCCGGGGTGTTCGGGTGGCGGTGGGCCAGGACGAGTTCGCGCAGTTCCTCGCCGTCCGCGCCCCACAGCAGGGCCGAGCGGATGCGCCGGGTGTACAGCTGCAGGTCGTGTTCCTGTACGTAGCCTGCGCCGCCGAGGACTTGGTGGGTGTTGCGGGTGACGGTGCGGGCGTGCAGCCGTACGGCCTCCAGTGCCTCGGCGGCACTCGCGTGCGCCTCGGCGCCGGCCGTGCCGTGCGCGTCCAGGGCCAGGGCAGTGGCGCGGCACAGGTCGGTGGTGGCCTGGAGGCCGATCGCGCAGTCGGCGAGCAGGTGCTGGACGGCCTGGAAGGTGCCGATGGGCCGGCCGAACTGGGCGCGCTCACCGGCGTGCGCCACGGCGAGGTCAAGGGCCCGTGAGGCAAGGCCGGTGATCCAGCACGCCTCGGCGAACCAGCGCAGGGTGCGCCAGGTGCGCGATGCGGCCGGGTCGGTGCCGATCGGCTCAGCGGGGGCGGCGGTGAGGGTGAGGGCGTACTGGTTGTCCTCGCCGAGGCTGGGCTGGTGGCGGATCTCCGCGTCGGCGGCGCGGACGGTGAGCCAGGTGCCGTCGGCGGCACAGAGCAGGAGGCCGGTGGCGGCGGCCGCGTCCCGCACCAGGGGGATGCGGCCGGTCACCGTCCCGGCGGCGGCGTCGTACACGGGCACGGGGCTGCCGTTCTCCTCCACGGCGGGGACCAGGATCTCGCCCGCGCACACCGCACGTGCAAGTTCCGTGGCGCGTGCGGAGTCGGGGAAGGCGTGGTCCAGAAAGAGGGCGGTGCCCACGGCGGCGGTGCGCACCGGCGCGGGTGCCGCGGCCCGCCCCAACTCGAAGAGGACGAGGTGCAGGTCGGCGGCGGTGCCGCCGACGCCGCCGCGCTCCTCACTCACCGCCAGGGAGGTCCAGGACCCCTCGGTCAACTGGCTCCACAGGGCCGGGTCGTGACGGGTGTCGGTGCTCTCGGCTGTGCGCACCTCCTTGGGTGTGGAACAGGAGTCGAGCATGTCGCGCAGGGCGCGGCGGATGTCACCGTCGTCGTGCGCGAAAGCGGGGATGCGGACGGTCATGCGTGTGTGGTCCTTTCTGCGGGGGCCCAGGCCAGGAGCGTCGTTCCCGCGTCGTCGGCCTGCTGGTGGACAGCGGTGACAGGCAGGCCGATGCGCAGCTCGCCGCTGTCCGCGGTGAAGGCGCCGAGCAGGCGCACGCCCGCATCGGTCTCCACCAACACCACGGCGTAGGGCGGTTCGAAGCCGGGCAGGGTGCGGTGGCCGACGAGCGTCCAGGAGTAGACGGTGCCGCGGCCGGCGACCTCGCTCCATTCGGCCTGGTCGGCGTGGCAGACGGGGCACACCGGGCGGGGCGGCCAGGAGTGCCGCCCGCAGCCGGTGCAGCGCGGCACGAGGAGGCGGCCCTCGCGCAGCCCGGCCCAGTGCGGGGCGAACTCGGGATCGGCGTTGTCGGGCAGCGGTCGGGTGCTCATCGGGCGGTACCCCTTTCGTTGGCCAGGACGGCGAAGGAGCCGTCGCCCAAGTCACCCCAGCCGGTGACGGCGACATGCCGGGCGCCCTCGACCTGCCGCGCGCCCAGGCCCGTACCGCCGAGGCCGCCGCGCAGTTGGCGCACGGCCTCCACGACGTGGTTCAGGCCGGACAGATGGCCCTCGGAGAGCAGCCCGCCGTGTGTGTTCACCGGCAGCGACCCGCCGAGCCGGATGGCGCCGGACGCGGCGAACTTCCCGCCGCCGCCCTCGGGGGCGAAGCCGGCGGCCTCCAGTTGGTGGATGACTTCGAAGGTGAAGCAGTCGTAGACCATGGCGGCGTCCATGTCCGCGGGCGCCAGGCCGGTGCGCTCCCAGACGGCGGCCGCGGCCGGGGCGAGGCCGATGGCCAGCAGGTCCGGACGGTTGGTCAGGTCGTCGGGGGTGCGCGGGCGGCCCTCGGCGACGCCCAGGACGCGCACCGGCGGCGGCCCGTCCGCCGCTGCCCGAGCGGAGACGATGACCGCGCAGGCGCCGTCCGTCTCCAGGCAGCAGTCGAAGAGGTGGTACGGGTCGGCGATCATCCGTCCGGCCAGGTACTGCTCCATGGTCAGCTCGCGGCCGTGCGTCATCGCGCGCGGGTTGAGCTGCGCGTGCGCACGGGCCGCGAGGGCCACCGCGCCGAGCTGCTCGCGGGTCAGTTCGTGCTCGTGCAGGTAGCGGCGGCAGATCATGGCGTAGCGCTGAGCCGCGGTGTTCCAGCCGTAGGGGTGTTCCAGTTGGGTGCGGAAGTGCTGGGCCGGGAGCTGCGAGGGCCGCTCGTGGATGCGGCCCCCGGAGCAGCCGTTGCGGGCGCGCAGGATCAGGACGTGCCGGGCGGCCCCGGATTCGACGGCGAGCCGGGCGTGGCCAAGGGCGGCCACCGAGCCGGCGCCGCCCATCGCGACGGTCACGCTGTACCGCAGGGCGTGCAGCCCGAGGTTGGCGGCGACGTCCTCGGAGCTCAGCGAGTGCGGGAAGCCGACGACTCCGTCGATCTCGCGCGCGTCGATGCCCGCGTCGCGCGCGGCGGCCAGTGCGGCCCGCATGCCCAGGTGGGTGGTGGTGCGGCCGCTCCTCTTGGAGTAGTCCGTCTCCCCCACGCCACTGATGACGGCGCTCACTGCTGCTCCCCGGCGGGCAGGACGACGGTGGCGCCGCCCTTCGCGGTGACTCCGTCCGGACCGGCGACCTGCAGCGCCAACTCGGCCTCGGTGCACCCGTCCGGCAGCATGCGCACGGCGGTGACCTCGCCGGAGACGGTGAGTTCCTCATCGACGTACGCGGTGCCGGTGTTCCGGAAGTGCACCCGGCGTACCCGGCCGTGCTCGCCCGCCCAAGAGGCGGCGAGGTCGGCGAGCCAGGCGCCCTGCAGCGAGCCCTGCACGACGAGGTCCCGGTGGCCCTCGGCTCGGGCCTGCTCGCGGTGGATGTGGATGCGGTGTGCGTTCCAGGCCGCGGCGCTGTAGATGAACAGCTGGGTGGCATCGGGCTGCCGGGCGACAGCGGGGAGCTGCGTGCCGACGGATATCGGGGACGTGGTGGTCATGGGGTGGGGCCTCACTTCATGCTGGGTCACTTCAAGCTGTGTCACTTCAAGATTTGGGTGGACGTCTCACGGATCACCGGGTCGCCGGCCGCGTCCACGTACTCGGTGCGCCAGGTGGCCAGGACGAACGGGCCGCGCCGCCCGTGCTTCTCCTCCAGCGACTCAAGGCGGCGTCGGCCACGCACCTGGTCACCCACGACCAGCGGGCGCACCAGCTCGACGTCGATCCCGCCGAACATCACCCGGCCCTCGCCGACGGGCGCGCGCCGGTCCTCCGTGAGCCCGTCGGCGCTCAGTTCCGCGACCGGCGCGATCGGGCGCACCAGCGCGGTGTACAGCAACGGCTGTGCGGTGTCGGGGTGTTCGGGGACCGCGTTGCCGAGCCCGGCCTCGTACTTGCGGATGTCCTTTTCGGTGACGGTGAAGGGCGGCATGTCGAACTCCCTTCCGACCCAGCCGCGCGCCTCGTCGGTCAACAGCGGTATGTCCACGGGGTTTTCCTCCTGTGTCCTTGCTCTGTCGGTGCGCGGCTCAGAAGTTCGACGACGGCTTCCAGGTGCCGAACTCCGTGCGCAGCACGTCGACGATCTCGCCGACGGTGGCGTAGGCGCGGACCGCCTCGATGGTGGCCGGCATGACGTTCTGGCCCGCTGCGGCGGCGTCGCGCAGGGCTCCAAGGCCCCGGCGCACGGCGGCGCCGTCGCGGCGCTCGCGCAGTTCACGCACCGAGCGGGCCTGGGCGGCCTCGGCCGCGGGGTCGATGCTGAAGACCTCCAGCGGCTCAGCCTCGCTGCGGAAGGTGTTGACGCCGACGACGGTGCGCTCGCCGCTGTCAATGGACTGCGCCAACTCATAGGCGGATTCGGAGAGTTCGGAGGCGAACCAGCCGGACTCGATGCAGCGCAGTGCGCCGCCGCGGTCCTCGATCCGGCGGCTCACCTCGTCGATTTCACGTTCCGCCTCGTCGGTGAGGGCCTCCACGGCGTAGGAGCCGCCGAAGGGGTCCAGAGTGGTGGTCAGGCCCGACTCGAAGGCGACGACCTGCTGGGTGCGCAGGGCGAGGGTGGCGGCTGCCTCGGTGGGGACGCCGAGCGCCTCGTCGTACGCGGAGACGTGCATGGTCTGTACCCCGGCCAGGGCGGCGGCGGTGGCCTCCAGGGAGGCGCGGACCACGTTGTTGAGCGGCTGTTGCGCGGTGAGCGAGGAGCCCGCGGTGAAGGCGAAGATCTTCAGCTGCTGGGAGCGGGCGTCCTCGGCGCCGTAGGTGTCGCGCATCAGCTTGGCCCACACCCGGCGCGCGGCGCGGAACTTGGCGACCTCGGGGAGGAAGTCCGTGGTGATGGCGAGGAAGGTCATCAGGGACGGGGCGATCTCATCGATGGTCACCCCTCGACCCAGGCACTCGTCCAGGTACGCACGGGCGTTGGCGAAGGTGTAGGCGATCTCCTGAGCGGCCGAGGCGCCGGATTCACGGATGTGGTAGCCGCTCATGGTCAGCGGCACCCAGCGCGGCACGTGACGGACGCAGTGCTCGATGACGTCGGCGGCGAGCCTGAGCGACGGCTCGGGCGGGAAGATCTGGGTGCCGCGGGCGATGAACTCCTTGAGGACGTCGTTCTGGATGGTCAGGCCGAAGGTGTCCGGGTCGACGCCCTGCTTCTCGGCCAGGACCAGGAACATCGCGGCCCAGACGTAGCCGATGGAGTTCGCGGTGGTGCGGACCTGGGTGACCTCACCGAGCGGGATGTCCCGCATGAGGATCTCGATGTCGGCGAGCGAGTCGATGGCCACGCCCACCCGGCCGACCTCGCCGGCCGCGCGCGGGTCGTCGGAGTCGATGCCCATCTGGGTCGGCAGGTCCATGGCGACGGAGAAACCGGTCACCCCGGCGTCCAGGAGCTTGCGGAAGCGGGCGTTGGACTCCTCGGGGGTGCCGAAACCGGCGTACTGGCCCATGATCCACGGCTGGGGATCGGAAGAGATACCGCGAGTGAAGGGGTACTGGCCCGCGCGTTCGGCACCGGCCGGTGCGTAGTCGGTACGCAGCTGCGGCACGACTCACACCCCGCTTCCGGGCCGGCCGGGACGCCCGGCCCGCTCAAGGCGTTCGCGCAGGACCCGCTTGGCGATCTTCCCGTTGGAGTTGACCGGGAACTCGTCGACGAGCAGCACCTGTTTGGGCTTCTTGTACGAGGCCAGGTGCGCGCGGCAGTGGTCCAGAACCGCCTGCTCGGTGAGGTCCGCCCCGGTCTGCCGCGTCGCCACGGCCACCACCCGCTGGCCCCAGTCGTCGTCGGAAAGGCCGAGCACCGCGACCTCGGCGACGCCGGGCACCTGGGCGACGACCTCCTCCACCTCACGCGGGTAGATGTTGTAGCCGCCCGAGATGATCATGTCGCCCTTGCGGTCGGCGAGCCAGAGGTAGCCGTCCTCGTCGAGGCGTCCGATGTCGCCGGTGTGCAGCCGGCCGTCGACCACCGACTTGGCCAGGTCGGCTCGGCCCGACGCGTTCCAGTAGGCGCTCATCACGTGGTCGCCGCGGGTGACCACCTCGCCGAGCTCGCCCGGCGCGACCGGCTGCCCGCTGTCGTCGACCACCGCGAGCTCGACGCCGAGCGCGGCACGACCCGCACTGCGCAGCAGCTCCGGGCTGCCGTCGAGGGCGCGCGCGTGGTCGGCCGCGTCAAGGAGCGTGACCGGCGGGATCGCCTCGACAAGGCCGTAGTACTGGACCAGATGGGGCGTCAACTTCTCGTAGGCCTGGCGCAGTTGCTCGGCGGGCATGGGGGCGCCCGCGTACCCGAGCATCTTCAGGCCGCTCAGCGCCTGCCGGTCGGCGCCCGGTGCGGCAAGGAGTCGGGCAACCATGGTGGGCACCATCGCGCTGTGCGTGCCGCCACGCTCGGCGACCGCCTCCAGGAAGTCCTGCGGGTCCCAGGAGGGCAGCACGATCTGGCGGGCTCCGGCGACCAGGAACGGCAGCAGGAACAGGCCGCTGGTGTGGGTGATCGGCCCGGCGTGCACATACGCGTCGACTGCGGCCGGCGGGCCGCCAAGGACGTCGTGCGTCATGTTCACCACGGACGCGAACCAGTTGCGGTGGGTGCGCTGCGCGCCCTTCGGGTGCCCGGTGGTGCCGCTGGAGTAGTGCAACCCGCAGAGCGAGTCCGGCACTACAGGAGGCAGCGGGGCGGATGAGGAACGGTCGATCAACTGCTCGTAGGGGGTGCCCGGACCGTCCCCGATCACCACGGTGTGCGGCAGGCCCGTGCGCAGGGACTCGGTCTGCTCCGTCCAGCGGGCGTCGTAGAGCAGCGCTCGGGCTCCGGAGTCCGCGGCTATGCGCTCCCAGTCGGCCACGTGCAGGCGATGGTTGAGCGCCACCCGGACCAGGCCGGCGGCGCGGATCGCCAGGTCCGTCTCCACGTACGTGTTGCTGTTGCCCTGCAGGTCGAGGACCCGGTCACCCGGTTCGAGACCCAGGGCGAGCAGCCCGTTCGCCAGCCTGAGCACCCGGTCACCGAGGTCGGCGAAGGTGAGCGTGCCCTGCGGTCCGTCGACAGCCGTCCGGTCCGCGAAGCGGCGGGCGGCTCGTGTCACCAGCGATCCAACATCCATGTGCGGTCATCCCTTGGTCACCTGCCACGGCGTGTGCGCCGACGTGGAACCCGCCATGCGAGGTCCGTGCACAGGGGTTTACAGACATTCTTCGTCCGAATAGCTTGAGCGCTCTCGGGACCAAGAGCAACCCCTCCTGGACGATTCACTCCACACAGCCTCCGCCGCCCATGGCACCCCATCGCGCACGGCCAGGCCGTTCGAACCAGTGCACCCGTCGACGGTGCGCGGCTGCCCCTCACCCCCTCCTCCTCGGGGACGGACGGCTGCCCCTTACCCCCCTTCTCGGGGCCGGAAGGACAGAGATGACGTCACACGAACTCACCACGCCCACCGCGCCACCCGCGGGCGAGCCCACGCATGCCGGCAAGCGCGCCTGGGGGATCACATTCACGATCGTCCTGCTCTACGTGGTCAACTACGCGGACAAGGCCGTACTCGGCATCGCCGCCCAGCCGCTGTCGGAGGAACTGGGCCTCACCCACTCCCAGATCGGCCTGATCGGCAGCGCCTTCTTCCTCACCTTCACCATCGGCGGCCTGCTCTCCGGGCCGCTGCACCGCCTGGTGTCCATGCGCTGGCTTCTTGTACTGCTCGCCGCGGCCTGGGCGGCCTGCATGCTGCCCACCGTGATCGCGGCGAGCTTCACCGTCCTGCTGGTCAGCCGGCTGCTCCTGGGACTCTTCGAAGGACCGACCCTCGCCCTGGTGCACACCGCCATCTACGCCTGGCACCCCAAGGAGAAGCGCGCACTGCCCAGCGCCTGCATCACCGGCAGCGCCGCCGTCGCCAAGATCCTCGCAGCCCCGGCGCTGGCGGCCATCGCCGCAACCTGGGGCTGGCGCACCGCCTTCCTCACCCTGGCCGGGGTCGGAGCCGCATGGGTCCTGCTGTGGCTGCCCGTCTGGCGGGAGGGGCCGTACGGCGCGGCCGCGACCTCCGGCAAGAGGCATGGCGACGCATCCCCCGAGGCCGAGGCGGCGGACGGCGGCACGGTCACCGCCGGGGAACCGGCGAAGGTGCCATGGCTCCGCATCTTCCGCACGCCCACCTTCCTGGCGAGCACGGCTGCCGTCTTCTCCGCGTACGGCCTCTCGGCCACCGTCCTCACCTGGCTGCCGTCCTACTTCGAACAGGGCCTCGGCTACAGCCAGTTGCAGGCGGGCAGCATGTTCGCCATCCCCAGCGTGGCCGGGCTCGTCTTCATCTTCGGCTCGACCTTCATCAGCGACCGCCTGATGTCCCGGGGCGCCAGCGGACGGGTGCTGCGCGGAGTCGTGCCCGGGGCAGCACTTCTCGTGACCTTCGTGAGCCTGGTCGTCCTGCCGCATCTCGGCACCCCGGCGCTCGCGGTGGCCACGGTGTCGCTCGGCTACGGCATCAGCACCATGACCTACCCGCTGTTCACCTCGGGAATCTCGCAGCTGTGCCCGCCGAGCCAACTCGCCGGAACCCTGGGCGTGTTCACCGCCATCATGTCGATCGGGGGCCTGATCTCCCCGTATCTCACCGGCGCCATCGTGGACGCGGCACAGACCACGGCCGACGGGTACGCCCTCTCCTTCCAGGTCTACGGGGCCGCCGCCGGCATCGCCGGTCTGCTCGCCCTGCTCGCCGTCAACCCCGAGCGGGACGCACGTCGCCTGCTGGGCTGACGGGCGAGCTCGGCACCACTCCGCCCACCAGACTGCGGAGTCGGCGCAAGGGCCTGCTCTCACCGATCGAGCCGAGAGGATCGCGATGACCGTCACCGACCCGCACCAGACCCAACAAGACAGCCGCGCAACGCCGTTCGCGCCTGCCTGGTTCACGTCGGCACTTGCCGCACCCGTCGACATCGCCACGGTCACTGTCGCCGGCGCGCACATCAGCTATCGGGCGTACGGCCCAAGCAGCCGACCGGGGGTCGTCCTCGTGCACGGCGGCGCCGCCCACGCGCGATGGTGGGACCACATCGCCCCGCTACTGGCGTCGGACCGGCGCATCGCCGCGATCGACCTGTCCGGGCATGGCGACAGCGACTGGCGAAGCGAGTACACCCTTGAGGTCTGGGCCGAGGAGGTGATGGCCGTCGCCGCCGATGCCGGGATCGACGGCCCTCCCGTCGTCGTGGGGCACAGCATGGGCGGCTTCGTGACCTGGACGGTGGCCGAACGGCACGGAGCGTCGCTGGCAGGCGCGATCACCATCGACTCCCCCGTCCACGACCTCACCCCCGAGCAGAAGGCCGCGCGGGAACGGAGGGCCTTCGGCCCTGCCAAGGTGTACCCCAGCAGGGAGGCGGCGATGGCGCGGTTCCGGCCGGTCCCGGCCCAGGACACGACCCTCCCCTACGTGCGCGAGCACCTCGCCGGAACGTCGATCCGACGGTCATCCACCGGCTGGAGCTGGAAGTTCGACCGGCGGATCTTCGCCAGCCCGCGGATGTCGAGGACCGTACTGAAACCGTTGGAGTGCCGAACAGCCCTGGTCCGCAGCGGGGACGGGTTGGTCCCCGCGTCGATGGGCGACATGATCCACAGCAGGCTGGGGTGTGCCACTCCCCTGATCGAGATCCCCGATGCGGGCCATCACGTCATGCTCGACCGGCCTTTGTGTCTGGTGACTGCCCTACGGGCCGTTCTCGCGGAGTGGGGCGACCGGGCCGATGGGCCAACCCGGACGTGATGGTTGCGCTGGTCCGCCGGGACGGGGATCACTGTCCGGATGTCGCGCTGTGTTCTGATCTCGGCAGACCCACAAGCCGATGGTCTTCAACTGCCCCAGGAGCCCGGGCTCTTGTCGGACGGCCGTCAGGTCAGTTCATGGCGCATGGCCTGGGCCACGAACTCTCCGATGAGCACGGCCGTCGCCGCCGGGCCGCGCAGCGGGGCCGTGGGCAGCACCGAGGTGTCCGCGACTCGGAGCGCGTGCACACCATGAACCCTCCCGTACTGGTCGACTGCCGTCTCCTTGGGTTCCCGACCCATGGGTGCGCTGCCGCACGTGTGGTGGGCGGTGCCGATGTTGTGACCGATCCACTCGTCCAGCGCTCGGTCGTTGTCCAGCACGTCCGGCCCGGGTTGGAGCAGCCCTCGGGAGATGTCCGCGAAGGGCGGCGTGACGGTCAACTCCGCGGTGGCGCGTACGACTTCGCGCAGACGTCGGCGGTCCTGGGGTTCGGCGAGGTAGCCGTACTGGATGCGTGGCGGTGACGCGGGATCGGCGGACTGGAGGGACAGCCGGCCGGACGGGACAGGTGACTGGACCGAGGCCAGGAAGGCCAGGGGCTCGCCGGGCACCGTCACGGCACCGCCGACGAGTCCGGCCATCGGCACCAGGGACTGCAGGATCTCCAGGTCGCCGGGGTGCGTCAGGTCCGACGAGGACATGTGCAGGCAGCCGCCGAGCCAGGACTCGACGGGTTCACCCAAGTCCTGTAACGGGGCCCATTCGAGGACGAGTTGGGGATGGTCACTGAAGCGGGCGCCCACGGCGGGAGCGTCCGTCACGACGGGGACTCCGAGCCGCTTCAAGTCCGCTCGCGGTCCGATGCCGGACAGCTGCAGCAGCTGCGGGGTCACGAAGGCACCGGCACAGAGGACGACCTCCCCGGCGGGCAGGACGTGCTGTCGTCCCTGACGTCGTACGACGACCCCGACGGCGCGCCCCTTGCGGATGACCACGCGGAGGACGCGGCAGTCGCCGACCACCGTGAGGTTGGGGCGGTGCAGAGCCGTCGACACATGGCTGAGGCCGGTGTTGAGCCGGATGCCGTCGACGACGTTGCACGGCACCGGGCCGAAGCCCGGCGGGGCCTGGTCGTTCTTGTCGGGTTCGAGGGGATGCCCGAGTTGCTTCGCCGCGGCACGGAAGGCCGCAGCGGCGGGATGGGCGAGCGATCCCCGGCGTACCTGCACCGGGCCGCTGCCGCCGTGCAGATCGGTCGCACCGTGGTCGAGGTCGGTCTCAAGACTGCGGAGGAGGGGTAGTACGCGGTCGTACGCCCAGGCCGGGTTGCCGGCCGCCGACCAGCGGTCGAAGTCCGCGCGCCGGGCGCGGACGAAGTAGCCGCCGTTGACGGTGGTCGAGCCGCCGAGGTATCTCCCGCGAACCACCGTGTAGGGCCGCTCGGGCGTCAGGTGCGCGGCGTAGCTCTGGACTGCGGGATGGCCGGGCCGCGCGCCCGGGACAAGGCGTGCGTCGAGCAACTCGGCCGGGAACTCCGCCGGATGGCTCGGAACCGGACCGGCTTCGAGGAGCAGCACGGTGCGCCCGGCGTCCTCACTCAGACGCGCCGCCAGCGTGGACCCCGCGGCCCCGGCTCCCACCACGATCACATCCGCTCCGTCGGGTCCGGCGGGTCCGGCGGGTCCGAGGGGCGGCCTCACGCGCATGGCCTCGGCCTTCGCATTCGTACCGACGGCCTCATCGCCTCGGCCTTCACCCTCGTACCGACGGCGGGCGCGTGATGCCGTCGGCGGAGCGCCACCACAGGGCCGGCCGGAGCGGCTCGGTGGTGCGGTGCCGGACACAGCCCTGCCAGACGCCGAGGCTGTACGCGACGTCGTCGGCGAGGCGGATCGCCGTCCAGGGCACGACCGGAGTGGTGGGACGGACTCGCCGGTACTCGATGAGCGGAGCGGTCACGGTGGCGGCGGCGAGAGGCAGCCTCAAGCGTGGCACAGCCAACGCCAACGGGAGGGCCACAGGCCACCACGCCCTGCTCAGGGTGCGGCCCAGATGTTCGCCCGCGCGCAGGGTGCCGTCCGCGCTCAGCCGGACCGCTGTGCGCCATGGAGTGTCGGACCAGGACGACAGTTTCCGGGCCAACAGCGCGGTCGTCCCGGCGGTGACCAGGGCGCCGGCGACGGGCCTCCGAGCCAGGGCGAGCGCCCACGCGGCGGCGCTCCAACCGGCCATCGACGCGGCCGGCAGAACTCCCGGGTGCCTGGCCGCGAGCGGCGCGGCCGATGTGCCGTACTGGACGCGCTGGGCCAGCCACTGGCGGGGGCGGGTCCGATGCTGGTGCGCCACAGCCACCGAAGGGTCGTAGCGGATGTGGTGACCGGCTGCCCCAAGGCGCCACACCAGATCGACGTCCTCCCCGACCCGCATGCTTGCGTCGAACCCCCCGCCCACCGCGGAGCGGCGCACGATCAACGCGGCACTGGGCACGTAGGGCACCGTCGAGCCGGGGCGGACGATCGCTTCCCCGGGGCCCATGTCGAGGGCTGAACAGTCCGCCTCGTACGTCGCGAGGAGTCCTGCTCCTGGCGTGGCAGGCTGCCCCGTTCCGGGCCTGTGCGCCACGATGCGCGGTGCCACCGCGGCCACTGCGGGGTCTGCGAAGTGCGGCAGCAGGGGCTCGACCCAGCCGGGGCGGGGCAGGCAGTCGGAGTCCACGAAAGCGACCAACTCCGTTGTCGCGTGGGCGAGTCCCGTGTTCCGCGCTGCCGCGGGGCCGCCGTTGGCGGGGCGGCGCACGAGCCGTGCCCCGGCCTGCCGGGCGATGTCCGCCACCGCGCCGGGATCGGCGGAGCCGTCGTCCACGACGATCACCTCCGGCCCGCCCCTCAAGCCGGTCAGGCAGCGTGCGAGCTGGTCGGCCCGGTCCCGGACCGGCACCACGAACGTCACCGACGGGCGCGGCGCGTGAGGTGGCGGCACCGGATGCATCATCCCGGCCTCGACCAGGCGTCGGGCCAGGAGCCCGGCCGCTCCCCGGTCCCCGACGGGCTTGCCGTCGAGCCAGGAACCGATGACCGGCACGGCGTTCGCCGTCAGCCGCACCAGTCGGTACGGCGTGCCGCCGAGAAGGGTTCGCCCGTCCCGCAGGACAGCCAGGCCGGGGTCCGGGCGCAGCCGAAAGGCCGCGGGAAGCGGTGGAACGTCGATCACCAGGTGTCCTCAGGCTGCTTCGCAGGGGCCCGACCCGACGAAGGCCGGCACGGTCGGCCGGAAGGCATCGCCGAAGGCGCGCCCGAGGCCGTCCGTCCAGCATTCACGCGGTCGTCCCGGTCGGTCGATCCCCCAGGTGGGCAGCAACCGCGGCGGCCAGGCCGTCATCCGGGGGCGGCGTCCTTAACGTCGCCCCTCGACGCGACGAACGCCGTGTCCGCATGACAAGGGGACCTCCCATGAGCAACGAGCCGCAGCCGCAGCCGCCCAAACCGACTGAAACCACCTCGACCGCCTGCGCGGGCCCTTCGCCCGCTGAGGACGACCGACTGGACGACCGACTGATCGAAGAGGACCTGCTCGTCGAGGAAGTCTCCATCGACGGCATGTGCGGCGTGTACTGAAAGGGCCCGCCATGACCCTGCGCACCCCTGTGGACGCCCCTCCTTTGGACGCCCCTGCCGTCGCCGCCGCCCGGCAGTTCGACCTGGACGCGGCCTGGACCTTACATTCCCAGGTCGCCGTTCGCCCCGAGCCCTTCGGCGCTTTGCTGTACCACTTCGGCACCCGGCGGCTGTCGTTCCTCAAGGACCGCAGACTGCTCACCGTCGTACAGGCACTGGCCGATCACCCGAGCGCCTCGGAAGCGTGCCTGGTGGCGGGCGTCACGCCCGCCGAACTGGGGCGCTACGAAGGCGCGTTGGCGAACCTGGCGAAGTCTCAGATGATCACTGAACGGTCCGACTGCCCAGCTCGACGTGGTGACACTCAGCGAGAGGAAGAGGGACCGGAATGACGCTGCCCAACCAGGCATCAGCAGGACCGGGCCGCTTGGTGGACCAATTCCAGTACGGCCTCGACGCACCGATCTGCCTGACCTGGGAGCTGACCTACGCCTGCAACCTGGCCTGTGTGCACTGCCTGTCCAGCTCCGGGCGGCGCGACCCGCGCGAGTTGACCACCGCCGAGTGCAAGGCGGTCATCGACGAACTGGAGCGCATGCAGGTCTTCTACGTGAACATCGGGGGCGGTGAGCCCACCGTACGGCCGGACTTCTGGGAGCTCGTCGACTACGCCACGGCCCATCGTGTGGGCGTGAAGTTCTCGACGAACGGCGTCCGGATCACCCCGGACGTCGCGCGACGCCTCGCGGCCAGTGACTATGTGGACGTCCAGCTCTCCCTTGACGGAGCGACCGCCGAGGTGAACGACGCCGTGCGCGGCGGCGGTTCGTACGACACCGTGCTGCGGGCCATGGAGAACCTCGCCGCGGCAGGGTTCGCCGGGTTCAAGATCTCGGTGGTGGCCACGCGCCAGAACATCGGGCAGCTGGACGAGTTCAAGGCCCTCGCCGACCGGTACGGGGCGCAGTTGCGGCTCACCCGGCTGCGGCCATCGGGCCGCGGCGCCGACGTGTGGGACGAGCTGCATCCCACTGCGGAGCAGCAACGGCAGCTGTACGACTGGCTGGTGGCCAACGGCGAGCAGGTGCTCACCGGCGACTCGTTCTTCCATCTCTCCGCGTACGGCGAGGCGCTCCCGGGCTTGAATCTGTGCGGCGCCGGGCGCGTGGTGTGCCTGATCGACCCGGTGGGCGAGGTGTACGCCTGCCCGTTCGCCATCCACGACTCCTTCTTGGCGGGCAACGTCCGCGACGAGGGCGGCTTCGCCAAGGTGTGGCGCGAGTCGGCACTCTTCCAGGAGTTGCGGCAGCCGCAGACAGGCGGCGTGTGCACGCGGTGCTCGGCCTTCGACGCCTGCCGGGGCGGATGCATGGCCGCCAAGTTCTTCACCGGCCTGCCGTTGGACGGGCCCGATCCGGAATGCGTCCGGGGCAACGCGGAGGCGCTGCTCTCCGGTGACCGCTCCGGTGCCCCGCGCCCCGGCCAGGACCACTCGCACCGGGGGCCGGTGCGCGGTCAGCCCGTACTCCTCGGCATGCCCGCTCGCCGGGAGGTCCGACCCGATCGCAGGTGTGACGAGAGCCCACTGGCCGGACTCAACTTCTGGTGATCCGGGGCCAGTTGGCGTCACGTCACTGAGACCGAGTCCGAGAGAGCCCGAGAAAGAAGGGGGCTTCATGCCCAACGTATGGTTCGAAACCGTCGCCGAGGCTCAGCGGCGGGCCAAGCGGCGCCTGCCCTCCTCGGTCTACGGCGCCCTGCTCGCCGGATCCGAGCGGGGCACGACGTACCGGGACAACATGGCCGCCTTCGCAGAGGCCGGCTTCGCACCGCACGTGGCGGATCTGCCGGCCAAGCGGGACCAGTCCACGACCGTCCTGGGGCAGTCGGTCTCCCTGCCGGTGGTCATCTCCCCGACGGGAGTGCAGGCCGTGCACCCCGAAGGGGAGGTGGCCGTGGCTCGCGCCGCGGCGAACCGGGGTACGGCGATGGGGCTGAGTTCCTTCGCCAGCAGGCCTGTCGAGGAGGTCGTCGCGGCCAATCCGCAGACGTTCTTCCAGATGTACTGGATGGGCAGCAAGGACTCCATGCTCGCTCAGATGCAGCGGGCCCGAGCGGCCGGTGCCAAAGGTCTGATCGTGACCCTGGACTGGTCGTTCTCGCACGGCCGCGACTGGGGCAGCCCCCGCATACCGGAGCGCCTCGACCTGAAGGCTCTGGCGCGCTTCGCCCCGGAGGGGATCGCCCACCCGCGCTGGCTGCTCGCCTTCGCGCGGGCACGGCGGCTGCCCGACCTCACCACCCCCAACGTCACCGCCGCCGGCGAGCAGGCCCCGACCTTCTTCGGCGCCTACGGCGAGTGGATGCAGACGCCTCCTCCCACCTGGGACGACATCCGGTGGATGGGTGAGCAGTGGGGCGGGCCTTTCCTGGTCAAGGGCATCATCCGCGTCGATGACGCCAAGCGCGCCGTGGACGCGGGCGCCCACGCCGTCTCGGTCTCCAACCACGGCGGCAACAACCTCGACAGCACCCCTGCGACGATTCGCGCCCTGCCCGCCGTCGCCGAGGCCGTGGGGGACCAGATCGAGGTGCTCCTGGACGGTGGAATCCGGCGAGGCGGCGACGTGGTCAAGGCCCTGGCACTCGGCGCCCGCGCGGTGCTGATCGGGCGGGCCTGTCTGTGGGGCCTTGCCGCGGAAGGCCAGGCGGGTGTGGAGAACGTGCTCGACATCCTGCGCGGCGGAATCGACTCTGCCCTTCTGGGACTTGGCCGCTCCTCCGTCCACGACCTCACGCCCGACGACGTGGTGCTCCCCCAGGGCTTCACCCGCTCCCTCGGCGCACCGCGGCGGGCACGGACCCCCTGATGTCCGAGCTGGCGTCGCTGACCTGGACCGATGTCGCCGACTCCGTACGACGAGGGGCCGTGCTCGCCGTACCGGTCGGCGCCACCGAGCAGCATGGGCCGCACCTGCCGATGTCCACGGACACCGACATCGCCGTCGCCCTGGCGAGGCGGCTGGCCGAGCAGGTGCCCGGTGTCGTCGTGGCTCCGGCCGTCGCGTTCGGTTCCAGCGGGGAGCATCAGGGGTTCCCCGGCACGCTCTCCATCGGCCAGGAGGCCGTCGAGCTGGTCCTGGTCGAGCTGGTGCGGTCGGCGGCGGTGACGTTCTCCCAGGCCGTCCTGGTATCCGCGCACGGCGGAAACGCGCAGCCGGTCGTCCGGGCCGTGCGCCGGCTACGGGCCGAGGGGCACAACGTCCTTGCCTGGGGCCCGCGTTGGGGCGGTGACGCGCATGCGGGCCGGACCGAGACGTCCGTCATGCTGGCCCTTGTCCCCCAACTGGTGCGTCTGGAGGCGGCGCAGGCCGGAAACACCGCGCCCGTTCGCACACTCCTCACGCGGCTGCGGGAGAAGGGGCTGTCCGCCGTCACCCGGAACGGCGTGCTCGGCGATCCCGGCGGCGCGAACGCGGACGAGGGCCTCCTTCTGCTGCGGCGGGCCGCGGTGGAGCTGGCAGACGCCGTCGTACGACAGCGCCGGCACGAGGCGTACGCAGAGGGGCGACAGTTCGCCGCGGAGTCCATGGACCGCGCGTAGCGGGGTCGGGGCCTGGATGTGTCACCCGGTCCCGGTCACGTCCCCCCACGCGACCTGTTCCACGATGGCCTTCTGGTAACGCGCAAGGAGGCGCGGCGCGTTGACGCAGAGCGCGCCACGAATCACTCCGTCCCGGCCGAACAGGGCCACCATCGAGGTGTCGCCGGTCTGCTCCACGTGCATCGTGTCGGCCCCGCCCGCGACGCCGACGAACCGCACCTTCGCGTCGAACTGATCGGACCAGAAGTACGGAACGGCCGCGAAGGCATCAGTGTCGCCGAGCAGGCTGAGCGCCGCCCGGCCGCCCTGCTCCACCGCGTTGCGCCACTGCTCGACCCGCATGGTCTGGCCGAACAACGGGTGGTGCCAGCGGGCTACATCACCGGCGGCCACGACCCCGGGGGCGGAGGCGCGCAGGGTCGGGTCGCAGACCACGCCGTCGGCGACGTGGACACCGCTGCCGTCGAGCCAACCCGTGGCAGGGACTGCGCCGATACCGGCGACGACCACGTCCGCGGCGAGGACCGTCCCGTCCACCAGCTGGATCTTGGTGCCCCTTGAGGTCACTTCGACCTGCTCCAGGGCACTGCCGCAGCGGAGATCGACCCCGTTGGCCAGGTGGTGATCCCTGAACCAGGCACCGGCCTCGCCGCCGAGGACCCGGGTGAGCGGGACCGGCGCCGCCTCGACCACGGAGACGTCAAGGCCCATCTCCCTAGCCGTGGCGGCCACTTCGAGGCCGATGAACCCGGCGCCGATGACCACGAGATGCCGCCCCGGCACGAGTTGTTCGTGCAGCGCCGCGGTGTCCGCGACGGACCGGATCACATGGACCGGCCCGACCTCTTCCGGCCCGCCAAGCGAGCGCGCGGTTCCGCCGGTCGCGATGACGAGTCCGTCGTACGGCAGCTCGCGCCCGCCTTCGAGGACCACCTGGCGGGCACGTGTGTCGAGGCCCACCGCAGCCGTGCCGAGGCACAACTCGACCGCCTGTGTGCCGTACCAACCAGGTTCCTTCAGCAACAGTCTGTCCAGCTCGGGGCCCGCCCGCAGTGCTTCCTTCGACAGCGGCGGCCGGTCGTAGGGCAACTGCGGTTCGGCGCCGACGAGTTGGATCTCGCCCTGGTAGCCGTTTCTCCGTAACCCTTCGATGACATGGACCGCCGCCAGTGAGGCGCCCACTATCACCACACGGTTCATCGCGTCAGCCGTTCCGCACGAGAATCACACTGGCCGGGCACGAGCGTGCAGCACGCTCGGCCTCCTCGGCCCGATCGGCCGAGGGACGCTCTTCGAGCAGGATCGCCTTACCGGTCTCGTCGTCGATGTCGAAGAGTTCCGGCGCCTCCATCATGCAGCAGGCGTAGCCCTTGCAGCCTTCGAGGTCGACGGTGATCTGCAGCGCCATGGCTTCTCCCTGCGGGTGCGATCCGTACGGATGACACGCCACTCTCGCCGCGCCGGGTCGGCGACGCCGGCCCACGGAACGGAAACATGCCCAGTTGGGGGGCATGGGCTGCCCCCGAGCCCCTGGCGCCCCCTTCCTGACACCCGAGCGGCGCCTCGCCCCAGGGGCGCCCACGGGCATCCCCCAACCGGGCGCGAACAGGCCGACCGCACCAGAGTGTGTCCTGAACTCGCCGTACGTTCGCCCGACTTCGGCCGGTTGCACTGACCGTGAAGGCGGCGAACGACCATGGGAGACAGACGTGACTGAACTGAACCAGCCAGCTGTCATATCGAGAGCGGAATCCACGAGAGCCGAGCCTCGACGTGGCGCACTGATCGGCGTCGCGGTGCTCCTGGCCACCGTGACGAATGCGGTCGCTTTCATGCTGCCGCCGCTACTGCCGCTGATGCAGACACAGTTCGGCGTCGGAGTGGCGGCCTCGGCCTGGGTCTTCACGGTCCTGACGCTGGGTGGCGGGGCCGGCTTCGTCCTTATTCCGCGTCTCGCGGACATGCTCAGCGATCGCGCCACCTCGCTGTTGTCCGGCGGGTTTCTGACGGTCGGCGCGCTCGTGCCCGCCATCGGCCACTCCTACGCGGCACTCCTGATCGGCTCTGCGCTGCTCGGGTTCGGCGGTGCCGCGCAACTGCTGCCGCTGAGCTTCCTGCGCAGGCACCTGACCGGCAGTGTGGTGGGCACCGCGGTCAGCGCGCTGATCATGGCTGCGGGGGCCGGGACCGTCCTGGGGATGGTCGGAGGCGGAGTGGTGGTCAAGACCCTCTCGCTCGCGAGCTTCTTCTACATCCTGGCCGCGGTCTTCGCGGTGACGACGGTGGCTCTGATCGTCATCATCCCTTCCTCCCGGCCAGAGTCGTCGGGGAGGATCGGCATTCCGGGAACCGTGGGACTGATCGCCTGGGTCACGGCCGGACTGCTCGCCTTGACCCAGGGCCTCAGCTGGGGCGTCGCAGGGATCGTGCTGCTCGCGGCGAGCGTCGTCGGGGCCGTCCTGTGGGGACTGATGGAGCGTCGGTCCTCCGCGGCGGTCTTCGACGTGAAGGTGCTGAAGAAGCCCCTCGTCTCAGCTGCGTGCTTCGCCGCCGGCATGGTCGGCGCCATCAATGCCGCGTACCTGATCCTGGTGACCTACTACGCCCAGACTCCCCCTGAGGTCGGCTACGGCCTCGGCATCGACGCTCTGGGCACCGGCGTGCTCACGCTGCCGTTCGCGCTGATGATGCTCATCGGCGGCAAGGCCTCCGAAGCGGCCGTTCAGCGACGGCCGGCCGCGGTCCTCGTGCTCGGGGGCGTCGTCTGCGCCCTCGGGCTGGGCTGGCTCGCGTACGCCCACCAGCAGCAGTGGCAGTACCTCGTGGGCTCCGCCTTCATCGGCCTGGGCAGCGGCCTTGGTTACAACGGCGCGTTCGTGGTGCCGCAGCTGGCCGTTCCGGAGGACAGGGCCGGGATGGCCGCAGGCATGGCGGGCACCATGATGGCCATCGGCTTCTCCGTCGGATCGGCCGTGGTCACCGCGATCCTCACCGGTGGCTCGGCCCACGGAACCGGCGTGCCGCAAGAGCACCTCTACACGATGGGGTACGTGGTCAGCGCCGGGTTCTCGTTGCTGATCCTGGTGGTCACGCTCGTCTCCCGGCTGCGCCACCGCGGCGCTGTCGCGGTTGGCCCTGCGGAGTCCTGAGGGGCCGGCCTGCTCTGCGAGGCTGAGGTTGAGGCTGCACCAGCGTGCCGCGTGTTCGGAAGGGCTGTTCACAGCTCGGCCCTTCCGAACACGCGGCACGTTGCCGCTGGGCCACAAGTGGCCCTTCCATAGGAGCAGTTGAGGCCAGGCCGCGACCGGCGACAGCCGGAATTCGCCGCACACCCCCAGTCGGGCATTCCTTCGCCCGAGGGCGCACGACGAGTCCCAGAGCCACCTACGTTCCGCGGAGGACACAGAGCCAGCGGAGGTGGAAAGTGCCGATACCCGGCAGTGCAACAGAGCGTCACGACGGTGCAGTCAGCGGCTCCGAAGTATGGCGGAGCGAATTCCGTCTGCGATTCAGCGATCTCGACGGCCTCGGCCATCTCACGGCATCGGCCTACCTCGCCCTGTTCGAGGAAACCCGCGCGGCCTGGATGCTCGGAACGCTCGACGTCGCCTATCCGACCTATGTGGTGGCGACCCAGCACATCGAGTACCTGCACGAGGTCACTCCGGAGCATGGGGCCGTCTCCGTCGACCTGGCCTTGAGCGAGATACGGACCACCAGTTTCCGTGTGGTGGAACACCTGCGGACAGCGGCCTCGCTCTCCGCGCGTTCGACGGCCACGCTCGTGATGTGGGACATGGACCGCCGCCGGCCTCGACCGATCACAGCGAACGAGCGCGCGGTGTTCGCGGCATACCTCGCTGAGCCGACCGGCCCGAAGGACTGAGCCAACGCGCCCTGCTCCTCGGCAAACACGGACCTGGACGCCTACGCGCCGCCCCTCCCCCAGCCGGGCAGGGGCCCTGCCTGAACCACGGAGGCCGCCCCTTCCCGCCCTATGGTCCACCGCAGCAAAAGCAAGCGCTTAGCCAATGAGGGAGTGCCCATGTCCGAGGCCGTAATCGTCGCCACCGCCCGCTCACCGATCGGCAGGGCCGGCAAGGGGTCGCTGAAAGACATGCGCCCCGACGACCTCGCCGTGCAGATGGTGCGGGCCGCGCTCGACAAGGTGCCCGCGCTCGACCCGGCCGACATCGACGACCTCGTCCTCGGGTGCGGCCAGCCCGCCGGTGAGTCCGGCTTCAACATGGGCCGCATCGTCGCCGTACTGGCGGGACTCGACGGGGTGCCGGGCACCACGGTCAACCGCTACTGCGCGTCCAGCCTGCAGAGCACCCGCATGGCGCTGCACGCCATCAAGGCGGGCGAGGGCGACGTGTTCCTCTCCGTCGGAGTGGAGACCGTCAGCCGGTACGGCAAGGGCAACGCGGACGGCCTGCCGGACACGCAGAACACTCTGTTCGACGAGGCCCAGACCCGTACCGAGAAGTTCACCGCGGGCGGCCAGACCTGGGCGGACCCGCGGACCTTCGGCGCCCTGCCGGACGCGTACATCACGATGGGCCAGACCGCCGAGAACGTCGCGCAGTTGAAGGGCGTGACGCGGGCCGACCAGGACGCGTTCGGCGTGCGCTCGCAGAACCGGGCCGAGCAGGCCATTACGGACGGTTTCTGGGCGCGCGACATCACGTCGGTGACGTTGCCTGACGGGACGGTGGTCAGCAAGGACGACGGCCCGCGTGCCGGCGTGACCCTGGAGGCCGTCTCCGCCCTCAAGCCGGTCTTCCGGTCCGACGGAACCGTGACCGCAGGCAATTGCTGCCCGCTGAACGACGGCGCGGCGGCGCTTGTGGTCATGTCGGACGTGAAGGCGCGGCAACTCGGCCTCACCCCGCTCGCGCGGATCGTCTCCACCGGAGTCTCCGGGCTCTCGCCGGAGATCATGGGCCTCGGCCCGGTCGAGGCGTCCCGGCAGGCCCTGCAGCGCGCCGGGCTCGGCATCGGCGACATCGACCTGGTCGAGATCAACGAGGCCTTCGCCGCCCAAGTCATCCCGTCGGCACGGGAGTTGGGCATCGACGAGGACCGCCTGAACGTCAACGGCGGCGCGATCGCCGTCGGCCACCCCTTCGGCATGACCGGCGCGCGCATCACGTCCACGCTGATCAACTCGCTGCAGTGGCACGACAAGCAGTTCGGCCTGGAGACCATGTGCGTCGGCGGCGGCCAGGGCATGGCGATGGTCCTGGAGCGGCTCTCATGACCAGGCGCTTCGAAGGCAGGACAGCCATCCTGACGGGCGCCAGCCGGGGCATCGGTCTCGCCGTCGCCCAGCGGCTGGTGGCCGAGGGCGGGAAGGTCGTCGTCACCGCCCGCGAACAGGGCGCACTCGACGAAGCGGTCGGGCAGCTCGGCGGGCCGGAACACGCTGTCGGTGTGGCCGGGCACGCGGCCGACGTCGACCACCAGGCCGAGGTCGTCAAGCGGGCGATCGAGGCGTTCGGCAGCGCCGACCTGCTGGTCAACAACACCGGCATCAACCCGGTGTACGGCCCGCTGATGGACCTTGACCTCGACGTCGCCCGCAAGGTCGTCGAGGTCAACTGCCTGGCCGCGCTGTCGTGGACCCAGCAGGTGCACCGGGCGTGGATGTCCGGGCACGGCGGCGCCGTCGTCAACATCTCCTCGGTCGCCGGGATCCGCCCTGCGCCCGGAATCGGCCTGTACGGCGCCAGCAAGGCGATGCTCACCCACATCACCGAGGAGCTCGCCGTCGAACTCGGCCCGGACATCCGGGTCAACGCGGTCGCCCCGGCGGTGGTGAAGACGAAGTTCGCCACGCAGCTCTACGAAGGCCGCGAGGACGAGGCCGCCGCGGCGTACCCGCTGAAGCGGCTCGGCGTGCCGTCCGACATCGGCAGCGTCGTCGCGTTCCTGCTGTCGGACGACGCCGCGTGGATGACGGGCCAACTCCTCGTCGTCGACGGCGGCGTGACCCTCACCGGAGGGTCCTGATGCCGGTGCGCAGACAGGGCGCATTGGTCTCCGGAGCCGGACACGGCATCGGCCCGGCGCTGCCCCCGACGGCAACGGCCGCCGCACCGGCCGACCCGACCCTTCCTACGACTGGAGCGAAATGATGACCTTCACCCGTACTGCCGTCGTCACCGGCGCCGCCCGAGGCATCGGTGCCGGCGTCGCCCGGCGGCTGGCGGAGCTGGGCGAGCCGACCGCACTCGTCAACAACGCCGGCATCATCCGGGAGCTCCACGTCGCCGGAGGGCCGCAGGCATGACGATCTTCCCGCTGCATGACTTGCAACCCGGCGTCAACTGCGGGTCGTACAAGGTGAGTTGCTCCTCGGGCGCGGTGGCCTGATGCCCATGACGGAAGACGGCCTGCCGGGCCTTGATCTGGCCCGGCTCGGTAAATGGCTGGCCGAGTCGGTACCGGAAGCCGGTGAAAACCTCTCCGCCCGAGTGCTCGCCGGCGGCAGGTCCAACCTCACCTACGAGGTCACGAACGGGGCCTCCACCTGGATCGTCCGCCGACCCCCGCTGGGGCACGTACTCGCGACCGCGCACGACATGGCCCGGGAGTTCCGCGTGATGTCGGCGTTGCAGGACACCGCGGTGCCGGTGCCGAGGACGTACGCCCTGTGCACGGACGACACGGTCCTCGGCGCCCCGTTCTACGTGATGGAGCGGGTCACGGGCACCCCGTACCGGAACGCCGTCGAGCTGGAGCCGCTCGGCCCGGAGCGCACCCGGGTGATCTCGACCGGCCTCGTGGACACCCTGGCCACCCTGCACGAGGTCGACGCGGCCGCGGTGGGACTCGCCGACTTCGGTCGGCCCGAGGGCTTCCTGACCCGCCAAGTAAGCCGCTGGAAAAGGCAGTTGGACGCGTCGTACTGCCGCGACCTGCCGGCGGCGGACGAGCTGCACGCCAAACTCGCCGCACACGTGCCGCCGCAGTCCGCGGCGGGCATAGCGCACGGGGACTACCGCCTCGACAACGTACTCGTCGACGAACAGGACCGGCCGGCCGCCGTCATCGACTGGGAGATGGCCACCCTGGGCGATCCTCTGACCGACCTGGCCCTGCTGGTTCTCTACCAGCGCATCGGCACACTGCTTGGCGGGAGCAGCGCGCTCTCCCCCGACGCCTCGTCGGCGCCGGGCTTCCTCACCGAGGACGAGATCCTCCAGCGGTACGCGTCACGCAGCGATCGCGATCTGTCCCGTTTCGGCTTCTACCTGGGCCTTGCCGCATACAAGTTGGCGGCAGTCGTCGAAGGCATCCACTACCGCCATCTGCACGGGCAGACCGTCGGCTCCGGCTTCGAGCACGTCGGTGAGACCGTCCACCCGCTGCTCGACACCGGGCTCGCCGCACTGAAGGAGCACCGCTGATGGACTTCGCCCTCGACACCAGGACCAGGGAACTGCAGGCCGACCTGCTCGACTTCATGGCCGGCCACGTCTACCCGGCGGAGCCGGTCTTCGCCGAGCAACTGGGACGACTCGCGAACCGTTGGGCGTGGGACTCGGTGCCGGTGCTCGCCGAGCTGCGGGCCGAGGCCCGGCGCCGCGGCCTGTGGAACCTCTTCTTGCCAGGGGAGCATGGGGCCGCGCTGACCAATCTGCAGTACGCGCCCCTCGCCGAGATCACCGGCCGCAGCATGCACTTGGCCCCGGCCGCCCTCAACTGTGCTGCCCCGGACACCGGGAACATGGAAGTGCTGTCGATGTTCGGCACGGAGGCGCAGCGCGAGAAGTGGCTGGAGCCGCTCCTTGACGGCGAGTTCCGCTCGTCGTTCGCGATGACCGAGCCCGACGTGGCCTCCTCGGACGCCACCAACATCTCGACCCGCATCGAACGCGACGATGGGGGTACCTCCCGCTCGAGCGGAGCCGAGAGTGGGGGAGCGTACGTCCTCAATGGCCGCAAGTGGTGGATCACCGGGGCCATGAACCCCGCCGCCCGCGTCTTCATCGTCATGGGCAAGACCGACCCCACCGCGGACCGGCACCGTCAGCAGTCGATGATCCTCGTCCCGCGCGACACCCCCGGCCTCACGATCGAGCGCGGCATGGAGGTCTTCGGCTACGACGATCACGAACACGGCGGCCACGCCGAACTGTCCTTCACCGACGTCCGAGTGCCCGCCGAGAACCTGATCGGCGGTGAGGGCGACGGCTTCGCCATCGCGCAGGCCAGGCTCGGTCCGGGCCGCATCCACCACTGCATGCGCGCGATCGGTGTCGCCGAGCGGGCCGTGGAGCTGATGTGCGCCCGCGCCGACGAGCGCGTCGCGTTCGGGCGACCGCTGGCCGACCAAGGCGTCGTCCGTGACTGGATCGCCGAGTCGCGCGTACGGATCGAGCAACTGCGTCTGCTCGTACTCAAGGCCGCCTGGCTGATGGACACGGTCGGCAACAAGGGTGCGCACACCGAGATCCAGGCCATCAAGATCGCCACCCCTGCCACCGTGCAGTGGATCCTGGACAAGGCCATCCAGGTGCACGGCGCCGGCGGACTCTCCCAGGACTTTCCGCTGGCCGGTGCGTACGCCGCGATCCGCACCCTGCGTTTCGCCGACGGGCCGGACGAGGTGCACAGAAACGCGCTGGCCCGAGCCGAACTACGGCACCAGAGACAACAGCGGCAGCCGCGCCCGGTCACGTGACCAGCACGCGCCACGTCTCACCGCCGAACGCCCTCGGCCGACACGCGTCCATGTCGGCCGAGGGCGTTGTTCCGTGGATCAGAACCACTCGGGCCGGCAGTCGGCCGTGGTCGAGTCGAGGCTGTCGAGCAGGTCGAACTGCGGCCCGGTGCGCGGGAGTTCCACGCGGAAGAAGTACCGGGCCGCCTGCCGCTTGCCCTCATGGAAGTCGTCCGTCGCATTCCCCAGCGCGAGGAACTGCTCAAGCCAGATCCAGGCAAGCACCACGTGACCGACGGCTTCCAGATAGACAGAAGCGTTGGCCAGCGCGGTGGCGGGGTCTCCGGTCGACCAGAGCTTGGCGGTGGTCCGCTCGACGCGGGTCGCGGCCTGTTCCAGGCGAGTGGCCAGCTCGGCGGCTTCGGCGCCGGCCTCCGTGGCCCGAGCGCAGGTTGTCGCGAGGGTCCCGAGGAGCGCCCTCAGCCCCGCGCCGCCGTTCATGACGACCTTGCGGCCGAGCAGGTCGAGGCCCTGGATGCCGTGTGTGCCCTCGTGGATGGGGTTGAGGCGGTTGTCCCGGTAGAACTGCTCGACGTTGTACTCCTGGGTGTAGCCATAGCCCCCGTGCACCTGGATGGCGAGGTCGTTGGCGGCCAGACACCACTGCGACGGCCAGCTCTTGGCGATGGGCGTCAGGACGTCCAGGAGGAGACGGGCGCGGGCACGTTCGGGCTCGTGCTCGGCGGTGTTCTCCTCGTCGAGCAGGCGGCTGCAGTACAGGATGAGGGCGAGTGCGCCCTCGACATAACTCTTCTGCGCCAGCAACATCCGCCGTACGTCGGCATGTTCGATGATGGGGACCTGCGGCGCGTTCGCGTCCTTACCGCTCAGCGGTCGCCCCTGGGGGCGGTTGCGGGCGTAGTCGAGGGCGTGCAGATAACCGGTGTAGCCGAGTGCCGTGGCACCCTGGCCGACACCGATGCGGGCCTCGTTCATCATGTGGAACATGTACGTGAGTCCCTGGTGGGCCTCGCCCACCAGGTAGCCGACCGAACCCGGGGCGCCGCCCGGGGTGTACTTGCCCTCGCCGAAGTTGAGCAGCGTGTTGGTGGTGCCGCGGTAGCCCATCTTGTGGTTGAGGCCGGCCAGTACGACGTCGTTGCGCGCGCCCGGAGTGCCGTCCGGCTCGACCAGGTACTTGGGCACGATGAACAGCGAGATGCCCCTGACGCCCGGCGGACCACCGGGAATCTTGGCCAGCACGAGATGGACGATGTTCTCGCTCAGTTCGTGATCGCCGCCGGAGATCCACATCTTGGTGCCGGTGAGGCGGTAGGAACCGTCACCCTGCGGCTGCGCCCGGGTCGTGATGTCGGCCAACGACGATCCCGCCTGGGGCTCGGAGAGGCACATCGTCCCGAAGAAGCGGCCCTCGACCATGGGTCGCGCAAAGGTGTCGATCTGCTCCTTACTGCCGTGCGCCTGAAGCAGGTTGGCGTTGCCGATGGTGAGCAGCGGGTACGCGGTGGTGCCGATGTTGGCGGCCTGGAAGAAGGCGATGCAGGCGTTGGCCACCACGTGGGGCAGCTGCTGGCCGCCGATCTCACAGCCCATGGCGGCGCCGGTCAGGCCGGACTCGGCGAAGACCCGCAGGGCATCCTTGACCTCGGGAATGACGTGCACCCGCTCGCCGTCGAAGTGAGGCTCCTCGGCGTCGTTCTTCTTGTTGTGCGTGGCGAAGTGCCGGGTCGCGATGGCCTCGCTGAGGTCGAGGACCGCGTCGAACGTGTCCCGGTCGTGGTCGGCGTATCGAGGGCGGCGTGTCAGAGCGGAGACGCCCAACCAGTCGTGGAGCAGGAAGTCGAGATCGCGGCGCGAGAGCAGCAGGGAGTCCATGGTCATGGCGGGAGCATGCAGGCGTGCGGTGCCGGAGACCTCGCAGGTGCGAAGGACGTGCCCGGTTGGGTGATGCCGGAGGGGGAACGCCGAAGCAGGACAGCCGGGTTCACCCGGCCCCTCCCCCGGGTGGGGGCGTTTCCGTCGCCACGACCGGCCTTTCCCACCCTGGGCGGCAGGGTCCTCAAGGCCGTGTCCTGTCATCCGTCATGCCGTGGAGGCTGCCGTGAGTACGTACGCCGTCGTCGATCCCAGCACGGGGCAAACCCTCGAAGAGCATGCGTCCCTGTCGGACTCCGCACTGCGGGAGACGCTCGATCGTGCCGCCGACGCGCAACATGAGTGGGGTCGAGCCTCCTCCGTCACGGACCGCGCCGCGCTCCTGAGCCGGGTCGCTGAGCTCTATACCGAGCGTCGCCAGGAACTCGCCCGGATCATCAGCCGCGAGATGGGCAAGCCGGTCACCCAAGGACTCGGCGAAGTGGACTTCTGCGCGGCGATCTACCAGTACTACGCGGAGAACGCCGAGACCCTGCTCGCGGACGAGCCGGTCGATCTGGTCTGGGGCGAAGGCACGGCGGTGGTGCGCCGCGCGCCCCTCGGGACCCTCCTGGGGATCATGCCGTGGAACTACCCGTACTACCAGGTCGCGCGGTTCGCGGCGCCCAACCTGCTGATCGGGAACACGATTCTGCTCAAGCACGCGGCCCAGTGCCCTCAGTCCGCTGCGGCCATCGAGCAGATCTTCCTCGACGCGGGCTGCCCCGCAGGCGTCTACACGAACCTCTACGCCACGTACAGCCAGGTCGACCAGGTCATCGAGGACCCCCGTGTGAGGGGCGTGTCGGTGACCGGCTCGGAGCGGGTCGGGTCCCTGGTCGCGGCGGCCGCGGGGCGTCAACTCAAGAAGGTCGTGCTCGAACTCGGCGGCTCGGACCCATTCATCCTGCTGAGCACGGACGACCTCGACGCGACCGTGCAGGCCGCCCTTGCCGCACGGTTCCACGAGAACGCCGGCCAAATCTGCTGCGGCGCCAAGCGTTTCATCGTGATCGACGACCTCTACGACGCCTTCCTGGAGAAGCTGACCGCGGCTCTCGCGGAGACGAAGCCCGGCGACCCCGCCGCGGAGGAGACGCTCCTCGGTCCGGTGTCCTCGACGACCGCGGCCGAGCACCTGGAGGACCAGCTGAAGCGGGCTGTCGCGGAGGGCGCCACCGTCGCGCTCGGCGGCAAGCGGGACGGCGCCTTCTTCGAGCCGACCGTCCTCGTCGACATCAGCCCGGAGAACGAGGCCGCCAAGGAGGAGTTCTTCGGCCCGTTCGCCCACGTCTACCGCGTGTCGTCCGAGGACGAGGCGATCACAGTCGCCAACGACACTCCGTACGGCCTCGGTTCGTACGTCTTCACCACCGACCCGGAACAAGCACAGCGCGTCGCGGACCAGGTCGAGGCAGGCATGGTCTACGTCAACGTGGTGGGCGCGGAGGAGCCGGGGCTGCCGTTCGGCGGGGTCAAGCATTCCGGCTTCGGCCGGGAACTCGGCCGGTTCGGTGTCGACGAATTCGTGAACCGGAAGCTGATCCGCGTCGCCGGCTGAGCGCGGCTCCGACCAAGGCGCGCAAGCCTCTCAGCACTGACCCACTGGCCCGGCGCACCGTCAACGGTGCGCCGGGCCAGTGCAGTTCGGGCGCTGCCGGCTCAAACGCCCATGTCCTTCGCGATGATCATCTTCATGACCTCTGATGTGCCGCCGTAGATGCGGTTGACGCGGTTGTCGGCGTACAGGCGGGCGATCGGATACTCGTTGATGTAGCCGTATCCACCGTGGAGTTGCAGACAGCGGTCGATGACCCGGTGCGCCACCTCGGTGCAGAACAGCTTGGCACTCGCGGCCTCGGCGGCCGTCAGCTCGCCCCTGTCCAGGGACTCCAGGGCGCGGTCGGTGACAGCCTCGGCGGCGTCCACCTCGGCCTTGCAGGCGGCCAGCTCGAATCCGGTGTTCTGGAAGTCGGCCACGCGCTTGCCGAAGACAGTGCGCTGCTCGACGTACTCCTGCGTGAAACGCACCGCCGCCGCGGCCTGCGCGTAGGCGTTGTGGGCGATGCCCCAGCGCTCGGAGGCCAGGTTGCGGCCGAGGTAGCCGAAGGCCCTGTTCTCTTCTCCGAGCAGGTCCTCGGCGGGCACCTTGACATCGGCGAACGCCAACTCGGCCGTGTCGGAGGTCTTCAGGCCGAGCTTGTCCAGCTTGCGGCCCACCGAGTAGCCCTCGGACTTGGTGTCGACGGCGAACAGCGAGAGGCCGAAGCGGCGGTCGTCCTCGCGCGGTGCGGAGGTGCGGGCGCAGACAATCACGCGGTCGGCGTGCACACCGCCGGTGATGAAGGTCTTGGCGCCGTTGAGGACGTAGTGCGTGCCGTCCTCGGAGAGCTTGGCGGTGGTCTTCATGCCCGCGAGGTCGGAGCCGGTGCCCGGCTCGGTCATCGCGAGGGCCCACATCTCCTCGCCGGAGACGAACTTCGGCAGGTAGCGCTTCTTCTGCTCGTCGGTGGCCAGCATCTTGATGTACGGCAGGGACAGCAGCACGTGCGCTCCCGTGCAGCCGAACAGGACGCCTGCGCGCTCGGCCTCCTCAGAGAGCACGGCCAGGAACTTGTGCGTGTGCACGCCCGCGCCGCCGAACTCCTCGGGCACGCTCATACCGAAGACGCCCAGCTCACCGAGCTTGTAGTAGAAGTCGCGCGGCACTTGGCCGGCCGCGTACCAGTCGTCGTGGACCGGGAGCACCTCGGCCTTGATGAAAGAACGAAGGGTCTGGCGGAAGGTCTCGTGGTCCTCGTCGAACACGGTGCGGCGCATGGGTCATTCCTTCTGCAGAAGTGGTCAGGCGGGCAGCAAACCCGCACCTGCGGATCGGTCGGCCTGACCGCGCCTGATCCACGCCCGGTTGGGGGACGGGCTGGTCAGCCGCCGTTGTGCCTGGCGAGCTCGAGCACTCGGCACCGGCTCAGGCTCAGGCAGCGGCGCGTCCCCCAAGTGGGCTGTGTTCTCGGCTGAAGCGGTCGCGGCCGCTCTCCCCGCTGCTTACTTCAAGGGCTTCCGTTGTCCCAGCGGCCACTTGGAGAAGCTGATGCCCTCGCCCGACCGTCCTGACGACGGCCCGACCGTCGCCGACATGGAACTGTGGAAACAGGGACCGCCGCACGCGCGCTTCCACGAGCTGCGCTCGAAGTGCCCCGTGCACTGGTCCCCCGGGATCGCCGGTATGCCGGACGAACCCGGCTTCTGGTCACTCACCCGGGCCGAGGAGCTCGAGAAGGTCAGCCGGGACTGGAAGACCTTCTCGTCGCACCTCGGCGGAGCGGTCGACATCACCTTCGGGGACCTGCCGCCCGAGCTCCAGGAGCTCGGCAAGCTGGACATGATCAACCTGGACCCGCCCAAGCACGACCGTCTCAAGGCGCTGTTCCTCGAAGGGTTCACGCAGACGCGGATCGCCGCCCAGGAGGCGTGGATCCGCGAGGTCGTCACCACCGTCCTCGACCGGCTCGACGGCCGGGAGACCTGTGACCTCGTGGCCGACGTGTCGAAGCCGGTCGTCTCCCGGGTGATCCACGGGTACCTGGGCATTCCGGAGGAGGACGACGCCAAGTGGGCCGAGTACATGGGGCGTTACATCGGCCGGGACGATCCGGACCTCAACCCCGGCGGCCTCGCGCAGTGGGCCGACGAGTTCATCCCCATGCTGATGGAGGAGTGCATGGCGCTGATCGAACCGCGCCGTGCCAACCCGACGGACGACCTGATCAGCATCCTCGTACACGCCGAGATCGACGGCGAGCGGCTGACCGACGACGACATAGTGATGGGCATCCTGCTCCTCTTCGCGGCCGGCAACGACAGCACCATGGCCACGTACGTCAGCGCGATGAAGGCGCTGATGGACCACCCCGACCAGCGTCGACAAGTCCTCGACGACATGACGCTGGTGCCCAGCGTGGTCGAGGAAGCCCTGCGGATGTTCCCCGCGTTCTCCCTCATGCGGCGCACCGCCACCCGTGACGTCGAGCTCGGCGGCCGGCTGATCAAGGAGAACGACAAGGTCGTCCTCTGGTACCCGGCGGCGAACCGGGACGAGACGCGGTACGAGCATCCGGACCGTTTCGACGTCACGCGCAACCCCGAGCACTTCGCGTTCGGGGCAGGCGGCCGCCACTTCTGCCTCGGCAACGCCCTGGCCCGCCTGGAGCTGCGTCTGATGGTCGAGTTGACCCTGGAGCGGTACCCGCAGATGGAGATCGTGGGCGACGCCCCGTTCGCGGAGGTCTTCTTCATCAACCAGCTCAAGGCGCTGCCGGTCCGGCTCGGCCCCCGCGCCTCCTGACGGCCCCGCTCGGCACCGCTCGGCACCGCTCGGCACCGCTCGGCACCGCTCGGCACCAGAAACCCGGCGGCCATCACCCGTCCCGCCGCCCACAGCGGAAACGGAGCAGGAACTTGTCCGACAACAAAGCCGGTTCCAAGAGCTACGACATCGCAGTCATCGGCTGCGGCCTGATGGGTTCCGCGCTGGCGCGCGCCTTCGCGAGCAAAGGGTTCTCGGTCGCCGCCTGGAACCGGACTCCCGAGCGCGCGGAAGCCCTCGCCGGTGACGGAATCACCGCACTGCGGTCCATCGACGACGCGGTGCGCTCCTCACGTCTCGCCGTCGCCTGCACATCGACGTACGACGCGATGCTGGCGTCGCTCGACGCGGTCACGGACTGGTGGGGAGTCACCCTGGTCAACGTCGGCAGCGGCTCACCGGAGGGGGCTGCGAAGGCGGAACACTGGGTGAACGCACGAGGCGCCAACTACCTGGACGGCGCCGTCCTGTGTTACCCCCAACAGATCGGCACACCCGACGGGTTCATCCTCTTCTCCGGCTCGCCGAGTGTCTGGGAGGCCAACAGGCCGGCGCTCATGGCACTGGGCGACGCGTCCTGCCATGTGTCCGACCGGGTCGGGGGTGCGAACGTGCTCGACGCCGCCATCGTCGCCTCGTTCTACGTCTCCGCGCTGAGCGCCTACGTGGAAGCCGCGACCTACGCCCGGAGTCAGGGCGTGTCCGCCGAGGCACTGCGCATGGTGTCCATCTCCGCCCTCGACACCCTCCGCCAGACCACGGAGGAAGCCGCGGCGGCGATCGACTCCGGCAACCACGACACCGACCAGGCCACTCTGGAGGTCTACGCCGAGGGCGCCCGCACCGCGCTTGCCTCCATCCAGGCCGCCGGCCACCGGAGCAGGCTCCTCGAGGCTGCGGTCGAGAACCTGACGGCTGCCGAGGCCGCCGGACTCGGCAGCCTCGGCTTCTACGCCCAGACCAAGATCGTGTCCACGGAGGGCATCTGACGGGCGGCCCCGCGCAGACCACCAACACCTGTAGTTCAGCCCGCTCGGAACGGCGCGACGCGGTGCGGCCAGACATGGCCGCACCGCGTCTTCTGTCTTCGCCCACGCGTGACCCCGCTCACAAAAGCAGGTACCCGGCAGGTAGTTCTCCGGGTACCCCGGGCGGCGGCCGACCAGCACTCTCAGAGGCATAAGCGCTTGTGAAACGGAGCCGTCTCCTAGGAGGAACGATGGGCGAAGTTCTCATGGCTGTGCGGCCGGCGTCCGAGGACCGATGCCGGATGCAGCGAGTCCTCTGCGTGGACGAGAACGAGCTGGTTCAGGCCGGGTTGCGATCGATCCTGTCGGACGAGCCATGGGTGGCGTCGTGCCTCGTGGCACCGTCGATGGAAGTGGCTTGGCAGGTGGCTCGACGCCATCGTCCACAGCTGGTCCTCGTGAGCACCTCACTCGGTGGCCGCTCGGGACTCGAACTGTGTACGACCTTCAAGAAGCACATGTCCCACGTACGAGTCGTGCTGATGTCGGGCGAGGGGCGCCTGTCCGCGGCTCAGGCCCTCCACCACGGGGCGGACGCCTCACTCTCGAAGCACATGCCGCGAGCGGCCATCGCCGCCGTACTGCGGCGAGTCGCCGAGGGCGGCCGGGTCTTCCCGAAGGACGCGGGGCCGCCGGCTGTTCAACTGTCCCCGCGCGAGCTGGACATCCTGCAGCACGTGGCTTCGGGGCTGAGCAACCCCGAGGTCGCGGCGACGTTGAACCTCTCCCGGCACACCGTCAAACAGCACACGAGCGCGGTCTACCGCAAGCTCGGCGTGCGCAACCGTGCTCAGGCGGCCAGCCGCGCCCAGGAGCTCGGACTCCTCCCCTGACCGCAGCCGACTCTGCCGCGTCCGTGCATCCCCCACCCGTCCGTGACTGACCGCGCGCAGCCTCCGTGTTCCGGTCCGCCCGCTGATCCTGAGGCCATGGAATTGATCACCCGAACTCCCACGTCCACGGTGGTCGTCGGCGCCGGCCTGGCCGGCTTGACCGCCGCTCGACGCCTGGTCGACGCAGGCAGCGAGGTCACCGTCCTCGAGGCACGCGACCGACTGGGCGGGCGGGCCCACAGCGTCACCGACAGCTTCGCCGAGGGCCAGCACGGCGACCTCGGAGCAGAGCTCGTCCTCCGCCACTACGACTCCTTGATCAGGACCTGCGGCGAGCTCGGCGTCGAACTGTCCGATCCGGTCTTCTTCGAACGACCGGACACGAAGCCGGACGAGACATCCCTGGAGGGCTTCCTCGACGAGGGACGCATCATCGTCGACGGCGAACTCCTCACCGGGGAGGCGTTCCGGGAGGTCGACACCGAGATCCGCAAGGCACTCAGGAACGCACCGCTCGCCCGGCACGAGATCTTCGAGCAGTGGACAAGGCGCGCACGGTTGTCCCCGCGGGCCCGCGGGGCGCTGTCCGGCGTGCTGCGGATGGCCGTGCAGTACGACCCGTTCCAGACCGACGGCCAGCACCTGGTCGAGGGGCGGTTGGGGGCCGTCCGCCGCATCGTGGGCGGGAGCCGGCGCCTCGTGGAGGCACTGGCCCGCGGGATCGACATCCGCCTCGACACGCCTGTTCTCGCCGTACGCCAGTCCGGCGGCCGCGTCACGGTGGAGACCGAGTCGGGCGAGACGATATCGGCGGACCGCGTCATCGTCGCGGTGCCACCGTTCGTCGTACCGACGCTCGGCTTCGACCCGCCGCTCCCCGCAACCCGGATCGGCGCGCTCACCTCACTGCAGCGCGCTTCCGGCGGCAAGGTGATCGCGCAGTACGCCGAGGGCGATGCCGTACGAGCGGCCCTCACCCGCGGCGTCTTCTCCGACGGGCCGATCAACATCGCGTGGGTCGGCAACCCGTACGTGACCCAGGGGCCCGCGGTGGTCAGCGGCTTTCTCTGCGGCGCCGACCGGCAGTTCCTCGAGAGTGACGACGCGGCCGTCGCCGGACTCGACGCCGTCGTCGAGACAGCCGTCGGGTCACCCGTCACCCGTATCGCGGCCACGCGCAAGGACTGGACGCCGGACCGCTTCGCACTGGCCATGGGCACCACGCTCCCCGCCGCCCAACGCGGCAGCCTCGCGGCTCAGTTCGCCTTCCCGGACCGCCGGGTGCACTTCGCCGGGGACTACACCGTCGGCCGACTCTCCGGAACCATGGAGGCGGCCGTCCGGTCCGGCGAGCGCGCCGCCGACGAGGTGCTGCGACGGCCCGGCCGTATGCAACTGGCGGAGATCGACTCGACGTTGGTGCGCGGATGAACCGCGTCGCCGAGACCCCGAACCCGAGGATGGCCACCCCATGAGCACGATCGTGATCGGCGCCGGCCTGGCCGGGCTCGCCGCGGCCCGAAGGCTGCAGGCCTCCGGCGAGGAGGTGACCGTCCTCGAAGCGCAGCCGCACGTCGGAGGCAGAACCCGCACCGTCCGCGGGCGGTTCCTGCACGACCAACCGGCCGATCTGGGCGCCTCGTTCATCGACCTGGGGCAGGATCTCATCCTTCAGGTCTGCGCCGAGCTCGGCGTGCGGCTGACGCCACGGACGGAGCTGTTCCCCCGCGATCCGGACGGGCGGGCGACCGCCGCCTCGCCCCTGCGCAACCCTGTGGTGCTCGGCGGTCGGCTGCTCGACCCGGCCGAACGCGACCGGATCGCCGACGAGGTCCGCACCGCGCTCGACGCGTCACCGCCCCTGCCGACCGAGACGCTGCCGGCGTGGGCAGCCCGCGCCCGCCTCTCGCCCGTCGCCCGTCGGGCGTTCCTCGCGCAGACCGGAGCGAACCCCGTCGAGGAGCCCTGGGCCACGCAGATGGCCCACGTCGAGCCGCTGCACATCGGCACGGCGTGCTGGATGCTCGCCGACGGTTCCGACTCACTCGCTCTCGCGCTGGCCCGCGGCCTGGACGTCCGCCTGGAGCAGCCGGTCCGTCTGGTGCGACGCGACGGACACCGCATGACCGTCGAGACCGACAGCGACTCCTTCACGGTGGACGAGGTGATCGTCGCGACACCCGTCAAGCCGACCCTGCGCATCGGATTCGATCCGGTCCTTCCGGAGTGGAAGGTGGGCGCCCTCACGGCGACGCCGATGTCGCAGGGCGGCAAGGTGGTCGCCCAGTACGCGCGGGGACGCGAGATCAAGGAACGCCTCGGGCTCGCCGCCATGAGCGACGGTCCGATCGGTTTCCTCTGGGCCCGCCCGGTCGGGCCCGAGGACACGGTCGTCGTGCTCGGCCTCGTTCCCGACCGCGCCGACGGCGTTCTCCATGACGAGGACCGAGCCCTGAAGGCCCTGGACGACATGGTGCGCACGGTCACGGGCGTGGAGCCGCAGCGCCTCGCGGGCATCGTCCAGGACTGGCCCGGTGAGCAGTACGCCGGCGGCGTCGTCTCGTCGCTCGACGGTGACTTTCCACGCCTCGTCTCCCTGCTCGGAGCCGCGGTCGGCCCGGTGCACTTCGCCGGCGAGCACACGGCGGAGCTGTGGGCTACGAGCATGGACGGCGCGCTCCGCTCCGGTTTCCGCGTCGCCGACGAGGTGTTGCAGCGCCGTCGTACGAGGGAGGGTCGGCTTTCGCGTACCCGTCGGCTGTCGCGCACCCGATAGCAAGCACACGACGAGTGAGCAGCCCCCGGCCGGTCGGCCGGGGGCTGCTCACTGTCCTACGATGGCCCAACTCTCCGTTCTGGCACGGCTGTTGATGCCTCAGCGGTGCACGCTGCCGAGGCGGTCGGTGAGTCGGTCCGCGAGCCATCCGAGGCGCAGGGTCACCGGGTTCGCGACGCCGGGAGCGAAGCGCTGGGAGTCTCGCCAGACGGCGGAGAGGTCGTCGTGCATCCCCTTGCCCGCCACATGGTCGGCGAGCAGGGTGCCCAGGTACGGCGCCTGCGGCAGCCCGTGCCCGTTGCAGGCCAGCGAGTAGGAGATACGAGGAGTCGCCTGTCCCACGACCGCCATGTTCGACGGAGTGAGCCCGATCCACCCACCCCAGGCCCGCGCCGGGGCAATGGCCGCCAACGTGGGGAACCGCTCGCGGAAGCCCCGCACCAGGTCGTCGACCACCCGCTGGTCGGGCACCCGGTCGGCGCGCGCCCGCCGTGACGTCTGGAGTCTGCGGGAGGTGAAGACGACGGTCCCGCGGTTCGTCGGCCGGAAGCTCTGCATCACGAAGTGATTCGTCGTGATGGGAGTACGGCTGGTCCACCCGGCGGCGTCGAGCATGTCGGGCGGGACCGGCTCGGTCTCGACAGCCGTGACCCACACCGGGGTGCTGAGGCGCCGGGGCGAGACGTCGAGGCCGTTGGTGAACGCATTGGTCGTGAGGATCGCATGGCTTGCCCGGATGCGGCCGTCGGCCAGTTCGACCGTCACCGAGCCGCCGGAGTCGGCGACGCCCAGGACCGGACTCTGCTCGTACGTCCGTACAGCCGACGCGCGGACCACCTCGCGAACGCCGAGCGAGAGCTCACCAGGGTTCAGGATCCCGCCGACCTTGATGTGCAGCCCGCCGGGGAAGGCCGGCGGGATCCCGAGTTCCCGGGCATCAGCCACGACCGCCCGCTTGCCTGTCTTGACGTTCGCCGCCATGCGCCGGAAGGCAGCGGCCGTCGGCGCCGCCGCGACGTTGCCGGTCTTCCGATAGCCGCACTCGATGGCGTGACTCTCGATCAACTCCTCTGTGAAACTCACCGCGTTGTTCGCGAATCGATACAGGCCCCGGGCCCGGTCCGCGTAGAAGTGCTTCAGTATCCGGGGGTCGCTGCCGAGGGTCGGCGTGAGGTATCCGGCGTTGCGCGCGCTGGCTCCCCAGCCGCAGATGTCGGCCTCGACGAGGACGACATCCCGTCCGAGATCGGCGAGCCTCAGCGCGGCCGCCATCCCGCCGAGTCCGCCGCCGATCACCACCACGTCGCAGGAGACGTCGCCCGCGACACCCGGTTCGCAGGTCGTCGGCCGGTCCACCCACCCGCTGCCCGGCAGGTAGGTCATCGCTACGGTGCTCCGGCTGTGCATCCGAGTGCCCACCGGTTTCCTCTGGTCCTGGCTCATCCGATCGTCCCGCCCTGGTCAGCGCCGGCCGAGGGCAACGTTGCCGTCCCAGGCGGCGGCGGTGATGCCGCGCTTGCGGACCTTGCCCTTCTCGACCCGCTCCGAGGGCGTCTTGGGCAGGCTCTCGACGAACTCCACGTAGCGGGGCACGGCGAAGGCCGGCAGGTCGTCGGCGATGAACTCGATCAGCTCCTGCGGCTCGACGCCCTGGCCGGGCCTGGTGACCACGAGGACGGCGACGTCCTCCTCACCGACCTCGGACGGCACGCCGATGGCGGCGGCCTCCAGAACCTGCGGGTGCGCGACCACGGCCTGCTCGACCTCCCACGCCGACACGTTCTCGCCGCGACGACGGATCGAGTCCTTCTTACGGCCGACGTACTCGAGGTAGCCGTCCGCATGCTCACGCACCAGGTCGCCCGTGTGGAACCACAGGTTGCGCCAGGCCTCGACGGTCGCCTCCGGCTTGGTCCAGTACCCCTGCGTCATCACCGCGTGCTCGTGCGGCCGGTAGACCAGCTCGCCGATCTCTCCCGTGCTCACCGGGGCGTCGTGGTCGTCGACGACCCGGACGTCCAACTGCGGTACGGGCTTGCCGATCCGGCCGGGAACCGTACTCCCGACCGGCGCCGAGGCGATGAGCAGGCACTCGGTCATGCCGTAGGCCTCGATGATGTCGATACCGAAGCGCTGCTCGACGTCGCGCAGGATCTCCCCCGGCGTGGACGAGCACATCGCGAGCCGGGCCGGGATGTCCTTGTCGTCGGGCCGCGGGGGCTGCTTGTGCAGCATCCAGAGCATGGTGCCGATCGTGCCGAACACGGTCGCACCGTGCTCGCGGATCTCGTCCCAGAACCGCGAGGCGCTGAACCGCTGCCCCAGCGCCGCCGTACCCCTTACGTGCCAGGTCGTCGCCAGGAAGCCGCGGGCGTCTATGTGGAAAAGCGGCTGGGCGCAGTAGACGACCTCGTCGTCACCCAGCCGCATGATGTCGGCGGAGTGGGCTCCCTGAGCGGGGTAGTAGCGCTGCGGCAGCATGACGCCCTTGGAGGGCCCTGTGGTCCCGGACGTGTACATGATCGTCGCGGTGGCGTCCGCAGGCGGGGCCGCGAGGGTCTCGTCGGAGTCCCTGCCGAGGGCCATCAACTCCTCGAAGGTGAGGTGCTTGGCCCGGTCACCGAACGGTCGACCGCTGTGCTCGCCGATGCAGACCACGTACTCCGGGTCGGACGAGACCGCCTCGGCGAGGAGTGTCAGGTACTCCTCGGTGCCGATGAGCACCCGCGGGCCGGCGTCGGACACGAAGTACTCGAGCAGCCGCCCACGCGCCTCGGCGTTGAACGGCACGTCGATCGCACCGGCCGCGTTGGTGCCCAACCAGGCCCACACGGTCTCGGGCCGGTTGCCGCACATGATGCCGACACGCTCGCCCGGCTGGATGCCGAGGGCCCGGATCCCTCGCCCCGCCGTCTCGACGTGGTCGAGCGTCTGCCGGCGGGTGAACGACTGACCGGAAACACGTAGGAACTCGTGGTCGGGGCGCTCGGCGGCCGCGACACGGAGGGTGGCGAGAAGGCTGTCCTGAAACGTCATGCGCGCATCGTGCCGACTCCCTTCCGGCCGATCGGACGCGCCCACACGAACACACCCACCTGGGGGACACCCCCACCGGCCTGCGGTTCTGGGGCCACGGGCGCCCCTCCGCCGGCGGACTCCCCCACCCGGGCACGGTTGGCCGATGCCGACCGACGGTCGACGATGCCTTGACCAGGATGCGGACTCTCCGGCCGACGCCTCTTCAGATGAAGCCGACGCCTCATCAGATAAAGGAGAATCCCATGTCCCCCATGTCCACCGACAAGTCCGCTTCTCCGCGTACGGCGGTGATCGTCGGCGGTGCCGGCGCGATGGGGCGGTGGGGGGTTCGCGCGATCGCCCGCCTCGGCTCCGTCGAGCGTCTGCTCATCGCCGACATCGACATCGCCCGCGCGAAGCAGGTCGCGGCCGAGGTCGGCGGGCCGTGCACGGCCGTCGAACTCGATGCCACCGACACCGCCGCGATGCGGACCTTGTTCGCCGAGTGCGACGTGGTCCTCAACACGATGGGCCCGTTCTCGCTGTTCGCCCGGCCGATCCTGGAGGCCGCGATCGACAGTGACTGCCACTACCTCGACATCGACGACGACTGGGAGTCGACGGTGGAGGCGTTCGACCTCCACGCGCGTGCCCGGGAGCGGGGCCTCACGGTGGTCAAGGGCATCGGCGGCAGTCCGGGCTTCTCCAACCTGAGCGCCCTGGTCGCCGCGCGGCGTCTCGACGAGGTCGACACGCTGCTCACCGGCTGGTCCATGGGCGGAGCGGTCCTGGAGGAGGAGCCCGACTACCCGTCCGCCGGCGGTGCCGGAGCCGCCGTCGAGCACTGGCTGATCCAGATCAGCGGCACGATCCGCGCCTGGCGCGAAGGCGGCGTACGGGACCTCGCCCCTCTGCAGCCCGTCGAGTTCGACTACCCGGGCCTCGGGCGGGTGCGTGGCTTCACCGTCGGCCACCCTGAGGCGCTGACGCTGCCGCGCCACCTGCCGGGGCTTACCACGTCCCTGAACATCACCTCGGGGCCGGACTGGCTTTTCGACCACGCGCGTTCCGTGGCGGCGGACTTCGACGCCGGAGCGATCAACCTGGCCGAGGGCGCACAGCAGTTGGAGAACCCGCCGCGGCCCGCCGAGCGGGCGCCGCGCGACCCGCTCGGCCAGGTGTGGACGGTCGCGGTCGGCACACGGAACGGACGTCGCACCGCCGTCTCCGTCCAGCCGACGGCGATGCCTCCGGGCAGGATGGGCGGTGGTACCGGCGTCGCGCTCGCCGTCGGCCTCGAGTTGCTCTGCCGCGGCCGGATCAAGGAGTCGGGGGTCCACTCACCCGAGGCTGTGATCGACCCGGAAGACTTCTTCCCGCTGTACGCCGAGTTCGTCGAGCCCGCGACTGCCGGCGACGACCTGCTGCTCGTCCAGGAGATCGACGACCCGGCCCCTGTCTCGCTGCCTGCGCTGACGGACGAGGCCTGACGGTGGCTGCGTTCCAGACGGACGACTTCGACCTGACCGGTCGCCGAGCGCTGGTGACCGGCGCCAGCCGCGGCATCGGTCGCGCTGTGGCCGTCGCCCTCGCACGCCGGGGTGCCGACGTCCTTGCGGTGGCGCGCTCCACGGCCGGCCTTGACGAGACCGCCGCCGCGGCGGCCGGAGCGTCCGGCTCGATCCACGTACGCGCTGTGGATCTACGCCATCCCGACCACATCCGGGCGACGGTCGATCACGCCGTCGACGTGCTTGGCGGCCTCGACGTTCTGGTCAACAACGCGGCCTCCGGCCACTGGTCGCTCATCGAGGACACCGACCTGGCCACGTACCAGCAGGTCCTGGAGCTGAACCTGCAGTCGTGCTGGCTGCTCTGCCAGGCCGCATCGGGGGTGCTCGGCGACGGTGCCAGCGTCATCAACGTCGCGTCGATGCTCGGGACGGTCGGCTCCCGGAACGAGACGGCGTACGTCGCCGCCAAGCACGCCTTGGTCGGCCTGACCCGCGCACTGGCGGTGGAGTGGGGCCGTCGCGGTGTGCGGGTCAACGCTCTGGGGCCGGGGTACGTCGAGACGGCGATGACCATCGAGGGCCTCGTCGAAGAGGGCTACAGCGCGTGGGTCCGGCGCAACACGCCACTCGGCCGCTGGGCCCAGCCGGAGGAGATGACCGGACCTGTGGTCTTCCTCGCCTCGCCCGCGTCGGGCTTCATGACCGGCCAGGTCCTCGTGGTGGACGGCGGCTGGACCGCTCGCTGAGCGCTTGCGCCCGTGGGTCGACGTACGTCGCGAGTCGCGGTGTACGTCGACCTCCGCCTTGAACTGACAGAAGGCGCCGCTGACTTGGTCACGACGGCACGGGCCGGGCCCAGAAGTCCGCGTTCTCGTCGACGTACTCCTGCACGGTGCGCGGCTCGCGGCGCAGAAGTCGGCGCAGGTCGTCGTGGATCGGCGCGCAGACACCGGCGGCGGCGTCCGCCTCGAGGTCGGCGAGATACCTGACCCATGCTTGCGGAGCTCCGGAGGCGCGCAGCCGGGCGAGCGACTCGGTCAGGGTCGGGGACACGTGGCGGATCGGACGGCCCGATGCCGCTGAGATGCGGGACGCAAGCTCGGAGAGGGGCACCGACTCGCGGCCCGTGAGAGTCAGCGCGCCGAGCCCGGAGCCGGCGTTGAGTGCGGCCGCGGCGATCTCGGCGACATCGCGTGCGTCGACCAGCGAGAAGCGGGCGTCGCCGCTGGGCAGGACGATCTCTCCGGTCCTACGTACCTGCTCACCCCAGGCGCCGCCGGGACCCCAGTTCTGCAGGAACCAGGACGGACGCAGGATCGTCCAGTCCCACCGTCCGCCCTGGACGATGAGCTCCACCGCGCGCTCCGGGTCGTCGGCGGGCTTGCCCTCGCGCCCCATCTCGGAGAGCAGCACCACGTGCCGGAGGTCCCCGGCCTGCTCCAGGAGCGCGGTGATCGGCGCCACCGGGTCGACCGGCGGCTTGACCAGGTACACGGCCCGCGCCCCTGCCAGTGCGGGCGCCCAGGTGGATCGGTCGTGCCAGTCGAACGGGACCGCGTGGGACGCGGCCGGCCGACGTACCCCTACGCGATGGGGCACATCGGCCGCGTGCAGTGCATCGGTGACGTGTCGGCCGGTCTTTCCCGTCGCCCCGAGGACCAGGATCCGGTCAGCCATGCATCCACCCTTCGCCGGTCGACAACCCCTGGCCCCCTCGTCCGGAGTGCGTCCGGAGTGTCGTACGTGTCGGACCAGGCAGCCGCCCGGTCTCCACACCCTCGCGAACCCCGCCTTCCGATGGCACCCGGGGAACTACCTGTTTCGGCTACCTGCGCCCTGGGGGCTGCGCGCATGGGCAGGCACGCCAACACCCCCCATCTGGGCATCCTTTGCTCCCGGGCACCGCCGAACGCCCGCCACGTTCCGCAACCTGCGACGCATGAACACCACACCAGCGCCCAGCGCCCTCTTCGACCTCACCGGCAAGCGCGTCCTCGTGACCGGCGCCAGCCGCGGCATCGGCCAGGCCCTTGCGGTCGGCTTCGCGCAGCAGGGGGCGAACGTCATCGGCGCCGCCCGGACCGAGGAAGGCCTCAAGGAGACCGCCGCCCTCGTCGAAGGCTCGGCCGGCAGCTTCGAGCCCCACGTCGTCGACCTCCGCGCGCCCGCCGACATCGAGTCCTGCGTCCGACAGGTCGCAGAAAGGCTCGGCGGCATCGACGTCCTCGTCAACAACGCCGCGGACGACCACGAGTCCTCCATCGAGGACACCAGCCTGGAGACCTTCCAGCGTGTCGTACAGCTCAACCTCCAGTCCTGCTGGGTGCTCACCCGCGCCGCGGCGCCGTACCTCAAGGAGGGCGGCGGCAAGATCATCAACATCGCGTCGGTCCTCGGTCTGGTCGCGATCCGCGACAACAGCGCCTACGTCGCCGCGAAGCACGGCCTCGTCGGCCTGACCCGGGCCATCGCCCTGGAGTGGGCACGCAAGGGCGTCCAGATCAACGCGATCTGCCCCGGCTACGTCGAGACCGCGATGCTGCCCCAGCTGGCCGACGAAGGCGTCCCGCAGTACATCCGCCGCCAGGTCCCGATGGGCCGCTGGTCCCAGCCGGAGGAGTTCGTCGGTCCCGCGACCTTCCTGGCGTCGGCGGCCTCCGACTACATGACCGGCCAGGTGCTGGTCATCGACGGCGGCATGACCGCGCAGTGACCGCCGCAGACACGCAGGGCGCAGTGACCGCCGCAGACACGCAGGGCGCAGTGACCGCCGCAGAGACGAAGGGCGTACAGACGAGGAGTGACGCCGTGGCCGAGGTCGCCGTGGTCGGTGCCGGGCTGATGGGGGCCGCGCTGGCCCGGGCTCTCGCCGACGCGGGGCATCACGTCCGGATCTGGAACCGCACCCCCGAGCGGGCTCAGAAACTCGCCGCCGAACGGCTCCGCCCCGTCCGCACCATCCAAGAGGCGGTCTCCTCCGCCGACCTCGTGATCGCCTGCACCGCGTCGTACGACACCACCCGCGCGGCGCTCGCCCCCGTCACCGACTGGGGCGAAGCCGCGCTGGTCAACCTGGGGACGGGTACGCCGGAGGAGACCGAGGCGATGGCGGAGTGGGCCGGGGAGCGGCAACTCCCGTACCTCGACGGCTCCTTGCTCTGCTTCCCCGACTTCGTCGGATCCCCCGACACGCTCATCCTGTACGCCGGCGAGCCGGGCGTCTGGGAGCGCCACCAGTCCGTCCTGCGGGCGTTGGGGGGAGGCTCACGGTTCCTCTCCGAACAGGTGCGTGCCGCCTGCGTCGTTGAGACGGCGGTCATCGGCTCGTTCTATGTGACCGCCGTCGGCGCGTACGTCGAGGCCGCCACCTACGCGCAGTCGCAAGGGGTGTCGGCCGAGATGATGCGCGACGCCACCCGGCTCGTGCTGCGAACCCTGGGCAGATCGACCAAGGAAGCCGCCGCGGCCATCGAGAGCGGCGAGCACGCGACCGACCAGGCCACGCTGGCGACTTACGCGAACGGGGCCCGGCACTGTCTCTCCGCGCTCCGGGCCGACGGCCACCAGGCCAGGCTGCTCGCCGCTGCGGTCGAGAACCTCGAAGCCGCCCGAGCAGCCGGTCTGGGCGAACTGGGCATCTACGCCCAGACCGGCATCGTGCACGGCCCCGCGGATCCGCCCCATGCCCCCGAGCACCCGGAGTCCCCCGGGGCAGCACCGTGACCAGCGTGCACACCGTGCCCCGCCAGGCTCTCCAACCCTTCTCACAAGGATGCAGCCATGACAGACACCCCGTCCACCGCCACAGCCCCAACCGGTTCCGCACGCATCCTCGTGATCGGCGGCGCCGGGGAGATGGGCGCCTACGCCTGCCGGGCACTCGCCAAGGCGGACGAGGTCGCGCAGGTGTTCATCGCCGACCGTGACCTGCGGCGAGCCACCGAACTCGCCCACGAGCTCGGTCCCAGGGCCGTGCCGCTCGCCCTGGACATCGCCGACGCCGAGGCGCTGGCATCGTCCCTCGCCGACGTCGACATCGTGCTCAACACCGCAGGCCCCTTCTACCGGTTCGGCCGCGAGGTGCTCAGCGCGGCCATCGCCACCCGCACCCACTACCTCGACATCTGCGACGACTGGGAACCGACCCTCGAGATGCTCGAACTCGACGACTCCGCCCGCGCGGCCGGCGTCACCGCGGTGATCGGCATGGGGGCCAGCCCGGGGACCAGCAACCTGCTCGCCCTCCTGACGATGAACCAACTGGACACCGTGGAACGGGTCTTCACGGCCTGGCGTGCGGGCGCCCTCCCCTACCCGGCCGAGGGTGCGGAGCCCCAGACCAACGCCGCCCTCGAGCACTGGGTGCACAACTGCACCGAGCCGATCAAGATCTGGCGGGACGGCGGCCTGGTCGACGCGCTCGCGCTCGAGGAACTCACCGTGAGCTACCCCGGTCGCGGCGAGGGCGCGGTCTGGGTGTGCGGTCACCCCGAGCCGCTCACGCTGCCGCGGGTGCGCCCCGAGGTACGCGAATCCCTCAACCTCATGGTCTCCCGCCGCGGCCTCATGGAGGGCATGCAGCGCGTCGCCGCCCGCGTCCGCAGCGGTGAACTCGACGTCCGCAGCGCCTCGAAGCAGATCCTTCTCGAGCCCGGCACCGGCGGCGCCGCGGCAGGTCCGGCGCCGACCCTCCCCAACCTGTTCGCCGTCGCCGAGGGCACCAAGGACGGCAGGCGCCTGCGCGTCGGCGCACAGCCGATCGTCCTGCCGAACGCCAACATGGGCGAGATGACCGGCTATCCGCTCGCGGTGGCCACGCTCATGATGGCCCGCGGCCAGGTCGACCGTCCGGGCGTCCAGGGGCCGGAGGGCACCATCGACCCGGAGGCCTACTTCCAGGAGCTCTCGCTCCTCGTCGAGGACCGGCCGGACGGCCCGGTGGTCGAGCTCGTCGACGAAGAGTTCTGACCCACCTCGCCGGGACACGTCCCTCCCCAACGACGATGCTCCCGAACGACGATGAGCTCGCCCCCTCGGGCGGGCTCATCGTCGTTCTCGCCCAACGCGCGGGCCGGACCGTTCAAGGCCCGGCCGGCCCCATCCCCCAGGCGGGTGCGGGTGGGACGACGGCAGGCAGTAACAGGCCCTCGGGCCCCGATAGTTCACGCATGACGATAGAGAAGATCAACCCGGACACCATCGCTCCCCCGCACGGCCACGCCCAGGTCGTCGTCGCCACGGGCAGCAAGCTCGTCTTCGCTTCCGGCCAGGTCGGCATCGACAAGGACGAGAAGCTCGTCGGCGACGACTACCGCTCGCAGGGGCACCGTGCGGCGCTCAACGCCTACGCGGCGATCAGCGCGTCCGGGGCGACGCCCGCCGACATCGTCCGCTTGACGGTGTACGTCGTCGACCCGGCCCAGAAGAACCTCGAGGAGCTGTACGCCGGTCTCGGCGCCGCCGCCAAGGAGGCCGGCGCCAAGACGACCGCCATGTCGCTGATCGGCATCACCGGCCTCTCGATGCCGGGTGCCTTCGTCGAGATCGAGGCGACCGCGATCATCGCCTGAAGCCGACCTCGCCCCAGCCAGAGCCAGGAGACCAACAGGCATGAAGACCAAGGCTGCCGTACTGCACGGCTACAACGAGGAATGGAAGATCGAGGAAGTCGATCTCGGCGACCCCGTCGCCGGCGAGGTCCAGGTGCGCCTGGTGAGCTCCGGTCTGTGCCACTCGGACCACCACGTGCGCACCGGGCAGGACGGATCCCCCACGCCGATCATCGGCGGGCACGAGGGCGCCGGCGTCGTCACGAAGGTGGGACCGGGCGTCACCCGCCTCGCCGAGGGCGACCACGTCGTGACGGCGTTCATCCCCGCCTGCGGTGTCTGCGGCCCGTGCTCCCGCGGCCTGCAGAACCTCTGTGACGAGGGGGCGCACCTGTTCGACGGCGTGGCGATCGCGGACCAGACCCACCGGGTCACGCTCGACGGTGTCGGCGTCACCCAGATGTGCCTCCTGGGCACCTTCTCGCCGTACATCACCGTCCATGAGGCGTCCCTGGTCAAGATCGAGAAGGACATACCGCTGCAGCTCGCCGCGCTGCTCGGCTGCGGCGTCGCCACCGGATGGGGCTCGGCGGTCGAGATCGGCGGAACGAAGGCCGGCGATACGGTCGTCGTGGTCGGCATCGGCGGCGTCGGCATCAACGCGGTGCAGGGCGCCCGTGCCGCCGGAGCACGGCACGTGGTGGCGGTCGACCCGGTCCCGTTCAAGCGTGAGATGGCCGAGAAGCTCGGCGCGACCCACACCTTCGACTCCGTCGAGGCGGCGCAGCCGGTCGTCGAGCAGATCACCTGGGGCAAGCTCGCCGACACCGTCGTCCTCACCCAAGGCGTCATGAAGGGCGCGTACGTCCAGCCCGCGATGGCGATGACCGGCAAGGGCGGCCAGGTGGTCGTCACCGGCCTCGGCCCCGCCACCGACGAGACCGTGACGCTGAGCCTCTTCGAGCTCACCCTGCTGCAGAAGCGGCTCCAGGGCGCGATCTTCGGCGGCTCCGGTCCGCGCAGCCAAGTCCCCCGACTGCTCCACGAGTTCCGCGCCGGCCGCCTCAACCTGGCCGACCTCGTCACGCGCACGTACCGGCTCGAGGAGATCAACCAGGCCTACGACGACATGCTCGAGGGGCGCAACATCCGCGGCATGGTCGTCTACGACGAGAGCGACTACTGACCACCGCGCTTCAGGAGCAACGAGTGGGGCCGCTGGGGAGAACCCCGGCGGCCCCACTTCTCTTCGTAACGTCTTCGTACGACAACTCCGGCTACTGCGCGGTGTAGCCGCCGTCCACGAGATACGTCGCGCCGGTGACGAAGCTCGCGTCGTCACTGGCCAGGAAGGCCGCGACCGCCGCCACCTCCTCCGGCTCGCCGAGCCGGCCCAGCGGGTGGCGGGCGGGCAGGCCGGGGTCGGCCTCGATGTCGGCCTGGACCATGGGTGTGTTGACGAAGCCCGGGCAGACCGCGTTCACGCGGATTCCGGCCGCGGCGTGTTCGAGCGCGAGGGACCTGGTGAGCCCGTCGACGCCATGCTTGCTGACCACGTACGACGTGGCGCCGATCGTCGAGACCCTGCCCAGCATCGACGACGTGTTGACGATCGCCCCACCGGCGCCCTCGGCCATCAACGCGACGGCGGACCGGGCCATCAGGAAGGCCCCGTCGAGGTTGACCTGCAGCACGCGGCGCCAGTCGTCGTACGACGTCGCGGCGCCGAAGCTCTCGACGGCGATGCCGGCGTTGTTGAAGAGTCCGTCCAGGCGGCCGTAGCGGGCGCGCACCATGGCGTGGAGCGCGGTGACGGCGGCCTCGTCCGTGACCGACGCCCGATGGAAGGTGACGTCGTGCCCCTGACCGCGGAGCTCGGCCTCGGCCTTCTCGCCACCGTCCTCGTCGACGTCGACGAGGACCACGCGTGCGCCCTCGCCCGCGAATCTGCGCACTCCGGCGAGGCCGATTCCGGACGCGCCGCCGGTCACCACGACCACCTTGCCGTCGAACCGCCGCATCAGCGTCTCCCGCGTCATCGCTTCCCCCCGACCGGAGCGTCCTGCTTGCGCTCACCGGCCCGCCGGGCGGCCAGGGCCATCCGGATACCGGCCCTCGGAAGCAGGCCGGTGAACCTCGAAACCAGGCCGCCGGCCCACGGCACCGCCCCTACCACCCGGCGGGTGCCGAGCAGCCCGAGGCCTGCCCGGGCGACCTCGTCCGCGCTGAGCTGCCTGCGGTTGGCGAACAGGATCGCGGCGCCCTGGTCCGTCGCGCGCGCGGAGACCATCTCGGTGTCGACGACGTCCGGGCAGAGCACGTGGGCCCGGACCGGCAGCCCTGCATGGTCGAGGTCGCCCTGCAGCGCGGTCGTGAAGGCCAGGACGGCGGCCTTGGTCGCGGCGTACACGGCGAGGCCGGGCACCGGGCCGAAGGCGGCCATGGACGCGACGTTGAGGATGCTGCCGCCACCGTCGCGCATGGCCTCGACCGCGGCCCGGGACCCGGCCATGACGCCGAGCACGTTCACGTCCACGGCCGACCGGAACTCGTCGGCCTCGTGCCTCCACGCATCGCCGGCGACGAGTACACCGGCGTTGTTGACCCAGACCCGCACGGACCCGAGTCCGGCAGCCCGCTCGGCGACGGCCCGGTGGCCCTCGGGATCGCGTACGTCGTGCCTGATGCCCTCGCAGCCTCGCCCGAGGTCCGCTGCCGCGGAACGCGCGGCCGCCTCGTCGATGTCGGTGATCAGCACCCGGTGGCCGCGCGCGGCGAGGCCCCGGGCGATCGAGCGTCCGATCCCGCGTCCGGCGCCGGTGACCACCGCCACCGAGCCGCCGGACGATACGTCAGTCCCGCTCACAGCTCTCCCCTCGCTCCCGGCAGCACCTGCGGGTCGGGAATGGCGTACGCCTCGGCACTCATGCCGTCACTTCCTTCGCTTGATGTGCGCGATCCGCTGATGTGCGTGATCCGCTCGATTCGGTTGCCCGAGGGCCCATTGCGCAGTGCTCGTCGGCCGAGCCGGCCGCCCCTTCGCCCGCCCGACCGCCGGCAGTCGGTGTGCAGCGCCGTACGGGTCGAGAAAGAGCCGCCCCTCGACGGCGAGCGGAAAGAGGGGGCGGAACGTGTACGACGGCGAGCTGGAGCCTAGGCCCGGACAGGGCACGCATCGCATCCCCCAGGCGGGCACGGTTCGCCGGACCAGTGGTGACGCCGGGCGAGTGTCGGCCGAGGCTCCGAGCAGTCGGCGCAAGAGTGCGCCGACGGGCGCCATCGCGTCCCCGACTCCCCCGGCCTTGCGTCACACGACGCGAGAGGAAAAGGTGCCATGCCCCTCGAGCCGACATCCGAGGCGTTCCTCGCCGACCTCGCCGCGGCCGGAGGTCCCCCGCTGCACGAGTCGACGCCGTCGATCGCGCGCATCGGCGACCTGGTCGCAGCGGGGATGACCGGCCGCGGACCGGCTGTCTCCTCGGTCAGGAACCTCGAACTCCGCGGCCAGGGCGGCTCGTTCCGCGTTCGCGTGCTCACGCCCGAGGCCGACCCGCAGGCCGTCGTCGTCCACTTCCACGGCGGCGGCTGGGTCCTGGGCGACATCGACCTGCAGTACGACTACGTCGGGCGCGAGCTGGCCAACCTGACCCGCTCGACGGTCGTGCTCGTGAACTACCGCAAGGCACCCGAGCACCCGTTCCCCACCGCGGTCGAGGACAGCTACACCGCCCTCACCTGGGTGGCCGAGCACAAGGCCGAACTCGCCCCGGCCGACGCTCCGTTGATCGTCGCCGGTGACAGCGCCGGCGGCAACATCGCCGCCGTCATGACGCAGTGGGCGCGGGACAAGGACGGCCCGGCGATCGATCTCCAGGTGCTCGTCTACCCGGCCACCGACTGCGACCTCGACCGGCCGTCGTACCTGGCCCCCGAGAACCAACTCCTCGTCGACCGCGAGGCGATGCGCTGGTTCTGGGAGCACTACCTCCCCGACGAGTCGGCGCGCACCCACCCGGACGCCTCACCCCTGCGCGCCACGACGCTCGCCGGACTTCCGCCCGCGCTCGTGTACGTCGCCGAGTACGACCCGTTGCACGACGAGGGCGTGGCCTACGCGGACGCGCTTGCCGAGGCCGGCGTGGCGGTCGAGCTCAGCGAGGCGGCGGGCGAGATGCACGGCTTCTTCCAGATGGCCAACATCCTGCCCGGGTACGACGACGGCATCCGCCTCGTCGCGCGGCACATCGACGACTTCATCTCCTCGGCCGACATCTCATCGGCCGAGATTTCCCTGCCCGGAAAGCGAGTTTGAGCGATGCCCGATCACGACGTCATCGTCATCGGCGCCGGATTCGCCGGCCTCTACCAGTTGCACCGACTGCGTGAGTCCGGCTTCGACGTCCGCGTCATAGAGGCCGGGGACGACGTCGGCGGAACCTGGTACTGGAACCGATACCCCGGTGCCCGCTGCGACATCGAATCGATCGAGTACTCCTACTCCTTCGACGAGGACCTCCAACAGGAGTGGGTCTGGACCGAGCGGTTCGCCGCCCAGCCCGAGCTGCTTCGCTACCTCCACCACGTGGCCGACCGGTTCGACCTGCGCAAGGACATCGTCCTCGGCACCCGCGTGCTGCGGCTCGAGTGGGACGAGCCCGCGACGCAGTGGACCGTGCACACGGACGACGGCGCGACATGCACCTCGCGCTTCGTCATCGCCGCGACCGGGAACCTCTCGATGCCCGCGGAGCCCGGGTTCGCGGGGCTCGAGGACTTCGACGGCGAGCTGTACCGGACATCGAACTGGCCGCACGAGGGCGTCGACCTCACCGGCAGACGCGTCGGCGTCGTCGGCACGGGATCGTCGGGCCTCCAGACCGTCACGGCCGTCGCGCCGGTCGTGGGCGAGCTGACCGTCTTCCAGCGCACTCCGTGCTTCTCCGCGCCCGCGCACAACCGGCCGATCGCCGAGGAGCTAGCGGAGGCGAAGACCCGCTACCGGGAGATCCGCGAGGCCGCCCGCACAGCCCCGGACGGGTACGACTGCCGCGTGGGCACCGGCCTCCTGGTCGAGACCCAACCGGCCGAGGTGGAGAAGGAGTTGGACCGCCGCTGGGGCGAGGGCGGGCTCTGTCTCGGCTGGGCGTACGCGGACGTGATGACCGACCTCCGGGCCAACGAGGCCGTGGCCGAATACTTCCGCAATCGGATCCGTACGATCGTCAAGGACCCGGCGGTGGCGGAGAAGCTCTGCCCGACGACGTATCCGATCTTCAGCAAGCGGATGTGCGTCGACACCGGCTACTACGAGGTCTACAACCGGGACAACGTCTCCCTGGTCGACCTGACCGAGGAGCCGATCGAGCGGATCACCCCGAGCGGGATCGTCGCGGGAGGCCGGGAACACACGCTCGACGTCATCGTCCTCGCCACCGGATTCGACGCGATGACCGGTGCGCTGAACGCGATCGAGATCCAGAGCGGCGACCGCACCCTGCGGGAGGCCTGGGCGGACGGTCCGCGCACCTACCTCGGCCTGATGTCGGCCGGCTTCCCCAATCTGTTCACCGTCACCGGCCCGCAGAGCCCGTCGGTGCTGTCCAACATGGTGACCTCGATCGAACAGCACGTCGGCTGGATCTCCCGGGCCCTCGAACATCTCCGGGAACAGGGGCTGACCCGCATGGAGGCCGCGCCCGAGAACGAGGACGCCTGGGTGACCACCACGAACGACCTCGCGAACCTGACGCTCTTCCCGCAGGCCGCGTCGTGGTACATGGGCGCGAACGTCCCCGGCAAGGAGCGCGTCTTCATGCCCTTCGTCGGCGGCGTCGGGCTGTACAAGCAGATCGCGGACGGGGTCGAGGCCGGGTGCTACCACGGCTTCCGGTTCGGTGACTGACCCCACGTCCAGCCTGACCGTTGTTGGAAGTGGCTGAGCCGGGGCAAACCCTCGGCGAAGTCAGCCGCTGCCATTTCGCGCAGAGCCTGCATCACACTGTGCTCCTCGTGCAGGCGCAGTTAAGATCGGGACGCCTCCCCCTCCAGTCGCCTCCTGAGGGATCTCATGGCTTCTCCGTCGGCAAGGTCGACGACGAACATGCTGCCCGCCGACCTCACCACCTTCGTGGGTCGACGGCACGACGTGACCGCCGTGCGGCAGCTGTTCTCCGTATCGCGCCTTGTGACGCTGACCGGCATCGGCGGAGTCGGCAAGACCCGGCTCGGCCTGCAGGCGGCCAACGAAATGCGTCGTGCCTTCCCGGACGGCGTGTTTCTCGTCGAGCTCGCGTCGCTCACCGATCCGAACCTGCTGCCGCAGGCGGTGATCGATGCCGTCGGCATCCGCGAGCAGCCGGCACGGGAACCGGTCGCGGTCATCGGCGAGCACCTGCGCGAGCGCCAGGCGCTCCTCATCTTCGACAACTGCGAGCACCTCGTCGAGGCAGCCGGTGACCTGGCTGCCGAGATCCTGCGCAGCGCCCCGAACGTCAAGATCATGGCGACCAGCCAGCATGTGCTGCGCATTGCCGGCGAACACATCTATCCCGTGCCGCCGCTGCTCGCCCCCGACCCCGGCGACGCGCTGCAGCCGGGTGCCGCAGGGCACTATCCGTCCGTCGCACTGTTCGCGGACCGGGCCGCCGCAGCCGTTCCCGGATTCGCGATCACGCCGGACAACGAGGCCGCTGTCGTTCGGCTCTGTCACCGTCTTGAAGGCATTCCGCTGGCCATCGAGCTGGCCTCGGTGCGGCTACGCGTGTTCACCGTCGAGGAGTTGGCCGCCCGGCTCGACGACCGCTTCCAGATGCTGCGCGAGGGCAACAGAAACCTGCCGCGTCGGCATCGCACACTGCGCGCGCTGATCGACTGGAGCTACGACCTGTGCACCCCGACCGAGCAACTCCTGTGGGCTCGGGCGACCGTGTTCGCCGACGGGTTCAGTGCCGAGGCGCTCCAGGAGATCTGTGCCGACGAGACACTGCCGGGGGACGAGGTCCTCGACACCGTGGCGCGCCTGGTCGACAAGTCCGTACTGCTCCGTGAGGAGGAGGGCGGGCACGTCCGGTTCCGCATGCGCGACACGCTCCGGGACTACGGCCGTGCCCGCCTGGCCGACTGGGGCGACGAAGCCGTGACGGCTCGCCAACACCGCGACTGGTACGCGAAGCTGATCGAGACCGCCGGCAGGGAGTGGGCCGGCCCCCGCCAGGCGAAGTGGGCCGCCAGGCTGCAGATGGAGCACGCGAACCTGCGCACCGCCCTTGAGTACTGCATGTCCACGCCGGGCGAGGCGCGGGTCGGACTGCAGATGGCCGCGGTGCCCTGGTTCTGGGGGGCGATGGACCACCTCACCGAGGCCCGGCTGTGGCTCGACCGCGGCTTGGCCCAGCAGACGCCGAAGCGGGAACGTGCTTGGGCGCTGGCGACCGCTGCCTACATCGCCGCCTTCCAGGGTGATCTCGGGCGGATGCGCACGTGTGCCGAGGAGGCTCACGGCCTCGCGCTCGAGATCGGCGACCTGCGCGCACTGGCTTTCGCCAAGCACGTCCTCGGGTTCGTCGTGTCGCTGGTCGAACCCGACTCCCCCGACGCGATCACGCTCCTCACCGAAGCGCTCGCCCAGTACGACGCCGACGGCTCCATCTCCCAGCAGTACACCGACAGCCTGCTGGTCGAGCTGGCCTCGGTGTACCTGCTCATGCATGAGCACGAGCGGGCCGCTGAACTCACCGATCTCCTCTATCGGCGCTGCCGGGCGTCCGGCGAGCGTTGGAACCTGTCCTACGCACATTGGCTCCGCGGTCTGCTTGCGCTCGCCGAGGACGACCCCGACCGCGCCGATCGCGAGCTGTCGGAGGCGCTTCGCATCAAGCGTGCCTTTCACGACACCCTGGGTTTTGGCCTCACGCTCGAGGTCATCGCCTGGAGCGCCGCGCTGCGCGGCGAGGGCGAACGGGCGGGCGTGCTCCTCGGCGGCGTCGACCAGATCTGGCGCACCCTCGGCGCCCGCCAGCTGCGCGGCTTGCGGCCACGCTATGAGGCCATGGCCCGAGTCACCCTCGGCGACGCCCGGTTCGAGGCGGCGCTGGAGCGGGGTAGCCGGCTGAGTGTCGAGGAGGTGCTCGCGGTCGGCCTCCGAGAGCCCGCTACCCAGGCGTCGGTCGAGGCGGCCGGCGCTCCCGTACGGCTGACGCGGCGCGAGAGCGAGGTCGCGGAGCTGGTTGCCGCCGGCATGTCCAACAAGGAGATCGCCGCCAAGCTGGTGATCTCACTGCGTACCGCCGAGGGTCATGTCGAGCGGGCCCTGTCGAAGCTCGGCTTCAAGACCCGTGCCCAGATCGCCAGTTGGGTGACCGAGCAGCAGGCGAAGCACGACTGACGAGCTCCGTCGAGACGCGCTCCGGGAGGGCTTCGGCGGAGCGTGGACCAGGTAGCCCATCCGGGCCCCTTCCTGCACCGGAACCAAGCCCTGCGAGTCCCCGAACCTACGTTGTGCCGGGCCGGGCCGTACTGGAGGTGGCCCACCAGCGACAGACGGGACAACCATGAATCGAAGAACAGCCGTTGCGGTCGCGGTCGGCGTGCTCGCCGCCACCGCCGGCACGCCCGGGGCCGTGGCCGAGTCGTCCACGGGAGCCGTTGCCACCGCCGGGCAACAAGCGGGATGCAGCCGCCCGCTCGACATCCTGCTGAGCAACGACGACGGGTACGCCGCACCGGGCATCAACGCCGTCTACAAGGCGCTCAAGAGCGCGGGCCACCACGTGAAGATGGTCGCGCCGATGACCAACCAGACCGGTAGGGGTGGCGCGCTGGCGTACGGCGGCGCGCTCGAAGTGACCCAGCCCGTCGCGGGTGATCCCGACATCCATGCCGTGTCCGGCACCCCGGCGGACTCGGTGGCCTTCGGCCTCCAGGTCCTTTACGCCCACGACGCTCCGGACCTGGTCGTCTCCGGCAGCAACTCCGGTACGAACCTTTCGCGCACGGTCAACCACTCGGGCACCGTCGGCGCGGCAGTCACCGCCGTGGACCGGGGCATCCCGGCGATCGCCGTCAGCACGGCCCACCCCGCCGAGTTCGACCCGAAGTGGGACGGCACCGGAGGGGAGGACTTCGTCGGCACCGCAAAGCTCGTACGCACGCTGGTCGATACCGTCAAGGACACCGCGGACAGCTGCGAGCAGCTCATGCCTCCCACGCTCGGCCTCAACGTCAACTACCCCGCCCGCCCGCTCGAGGGCGTCCGCGCGGCGACCCTCGCCGTTCACGAGTCGATCCTCACGACGTACGAGAAGGCCGGACCGGGTGAGTACAAGGTCGGCTACAACCTGGACCCGATGCACGAAGCAACGGCGGATCAAACCTCCCGGACCACCGTCGACTACGAGCTGGTCGCCCGCGGCTACGCGTCGGTCACGCCGCTGGACGGGTCGCCGGCCCTGGAGACACCCGCACAGAGCCATCAGGCGTTCGTCGACAGGCTGGTCGAGAAGCTGAACTGAGCGCACCCCGCTCACGCGCCCAATCCGCCACCACTCGAGTCGGGTGACGTACGAGCAGCACAGGCCCGCGGCGGTTCGACGCGGGCCTGACGCTCGCCGAGCGGCTGGTCAACTTCCGTACGCTGCCGCGTAGTCGGGCAGCGGCGGCTCGGCGCTCACCTTGTCACCGCCGATCAACAGCCCGTCGACCAGAGCCGCGGCGATCTCGGCCACCTCGGTCGCGCTGGGCGGCACCGCACGCGGCATCAACGGGTTGAGACACAGCGACAGCTTGTCGTCGAGACGCGACGGCACTGCGGGCCCCGGGTGCTTGAGCGCGTCGAGAGCCAGGGCGTAGCCGACCGAGTCGCCGAGGATCGTGACGTGGTCGGCGACCCGTACCGGACACACGTCCTGCAGCGCCATGTTGGCCGCGCCGGGCAGCGTGCTCGCCCTGGGCTGCGGGAACACCACCTCGTCGAGGACCGTGGTGTAGACAGAGGTCACCGGGGTGTTCGTGGGCATCGGCGCCTTCTGCATGGCGCGCATGAAGTGCGAGTCCAGGCTGGCGCGCCAGGCCGCCTTGGTGCACCAGTTCGTGGCGCACAGCGTGTTGCCGAGCCCGGTGCCCTGCATGGCCCCGCCCAACGAGACGACGTCCTCGGCATGCGCGGCCACGTCGGGCCAGAACTTCGCGGCCCAGGTCACGAGCGAGCCGCCCTCACTGTGCCCGATCAGGGCGATCTTGCGCCCCGAGCGCTCGTACGCGTACCGGGCCGCGTACACCACGTACTCGGCCGAGATCACCGGGTCGATGAGCCCGCGACTGGGCAGGGCGACAGTGCAGACTCCGTACCCCTCGTCGGGCAGGGCGCGCTGGTAGTTCCAGTCCCAATAGCCCTCGGGCTGACCGCCGATGCCGTGGACCAGGAGCACAGCCTGCTTGCCGGACGACGGGGTGACGGACGGATCGCAGGACACCGCGTCGCGCAGCGCGGACTCCGGCTGGGTGAGCGGCGGCCCCTCGCCGGCGGTGTCCGCCTGGGCGGGCGGGGCGAGGGATCCGGCGAGCACGGCGCCGAGGGTCGCGACGACGGTCGCGACCCGTCTGATGGTTTTGATCACGTTATGGCTCACTTCGTCGTGGGCTGCGGCGCGCATCACCGTAAGACTGACCGACCGTACAGTCAACGCTTGCGTCACAAAGAAATTGACCGTGCGTACGGTCATGCGCAGGCCGTGAGGTCGCCTCCGGGTGACCCACCGTCGACCGAGCCGACAGCCTTGGCCGTACGGACGGCCAAGACCGCGCGATAGCCTGGGCGACCCCCGGAACGGGTGTACGGGCGGATCGAAGAGGAGCGGAACGTGGCCACGAAGCGCAGGGGCATCCCGGCTGCGGGCAAGTCGGTGCAGATCCTGGAGTCCTTCACCCGGCGGGTGGCCGAATCCGGCTACGACGGCACGAACTTCGGGGACATCGCCGAGGAGCTCGGCATCTCCAAGGGCACGATCGTGCACCACTACGGCACCAAGGACCGGCTGCTCGCCGTGCTCCACGAGTCGTACATGCAGCGCCGCCTCGCCGAGGCCCGCCGCATCCTCGAGTGCCTGTCCGCCCCTGCCGATCAACTGGCCGGTCTGCTCTACGCGTTCGTGCGCTACCAGGTGCACGACCGGCACGCCACCGTCGCCTTCCAGCGCGAGAGCGTCCGCCTGGCCGGGCAGGAGATGCACGCCGAGGGCGACCGGCTGCGCGATGAGTACTTGGAGCTCGTCCGCGGCGTCATGCGGGACGGAGCCGCGTCCGGCGTGTTCCGCGAGACGGACGTACCGATGCAGAGTTTGCTGCTGTTCGGCTCGGCGCAGTGGGCCTGGACGTGGTTCGACCCCGAGGGCGAGAAGAGCGTCGACGAGATCGGCTCCGCCTTCGTGGACTTGGTCCTCGGCAGCCTGCTGACCCGCCGCACGGCACTCGCCCGGCTCAGCGATCCCGACGGCAAGGTCGCCGAGACGGTCCGCACCTGCCTCGCGGAGGCGGCGGCCGCCTCCTGACGGTTCAGCCTTCTGGAGACCCCCGCCAGGAACCCCTCGACGCGCCCGAGCGGTCCGCGACCACGCCGCGAACCGGCCGTCGTCCACGCACTCCCCTGCCAGCGCGCGCCGCCGACCCCTTGACGAGAGTTTCGGACGAACAGAGACTGTTATTCACTCGACACTGACCGTTCGTACGGTCCGCGTCTGGGACCGACGGGCGCCACGAGCAAGGGATGGGCATGGGATCTCGTACCGGGCAAGAGCGCGAAGGCGGCTTCGACTACGACTGGGTCGTGATCGGTTCCGGCTTCGGCGGCAGCGTGGCCGCCCTGCGGCTCGCCGAGCGCGGATACCGGGTCTGCGTCCTGGAGGCCGGGCGCCGCTACCCCACCTCCGAACTCCCCGCCTCCACCTGGGACTTGCGCCGCTACTTCTGGATGCCCCGGCTCGGTCTGCGCGGCATCCTGCGGGTCAGCGCCTTCCGTGACGTGTCGATCATCAGCAGCTCCGGGGTCGGCGGCGGCAGCCTCGTCTACGCCCAGACCCTGTACCGGCGCGGCGAGACGTTCCGCGAGCACCTCGACATGGCGGTGGGCGAACACGTCGATCTGGACCGCTGCTACGCCATCGCAGAGCGGATGCTCGGCGTCGTCGACACCCCCGTCTCCTCCCCGCGCGACGCCATGGCCCGCGCTGTCGCCGACGACCTCCGCCTGCCGCCCGACCGCTTCCACGCCACCCGCATCGGCGTGTTCCGCGGCAAGGCGGGCGTCACCGTCCCCGACCCGTACGTCGACGGCGAGGGCCCCGAGCGCACCGGCTGCACCGACTGCGGGCGCTGCATGGTCGGCTGCCGCGTCGGCGCCAAGAACACCCTCGACAAGAACTACCTGTGGCTCGCCGAACGGCGCGGCGCACGCATCGAACCCGACCGCGAGGTCACCGACATCACCCCGCTCGGCGCCGCCGACGGCTCGGACGGTTACGCGATCACCGCCCGCCGCCCCGGCTCCACCGTGCGCCGCGGCACGCGCGTGCTGCGCGCCCGCGGTGTGGTCGTCGCGGCGGGCGCGGTGGGCACGGCCCGACTGCTCGCCACCTGCCGCCACCGTGGATCGCTGCCCGCCCTGAGCGAGCGACTCGGCCACGACGTGCGCACCAACGCCGAGTCGATCTGCGCGATCACCGCCCGCGACCCGAACACCGACCTCAGCAAGGGCGTCGCCATCTCCGGCAGCCTGCAGGCCACCGACGACATGCATCTGGAGCCGGTCGGCTACGGCGGCGCCGCCGACTCCATGGGGCTCCTCTTCGTCCCGCTCAGCGGCGACGGCACCCGGCTGACCCGACCCCTTGGCCTGCTCAAGGAGATGCTGCGCCATCCCGTGGACCTGCTGCGCTCCGCCAACCCCCGTGGCTGGTCGAGGCGTTCGATGCTCATCGGTGGCATGTGGACGCAGGACGGCGCGCTCGGGTTCGTCGCCCGACGGCGCCTCCTCGGCCGCGGCGTACGGCTGACCAC
>NZ_JAAAHS010000299.1 GCF_009908195.1 Streptomyces boluensis | reverse complement strand
GTACGCGTACGGAGCGGCCCCTCGCCGTATCTGTTCCCGTGCCGAGAAGCTAGGCGGGCGTCACGCTGAGCGCCCCGGCTCCCGCCCTGCGCACGGCGATCGAGCCGTACGGCGTGCGCAGCCTGAGCCACGCGCCCGAGGAGAACAGCGCGGGCTCGCCCTCAGGGCCGGTCGCGGGGCGCAGGAAGCCGAGGGCCTGCGCCGCGTGCGCGGCCCGCACCGGCAGTTCGGTGTCGCCGACGGGTCGCGACCAGATCTCGCGGCCGATCCGGTCCAGCTCGCCCCGCGTGCGCTTCTCCGGGTCCAACTCCTCGGTACGCGCCCGGAATTCACCGACCGCGACACCCACCGCGCGGCGCACCGCGTCGAGTCCGGGCAGTCCGGGGACCTGCTGCCAGCCGCCGCGCGGGGGCAGCACCCCGGCCCACGGCGGACCGGTGACGGGCTCCGGCACGGCTGCCGTACCCGCCGACTCGTCGATCCCTTCGAGGAGTTCACCGGCGGAGACGGTGACATCGAGGTCGTGAGGACCGCTGAGCCGTGCCGCGCGGATGGCGAGCACCTCGAACGACGGCGGCCGCCCGAACACGGCGAGCGCGCCGCCACCGGCCTGCAGCCGTACCGCCGCGGCCTTGTCGTAGTGGATCAGCCGGGCCAGGAAGGCGGCCAGATCGGCCGCCTCCCCGGCGTCGGCGAAGTGCAGCGGCGCGGCCGTCATGCGGCAAGCGCCCCCGAAGTGTCGTCGTCCAGGTACTCCAGGAGGAACGACTTCTCCTCGGCGGAGATCCGGCGCGGCACCTGCGCCTCCAGGTTGAACGGCACGACCACCGTCGACGCCCGGACATACACCTGATCCGGGTCCTTGACCTCGTACGCGATGGTGAGCGAGGCCGCGCCTATCTTCGTCACCCACAGCTCGATGGTCACCGGCTCGTGCCGGTGCACCAGGGGCCGTACGTAGTCGATCTCGTGGCGGGCCACGACGGAACCGCCGGAGAACGAGGGCGAGCCGTCGCCCGGCGCGAGCCGGAACATGAAGTCGATGCGCGCTTCTTCCAAGTACCGCACGAAGACCGCGTTGTTGACATGCCCGAAGGCGTCCATGTCCGACCAGCGCAGCGGGCAGGAGTAGATGTGCCTGGTCACAGGATCGACCTCAGCCTCGCGTGAGCTTCTTGTACGTGGCACGGTGCGGACGCGCCGCGTCCGGACCGAGCCGCTCGATCTTGTTCTTCTCGTACGACTCGAAGTTGCCCTCGAACCAGAACCACTTGGAGTCGCCCTCGTACGCCAGGATGTGCGTGGCCACTCGGTCCAGGAACCAGCGGTCGTGGGAGACGACCACGGCGGCACCCGGGAACTCGAGCAGCGCGTTCTCCAGGGAGGACAGGGTCTCGACATCCAGGTCGTTCGTCGGTTCGTCGAGGAGCAGCAGGTTGCCGCCCTGCTTGAGGGTGAGCGCGAGGTTCAGGCGGTTGCGCTCACCGCCGGAGAGCACGCCCGCGGGCTTCTGCTGGTCCGGGCCCTTGAAGCCGAACGCGGAGACGTACGCCCGCGACGGCATCTCGACATGGCCGACGTTGATGTAGTCCAGCTCGTCCGAGACGACGGCCCACAGCGTCTTCTTCGGGTCGATGTTCCCGCGCGACTGGTCGACGTAGGAGATCTTGACGGTCTCGCCGACCTTGATCTCGCCGGAGTCGGGGTTCTCGAAGCCCTGGATCATCTTGAACAGCGTGGTCTTGCCCGCGCCGTTCGGACCGATGACGCCCACGATGCCGTTGCGCGGCAGCGTGAAGCTGAGGTCATCGATGAGCATCTTGTCGCCGAAGCCCTTGGAGAGGTTGTTGACCTCGACCACGACGCTGCCGAGCCGCGGGCCCGGCGGAATCTGGATCTCCTCGAAGTCCAGCTTCCGCATCTTGTCCGCCTCGGCGGCCATCTCCTCGTAACGCGCCAGGCGGGCCTTGGACTTGGCCTGCCGCCCCTTGGCGTTGGACCGCACCCAGTCGAGTTCTTCCTTGAGCCGCTTGGCGCGCTTGGCGTCCTTCTGGCCCTCGACCTTGAGACGGGTCTGCTTGGTCTCCAGGTACGTGGAGTAGTTGCCCTCGTAGCCGATGGCGCGGCCGCGGTCGAGCTCCAGGATCCAGCCCGCGACGTTGTCCAGGAAGTACCGGTCGTGGGTGATGGCTACGACGGTGCCGGCGTACTTGGCGAGGTGCGCCTCCAGCCACTGCACGGACTCGGCGTCCAGGTGGTTGGTGGGCTCGTCGAGGAGCAGCAGGTCGGGCGCCTCGAGCAGCAGCTTGCAGAGGGCGACGCGGCGCTTCTCACCACCGGAGAGGTTGGTGACCGGCCAGTCGCCGGGCGGGCAGCCCAGGGCGTCCATGGCCTGCTCGAGCTGGGCGTCCAGGTCCCAGGCGTTGGAGTGGTCGAGCTCCTCCTGGAGCTTGCCCATCTCCTCCATCAGCTCGTCGGTGTAGTCGGTCGCCATCTGCTCAGCGATCTCGTTGAACCGGTCGAGCTTGCCCTTGACCTCGGCGACGCCGTCCTGGACGTTCTCCAGGACCGTCTTCTCCTCGTTCAGCGGGGGCTCCTGGAGCAGGATGCCGACGCTGTAGCCGGGCGAGAGGAACGCGTCACCGTTCGACGGCTGCTCAAGACCGGCCATGATCTTCAGCACCGTCGACTTACCGGCGCCGTTCGGTCCGACCACACCGATCTTCGCGCCGGGGAGAAAGCTCAGCGTGACGTCGTCAAGGATCACCTTGTCGCCGTGCGCCTTGCGCGTCTTGCGCATCGTGTAGATGTACTCAGCCAAGAGAAACCGTCCGGCAGAACTGGAAGTGGGCAGATACACCCCATCTTGCCTGACGGCTACCGCTGGTAGGAAACCCATATGGGGGATGGCCCCTGACCTGGCGGTTGTCGCGCCACCGTCACAGCTGATCTGTTACCGATCGTCGCCACCGGTCACCCCGACCCCCTGATGCGCCTCGGCCCCGCGTGCGTGAGCGGCGGGGCCGAGGGGCTCGGGTGGGTCGATCGGGGCGTCGATCGGGGTGCTACTCGCCCGCCTCGTCCTTCTTCTTGCGGAGCAGGAACACCGCGCCGCCGCCGACGACGACCAGGGCGATGGCTATGCCCGCGATGATCGGGGTGGCGTTGGAGCTGCCGGTCTCGGCGAGGTCCGGGCCGTTGCCCGCGCCGGTACCGCCCGCCGACGCGGGGCTCGGCTGGGACGAGGGCGAGGCGCTGCCGTCGTCGGCGCCGCCCGCGGTACGGCAGTCGAGGACGCCCTTGAACCGCTTCTCGAAGCCGTTCGGCCCGGTGATCGTGAAGTCGTAGGCCTGGTCCTCCTGGAGGGGGATCGTGACCGTCTGTGACGCCCCGGCCGCGATGGTGTGCTTGACGCCCATCAGCTGGAAGGTGAACGGCTGGTCGCCCTTGTTGGCCGCCGTGATGTCCACGCCGCCCTTGGCGCAGTTCCGCTGCGCGGACAGGGCGGGTATCGCCCCCTGCTCCGCCCAGTGCGCGGTGGCCGTGGCCGACACGGTCGACTCGCTGGACCCGGCCAGGATCTGGGTCTGGCTCTTGGTCTCAGAGGCGAAGGCCCGGCCCACGGGCACCGTGGTCGACGCCTGGAGGGTCAGCGCCGCGGTACCGGCGGGGGCGTCCTCGGGGACGTCGAAGTACAGCTGGTGCCCGTTGGCCGCGGAGGTGCGGGGCTTGCCGTCCTTGCCGACGATCTTCACGCCGCTCACCGCGGCGTCCGCGGGCGGGGCGACGGTGACGCTCTGCGCGTTGGTCCGTACGGTGACGGGACCGATGCGCTCACCCGACCTGCCCGAGACCGCGGGCGGGTCCAGGGACAGGGACGCCTTGGGCTCGGGGAGGTCGCGGGCGTTCTTCTGGAGGTAGTCCGCGAGCTTCTCGGCCTGCGGGTCGAGCGCCTCCACGTCGGCGCCGTCCGAGTACCGCCAGATCGCGACCTGGGTACCGGACGCCGCGGCCTGCTCGGTCAGCCCCCGGGCACCGGCCTTCTTGGCCAGTGCCGCGAGGTCGTTGACCTGCGGGTAGGAGTTCTGCAGGATCCAACGGATCTTGCCCGCCTGCGCGTTGTTGTTCAGCGAGGTCGCGCTCCAGGGGGTCTCCTGGTACTTCGCGTCCTTCTGGGTCGGGTTGTGGACGTCTATGCAGTACGTCTGCAGCGTGCCGCCGTCGTCCACGGCCATCTCGAAGAGACCCGCGGAGATCCGCTGCTGCTCGCCGTCCTCGCGGATGACTGCCTGGCCGTACGTCTTCAGTCCGCCCAGGGTCGCGGTCGCACCTCCCTGGTGCTGCGGGACCTCGTCGGCGACGGCCGGGCTCGCGCCCACGGTCGCGCCGGCCGCGACCAGGCCGGACACGAGGGCCGCGACGGCGAGGCGAGCGACACCACGCCGACGTACTGAGAACGAAGAAAACACTGAATTCCCCTCCGGGCGGGACCCGTTCGCATGGGGGGTCATGGGGGGTGTGGTCCCGCCAGCAGCATCAACTGCCCCGTGAGTTACGCCCGGCATCCTATGAAGCCCGCCGCACCTCGAATCCCTGTCATGCCATCAGATAACTGTTCCGACTCGGAATCGTTATCGCAGGCAACGACTTGTGACCTGCCGTTATCGACAAATACCCCATCGTGGCGCGCTACGCGGCCGGTTCGGGCTCGCGCTCGGGCCGGGGCGGTGGCAGCTCGAACTGCGGCTCGTCGTCCGGCTGTTGGGACGGAGTGGCCGCCGTCGCGGCCCCCGCACCCGTGCCCGCGGATGTCCCCGCCGCCGTCGCCGGGCCGGCGTACGTCTCGCTGCGGTTCGTGCGGCGGAACGCCGACGTACCCCGTGACAGGTCGTGGCCGAGCGCGGACGCCTCGATGTCCGCCGATGTCCACGACTGGCCGCCGCGCTCCTCGCTCCGCACCTTCAACCGGCCGCGTACCAACAGGGGTTCACCGACCGACACCGACGACGCCACGTTCGCCGCGAGGGAGCGCCAGGCCCACACCGTGAAGAAGTTGGTGTGCCCGTCCTTCCAGTCCTGCGTCCCGCGGTCGAAGAACCGGGCGGTCGCGGCGAGGCGGAAGCGCACCACCGGGCCGTTCGATGTCTCCCGGAAGACCGGCTTCGTCGCGACGTTCCCCACGACCGTCACCATCGTCTCGTTCATCTCGTCCCCCTCCCTGAGCCGGACCGCGAGGGCCCGGCCGCCGGCCCGCACACACGAACGGGCCCGTCCCGCACGGTGTCGCAGAGACCGATCGGCGATCTGCCGCGATCTCCAGAATGCGACCCGCGAGACGAGCCCGCTCCGGCCTGTGGACTACTCGCCGGTTGTGGACAACTCCGTCACCCGACCGTGGCCGTCCGCTTTCCCGACGCCCCCGATGACCCCGATGCCCCAGAGCCGGCGGACCGCGCCGAGCCCAGCGTCCCCATGGTCCCCAGGGACCCCATCGCGACCGAAGGACCGGCCCCGGCGGACCCGGTGACCTTCACGTACTGCTCGCGCACCTCCCGGTAGCGCAGCAGCTCGGCCGCGACCGGGTCGAGCACCTGGGCCCGGCCGCACGCGGCGGCGGCCTCGCGGAGTTTCCGCTCGGCCTCGACGCCGTACCGCCGGGCGGGCCCGCGCGCCGCCATCCGGCAGGCCCACTCGACGCCGGGGCCGCCCACGATGCCGGCGATCATGAGCAGTACGGGCGAGCCGAGGTTGGGCGTGAGGACGCCGATGACCTGCCCCAACAGCCAGAGCCCGCCGACGATCTGAAGGAGCGTCATCGAAGCCTGGGCGAGCACCGCGAGCGGCCACCAGCCGGGCCGCGGCGGGCGCCTGGCAGGGGACGCGGCCGTCATCGCCAGGTCGTCGAGCGCCTCCGGCAAGCCGTGCGCACCGCGTGCCGCGGCGTCCTTGACGGAGTGCGCCCAGGGCGCCGGAAGCCCGGCCGCCGCTTCGTCACCGACGGTGCGTACCGCCTGTTCGACGCGCTGGCGGGCGGTGGCCTCCTCGTCGGCGGGTGCGCTGGTGGCCGGCCTCGCGCGCAGGCCGGGGGCGCGCTGCGCCTCGTACCAGCGCCACAGGCGCAGCCACGGGGTGCCGCAGGCCTTGCCCGCGTTCCGGCGCCAGGCGCGCTCGGCCGCCTGCCCGGCGGCCGCGGCGCCGACCGCGTCGGCGAGCCGGTCGGAGAACTCCTCGCGGGCCCGCTCGCTGAGCCCCACGCGCCGCCCGGCCGCGTAGACGGGGCGCAGCCGGGCCGCGGCGGCGTCCAGGTCGGCGGAGATACGGCGGGCCGCGGCGCCGCGCTCGGTGACGAACTGGCCGAGCACCTCCCGCAGTTCACCGACGCCGTCGCCGGTGAGCGCGGAGAGCGCGAGCACGGTGGCGCCCGGTTCACCGTGCTCGCCGAGCGCGATGCCGTCCTCGTCGAGGAGCCGGCGCAGGTCGTCGAGGACCTGGTCGGCGGCGTCCCCGGGGAGCCGGTCGGTCTGGTTGAGGATCACGAAGCTGACCTCGGCGTGGCTTGCCATCGGGCGCAGATAGCGCTCGTGCAGGACTGCGTCGGCGTACTTCTCCGGGTCGACGACCCAGATCACGGCGTCCACCAGGGTGAGGATGCGGTCCACGTGCTCGCGGTGCTCGACGGCCGCCGAGTCGTGGTCCGGCAGGTCGACCAGGACCAGGCCCTCCAGATCGGGCCCCTGGGAGGTGTGCTGGAGGGGCCTGCGGCGCAGCCGGCCCGGGATGGTCAGGCGGTCGAGCAGTCCGGCGGCGCCGTCGGTCCAACTGCACGCGATGGGGGCGGCGGTGGTCGGGCGGCGCACTCCTGTGTCGGAAATGGCCACTCCGGCAAGGGCGTTGAACAGCGTCGACTTTCCGCTGCCGGTGGCGCCCGCGATGGCGACCACGGTGTGCCGGTCGGAGAGCCCGCGCCGGGCGGCGGCCTGGTCGAGGACGCGGCCCGCCTCCGCGAGGGTTCGGCCGTCGAGCCGGGTACGGGACAGGCCGACCAGTTCCCGCAGGGCGTCGAGCCTGGTGAGCAGCTCAGGCTGGTGCGCGGCGCTGTGCGGATCGCCGTCGCCGTCCGCCTCCTGGTCGAAGGCCTCCACGCGCGCGGGCGCGCCCGTACCGTCCGCGCCTTCGGTCGCGTCGCCCACGCGGCGGGCGATCAGGCCGTCGTCCCAGCCACGTTCCGCGTCGCCTTCGGCGGTCGCGTCCCCGGCGGCGCTGCCGTTGCGCACGCGCGCGTGGCGCCGGTCCGGCGCTTCTCGGGTGCCGTTCTTCGCCAGGGTGCCGCGTTCCGCTTCCGTGCTGGAGCCCGACGCCGGGGCGTCCGCCCCTGCGGTGTCCTTCGCGGCCGGTTCTACGGGTTCCTGGCCGCTGGTGCGGTCAGTGACAGCAGTCACCGCGGTCACCTCTCCTTCTTCAGTACGGACAGCGCGGCGATGAGTTCGGCCTGCGATTCCGGTTGGATTTCGAGGGCGTCGAGCGGGGCGACCCTGCGGTCGCGTTCGGTGCGCAGCACCTTCTCGACGCACGAGGTGAGCAGGCGCCCACCGCGGTCGCGCAGCCTGAGCGCGGCGTGCGCGCCGATCCGCTCGGCCAGCGCCTCCCCGGCGGAGCGGGCCCTGCGGCCGCCGAGCAGGGCCGTGGCGAGGAGCGCGGTGACCGCTTCTGCGTCGGGCGGGTTCTCCAGGCCGCGCACCTGTTCCTCCGCGTACTCCTCGAGGACGCGGCGCCAGCGGCGCGCCTCCAGGCCGATCCGGTGCTCGGCGCTCTCGCTCTCCGCTTCGCGCTCGGCGAGCTCTCCGGCGGCGGCCGCGGGCTCGCGGTGCCACCGCTCGTCGATGCGCTGCCCGGCCGCCGATACGGAGCACAGCAGCAGCGCGGCGAGGCTCTCCACGATCGCGTCGAGGAGTTCCCCGGCGCTGCAGTCCAGGGGGTAGCTGCGCCAGCGGCTGAGGGCGGTGCCGGCGAGGACCCCGCCGGCCTGCAAACGGCCCCGCACGCGCGCGTGTTCGGCGTCGTACGCCTCGTCGACGGCGGCGGTGAGGCGCAGCGAGGCCGCGTACTGGGCGGAGACCGCACCCGCGAGTTCGGGCATCCGCGAGTCCAGCGAGGCGAGCAGCCCCGACGCGGTGCGGCTCATGGCGTCGGCGCGGGCGGCCGGGTCCTGGGCACGGTGCGTGAGCCAGGCCCGCAGCGGCGCCACGGCGGTGGCCGGCAACAGCCCGCCGCCGCCCGCGGACTCGGGCAGTTCGGGGATCGTGAACCGGGGCACCTCACCGAGCCCGGCCTTGGTGAGCAGCGCGCCGTACTGCTTCGACACCTCGGCCAGGACCTGGTGCGGCACCCGGTCGAGGACGGACACCAGGGTGGCGTCGTACTCCTTGGCGGTGCGCAGCAGGTGCCAGGGCACGGCGTCGGCGTACCGCGAGGCGGTCGTCACCATGACCCAGACGTCGGCGGCGCACATCAACTCGGCGGCGAGTTCCCGGTTCCCGGCGATCAAGGAGTCGATGTCGGGTGCGTCGAGCAGGGCGAGCCCCAACGGCATGGTGGCCGCCGTCTCGACGCGCAGCACCCGCTCACCCGGCTCGGCGCCCGGCTGCGGTTCCTTGTCGCGGCGCCCGCGCGGCTCGTCCTGTCCTGGCGTCCATTCGCGGGTGAGCTCGGGCAGCACGCGCAGTCCCGCGAACCAGTGGTGGTCCTCCGGGTTGCACACCAATACCGGTGTACGTGTCGTCGGCCGCAGTACCCCCGCCTCGCTGACCTGCCGCCCCACAAGGGAGTTGACCAGCGTCGACTTGCCGGCCCCCGTCGAGCCGCCGATGACGGCGAGCAGCGGCGCCTCGGGCTGCCGCAGACGGGGCACCAGATAGTCGTCGAGCTGCCTGAGCAGCTCGTCCCGGTTGGCACGCGCGCGTGGCGCGCCCGCCAGTGGGAGTGGAAAGCGTGCGGAGGCGACACGGTCGCGCAGGGCGGAGAGTGCATCGAGCAGCTGAGGCCGTACGTCCAAGGTCACCACATGCGAAGAATGCCCAATTTTGGCGGCTTTCTGAAGGATATGAGCCCTCTGCGCGCCGATCGGACACTTGAGACAGACGGGACGTCTGTGGACACAGGCATAACGAGTGCACAACACCCGAGGCGCGAGACGCGAAAAGCGCTGCAGAATTCGTACCTGCCTGCGATTATCGGGACCGCTTCACCGAACCTCCACATCGCGGCGCGGAGGCGAAGCAACCGGGACAAGGACCCTGGAGCCCTATCCTTGTCATCGGCAAGGTCACGGATCTCCCCCACATCCGGGCTCCAGGCCACCGGCCGCCATCCGGCCCCCGTAGCTCAGTGGATAGAGCAGGCGCCTTCTAAGCGCTTGGCCGCAGGTTCGAGTCCTGCCGGGGGCGCACATAGCCTCTCACCTGCAGTGACGCGTGAGGGGCTGTTCCTTTCCGTTTGACCGGCGGCGCGTGCCGCTTTCCTCGCCGCTGGAGTCGATCTCCGCCAGGTATTGCGGGTCACCCACGAAGTCGAGCCGGCCGGCCGGGTGCTCGGCTCTGAGCAGAGCGGGGGCTTCGGGCCGTCGTCCTGTCATCGCGCTGCGATAGCCTCGAAAACGCCGGGCGAGGACCATAGGCACGGGGGGTGTCATGCCGGGGCAGGGTGTGGAGGGGG
>NZ_JAAAHS010000298.1 GCF_009908195.1 Streptomyces boluensis | reverse complement strand
CCGCAGGCGCACCCGTACCCGCCCGCACCACCAGCGCCGCCGGAGCCCGCTCGCACAGGCCCAGGCACGGGCTCTCCTCCCAGATCGCACCGTCGGCGGGTGAACCAGGCGCTCCCAAACGGGACTTGAGCTCCGAGCAGAGCTCGGCAGACCCCCGCGCCGCGCACGCCAGGTCCGTGCAGACCTGCACCACCGTCGCCGGGCGCGGCCGCAGCGCGAACATCGCGTAGAAGCTCGCCACCCCGTACGCCTCCGCGGGCGGCACCGTGAGCCGCCTGCACAGGTAGTCGAGGGCGCCCTCGCTGATCCAGCCGACGCGGTCGTTCACCGCGTGCAGCCCCGGCAACAGCAGATCGCGCCGTTCCCGTGCCGCCCGGCCCCCGCGCGCCCAGCGCAGATCCGCGTCCGGGCGGTCCGCGGCGCCCTCCCAGGCCGACTCGGGCGGGCCGAGGAGCGCGTCGATCGCGGCGCGCTCCTCGTCGGTCGGCTTGCTGTCACCGAAGTGCAGGTCCATCGGACGCCTCAGCTCCTCACGGCCGTGACGGGCAGCTTCTCGATCCGGATCGCCGACGCCTTGAACTCCGCCGTCCCCGCGATCGGGCAGTTCGCCTCGATCGTGAGTGCGTTGGTGTCCACCTCGTCGGGGAAGTGCATGGTCATGAAGGCGAGGCCGGGGCGCAGGCCGGGGTCGACCCAGACCGGCGCGACGACCGTGCCGCGCCGGGACGCGACCCGTACCTCCTCGCCCACCACGACGCCGTAGTGCTCCGCGTCCTCCGGGCACAGCTCGACGTACTCGCCGCGCCGCAGCGGAGAGGCGAAACCGCTGCTCTGCACCCCGGTGTTGTAGGAGTCGAGGCGCCGCCCCGTGGTGAGGCGCAGCGGGTACGACTCGTCGGTGAGGTCCACCGGCGGGTCGTGGTCGACGAGGCCGAACGCCGCCCGTGGGCCCCGGAGTTCGGGGTCCTGTTCCCATAGGCGGCCGTGCAGGAAGCTCGACGGGAGCTGCTCCAGGTCGGGGCAGGGCCACTGGAGGCCCTGGTGGTCCTCCAGGCGGTCGTACGTCATGCCGAAGTGGTCGGGGGAGAGGGAGCGCAGCTCGTTCCAGACCGACTCGGCGTCCGCGAACTTCCAGGCGTGGCCCAGGCGTTCGGCGATCTCGCAGATGATGTCGATGTCCTCGCGGGCCTCGCCGGGCGGGGCGAGCGCGGCCCGTACGCGCTGAACTCGCCGTTCGCTGTTGGTGGTTGTGCCGTCGGCTTCCGCCCAGGAGGCCGTGGCGGGGAGTACGACGTCCGCGAGTTCGGCGGTCTTCGTGAGGAAGATGTCCTGGACGACGAGGTGGTCGAGGGCGGTCAGGCGGCGGATCGCCTGTTCGCTGTCGGCCTCCGACTGGGCCGGGTTCTCGCCGATGCAGTAGACGGCCTTGAGCGCGCCGTGCTCCATCGCCTCGAACATGTCGGTCAGCGTCATCCCGTACTTGGGCTGGATCACCGTGTCCCAGGCGGACTCGAACTTGGCGCGGTGGCCGTCGTCGAGGATGTCCTGGAAGCCGGGGAGCCGGTTGGGGATGGCCCCCATGTCGCCGCCGCCCTGCACGTTGTTCTGGCCGCGCAGTGGCTGCACCCCCGCCCCGTACCGTCCGACGTGGCCGGTCAGGAGCGACAGGTTGATGAGGGCGCGGACGTTGTCGGTGCCGTTGTGGTGCTCGGTGATGCCCAACGTCCAGCAGAGTTGGGCGCGTTCGGCGGTGGCGTAGGCGTGTGCGAGGTCGCGGATCGCGGCGGCCGGGACTCCGGTGACCTTCTCGGCGAGGGAGAGCGTCCAGGGTTCGACCAGGGCGCGGTACTCCTCGAAGCCGCTGGTCGCGCGCTCGACGAAGGCCTGGTTGTGCAGGCCCGCGTGGATGATCTCGCGGCCCACGGCGTGCGCGAGCGGGATGTCGGTGCCCACGTTCGGCCCGAGCCAGGACTCCGCCCACTCGGCGGTCGAGGTGCGGCGCGGGTCGACCGCGTACATCCGCGCCCCGTTGCGTATCCCCTTCAGTACGTGCTGGAAGAAGATCGGGTGCGCGAAGCGGGCGTTGGAGCCCCACATCACGATCAGGTCGGTGTGCTCGACCTCCTCGTACGAGGAGGTGCCGCCGCCCGAGCCGAACACCGCGGACAGGCCCGCCACGCTGGGGGCGTGGCAGGTGCGGTTGCAGGAGTCCACGTTGTTGGTGCCCATGACCACGCGTGTGAACTTCTGTGCCACGTAGTTCATTTCGTTGGTCGCGCGGGCGCAGGAGAGCATCGCGAACGCGTCGGGGCCGTGCTCCACGCGCGCGTGCCGGAAGCCGTCGGCGGCTCTGGCGAGTGCCTCGTCCCAGGTGGCCGGGCGCAGCGGCCCGCCCTTCTCGTCGCGGACCAGGGGATGGGTGAGCCGTTTGTACGTCTTGGGTGTGCGGTCGCGTTTCTTCATGCCGCGCTCCTTGTCGGCGGGGCGGGTCCTCTGCTGGTTCCGGTGGCGAGCAGGTCGGACAGGGCGTGCACGGTACGGAGTGTGGGCACGGGCACCCCGGTGATGCCCGCGAGTTCCACGACTGCGGCGAGCAGCACGTCCAGTTCCAGGGGTTTGCCCTTCTCCAGGTCCTGGAGGGTCGAGGTGCGGTGGTCGCCGACGCGTTCGGCGCCCGCGATGCGCTTCTCCACCGAGATGGCGGGCCGGCAGCCGAGCGTGTGCGCGACGGCCAGGGTCTCCCGCATCATCTGCTCGATCACCTCGCGCGTGGTGCCGTGCAGGCACATCTGGCGCATGGTGGCCCGGGTCAGGGCGCTGATCGGGTTGAACGAGATGTTGCCGAGCAGCTTGATCCAGATGTCGTCGCGGAGTTCGGGCTCCACGGGACACTTCAGGCCGCCGGTGTGCATGGCCTCGCTGAACTCCAGGCACCGTTTCGACACGGACCGGTCGGGCTCGCCGATCGAGAACCGGGTGCCCTCCAAGTGCCGTACGACGCCCGGCCCTTCGAGTTCCGTGGCCGCGTACACGACACAGCCGATGGCGCGTTCGGGGGCGAGGACCGCGCTGACCGAGCCGCCGGGGTCGACGCTCTCGACCCGGTGGCCGTCGTGCGGGCCGCCGTGCCGGTGGAAGTACCACCAGGGGATGCCGTTCTGGGCGGCGATCACGCTGGTGTGCTCCTGGAGCAGAGGCGCCACGAGCGGCCCGCACGCCGCGTACGAGGTGGCCTTGAGTCCCAGGAAGACATGGTCGACCGGGCCGATCTCGGCCGGGTCGTCGGTGCAGTGCGGCCGCGCGGTGAAGTCCCCGCGAGGGGAGAGCACCCGCACTCCGTGCTGCCTCATGGCCGCCAAGTGCGGTCCACGGGCGACGAGATGGACATCGGCGCCGGCGCGGTGCAGCGCGGCTCCGACGTAGGCGCCGATCGCTCCGGCGCCGAGAACTGCGACTTTCACGGTGTGGCTCCTGTCGGTTGAGGGGACCGAGGAGTTGAAGCACCGGGAGGGCTTCAAGGGAGTCGCACGCTGTTCGCACGGTGTCGACGAAATATTGTCTACAGTATGGAAGTTGGGCCAGCAAGGGTTCGCGCAGCACATTGCGTCCGCTTGACCCTCGCCGCTCCGGGCCGGCGACGGAGAGGTCCCGGCCGGAAACGGCGAGGTCCCGCCGTCCGGGCGGACGACGGGACCTTTGGACACCACACACGGGACCTTTGGGCACCACGCAGAGGGTTTCCCCTCAGTCGCGCCGGATCAGTTCCGGATTGATCCGGCGGCCGACCAGCGGCAACGTGCCGAGTACCGCCACGACCAGGACGCTGACGGCCGCAAGCGCGAGCAGCGGGACACCCGCAGTGTCCCAGAAGACCTCGCCGCCGCCCGTCACCAGATACGAGGACTCGGCCAGCTTTCCGGTGACGAGCGCGAGCACCAGGCCGAGGGTGAGCGGCAGGACGACCTGCAGGCACTGGACGAGCCGGAGGACGCGCGGCCGGGCGCCGATGAGGGCGAGGGCCGTGACCTGCGGGCGGCGCTCCACGGCCCGGTCGGTGGCGGAGACCAGGAAGGCGGCGGCACCGATCACCAGGCCCATGATCATGCCGACGGCGAGCAGTGTCTCGATGACGGTGATCTGCTGCAGGGCGTCGATGTTGATGCCGACGGGGTCGACATCCGCGGTGGGCGCGATGGCTCCGATCCGGTCGAGGACCGTCCGTACCGTCTCCGGGTCGGACGTGCTGGCGAGGATCAGGCTGCCGGAAGCGGGCACGGCCCCGGCGGGGATCCTGGACGGCGGGTACAGCACCGGTGCGTCGATGGCGGTCACATCGTGACCGGCGTACGCGACCTTCCGGTCGGGCACGTCGACCTTGATCGAGGTACGCCGGTCACCCTGCTTCAGCCGGATCGTCGAGCCCGCGATCGTCTCTTCCGGCAGATCCGGGTCGACGAGATGAAGCACCTCGCCGTCCACGCAGCCCTCCACCCGGACCACCATCTTCTCCAACTGCCCGCAGGTGGCGACCAGGGCACGGGCGGGAATGGCCGGGCCTTCGCTCTCGGGGTCGAACGGTGGCTCCATCACCATCGCGTGGGCCCGCAGCTCGGGGATCTCACGGAGCCGGTGCTGCTGTTGGGTGCTGAGGCCGGACAGCGACAGGGTGTACTCCTGGGACGGCGAGCTCGGCCGCAGGATCTGGTCCTCCTCGACGAGGACGCCCTGCGCGAGGGACGCCGAGAAGACGAGCAGCACCAGACCGGTGACCACGCGCATGGCGCTGCCCGGTTCCACCTCGTTGCGGCGCATCGCCAGGTTGAGGGTGAGCGAACGGGACCGGGCGAGGCGCTTGGCGAGAGCGTACGACAGCAGCGGCATCGTCAGGACGAGGCCGAATCCGGTGAGCAGTACCCCGAGCGGTACGAGGAGGGTGTTGACGCCGGTGCTCTGGGCCGGGTTGTCGGTGAGCCCGGTCGCGCAGTAGCCGATGACGATGCCCAGGCCGGTGACGAGCAGCAGCCCGCCCCACATCCGCGGCGGCCGGGGCGCCGCAGTGCGGCGGGCGCCCAGCGGGTTGGCCGCGGCGGCACGTGCGCTGGCCCGGCCGACGAACCAGGCGAGCGCCGGGCAGCCGAGCAGACAGATCGCCAGGGTGACGGGGGAGAGCGCGCCGTCGTCCGGATACCACTTCAGGCCGGGCAGACCGGTGTTGGCCATGACCTGGTTGAGCAGCCAGAACTCGGCCAGGCCGAGCAGCGCCCCGAACACCGCGGCGACCACCGTCTCGGCGGCGTTGACCCGCTGGGTGCCCTTGGTGCTCAGACCGAGCAGCCGGAGCGCGGCGAGGCGCCGGTTGCGGCTGGCCGCGGAGAGCCTGGCGCAGACGGACAGGAAGACGGCGAGCGGCAGGAGCACCAGCGTGCCGAGAGTGAAACGCAGGATGTCGAGCGTGGAGGGCTCGACAGTGGGCACGGCCGCGTAGTCCTTGCCGAAGCCCCTGAGCGCGCGGGTGCTCTCGAAGCCGGTGACCTTGTCGGGTGTGATGCCGACGTACGCGTACAGCTCGTTCGGGTCCGTGAGGCCGGCCGGGGAGACGGTCCCCTGCACGCGGCCGGGCAGCAGTCCCTTCAGGGCGGGCTCGCGGTCGAGCTGTTCGGCGAGGGCCGGGGAGACGAACACCTCGCCGGGCGCGGGGAGTTGGTCGAGGCCGGGCGGCGGTGCGGGGGTGTCCTTGCTGCCGGGTGCGATGAAGACACGGTGGAACGGGCGTGAGCCGTGCGGGTCGGACCGCTCGAGGACCAAGGTGCGGTTCTGCTCCGGCTTGCCCGCGAAGACGACCGGCGACCGGTCGCCGGACCGGCCGTCGCGCGCGTCCAGGATCGCCGGGATGGTCAGCACGAGCGCGAGGCAGCAGACCCCGAGTGAGCCGCCGACGGTCATGAGCAGAAAGCGTGCCCGGGTGCCCCGCCCGGACCCGAGGAGCAGCCGGAGGCCGAGCAGGAACTCCTTCACGCGGCGGCCCCGGCGAGCTGGAGGGTTCCGTCGGTCATGGTGTAGTTGCGGTCGGCCTGGGCGGCCACCGCCGGGTCGTGGGTGACCAGGAGCACCGCGGTTCCCTGGGAGCGGGCCAGGGACAGGAACTCCTGCAGTACGGCGGCGGCGTTGGCGCTGTCGAGCGATCCGGTGGGCTCGTCGGCGAAGACGACGGCGGGCCGGTGCACCAGTGCGCGCGCCACGGCGACGCGCTGGCTCTGCCCGCCGGACACCTGGGAGGGGCGTCGCTCACGCAGGTCCCCGATCCCGAGGCGGTCGAGGACCTCAGCAGCGGCCGCGAGCGCGGGCCCCTTCTTCTTGCCGGCCAGGCGCAGCGGCAGCGCGGTGTTCTCCTCGATGGTCAGCTCGGGGAGCAACTCCCCGTACTGGAAGACGAATCCGAACCGCTCACGGCGCAGCGTGCTGATCTCCTCGTCGTCGAGGTCGCCGTAGGAACGCTTCTCGAACTCGATCCGCCCGCGCGTCGCCGGCAACACTCCCGCCAGGCAGTACAGCAGCGAGGACTTGCCGGACCCGCTGGCCCCGGTGATCGCCGCGACCTCGCCTCTGCCGAGGACGATATGCGCGTCCCGCACCGCGTGTGTGGCGCCGTAGGAGAGGTCAACTCCCGTGGCTGCCAGAACTTCTGACGTGCTCATTCTCTTGTTCCCCCAATGTCCCAGGCGGGCCCCGAGTACAGGACTCGGGGCCCGCGAGGGTGCGTGGTCAGCGCTGGTAGTGCTTGGTGGGCGAGCAGTTGTCCGGGTGGAACGAGCCGCGGTCACGGCAGGAACGTATCCGGGCGTCGTCCGTGTAGCGGTCGGCCGGGGCCCACACGAGGTAGTCCTTCCAGACGGACTTCTTCTGCTTGCCGTTGAAGCGGTTCCAGTCGTGGCCCTCGGCCTTCACCTGCACGTAGACGTTGTGCCCGTCACCCGCGCTGGTGTCCTTGAGCCAGCCCTTCCAGTGGAAGGCGCCGTGGTTGGCCCCGGGGGCCTCCCACTTGTACTTGCCCGAGTGGAACGAGACACCACTGCTCTTGCGCGTGGAGATCTTGTGCCATGAGGCAGCCGCTTCGACGTCACCGGACGCCCCCGCGAAGGCGGCACCGGCGCCGGCGAAGAACAGCCCGGCGGTCAGGGCGCTGACTGCGAACGTGCGATTCACTTGTTTCCTCCCGTTTTGGTCGAACCACTCGGGACCTGGTCATGATCACCGAGCGAACGGACAGTAACAGGCTTTGCAGTAAAGGGAGTTGAAAATTTTCTGGCTGGATCTGGTGGGTGCCGGTGGGTGCCGGGTGCTTACCGGTGGGTGCCGGGTGCTCAGGGGCCGGTGACCGTCGACAGGTGCGCCGGGCTTGCTGCTCGACGGGTCGAACGACGTTCGCACTCTTCCCAACAGCCGTCCCGCTTCCTAGGGTTCGCGACCATGACCCCGCCCCTCGCCCCGCCGGGATGGAGCCGCTGGCTGGTGCCGCCCGCCGCGCTCTCCGTGCATCTCTCCATCGGCCAGGCCTACGCCTGGAGCGTCTTCAAGCCGCCCCTCGAATCCGCGCTCGGACTCTCCGGTACGCAGAGCGCGCTGCCCTTCCAGCTCGGCATCGTGATGCTCGGGCTCTCCGCCGCCTTCGGCGGCACCCTCGTCGAGCGCAACGGGCCGCGCTGGGCCATGACCGTCGCCCTCTGCTGCTTCTCGTCCGGCTTCCTGGTCGCCGCGCTCGGCGCCGCCACCGAGCAGTACTGGCTGATTGTGTTCGGCTACGGCTTCCTCGGCGGCATCGGGCTCGGCATCGGCTACATCTCGCCCGTCTCCACCCTCATCAAGTGGTTCCCCGACCGGCCCGGCATGGCCACCGGCATCGCGATCATGGGCTTCGGCGGCGGCGCGCTCATCGCCTCGCCCTGGTCCTCGCAGATGCTGGACTCCTTCGGCGCCGACCCCGGCGGCATCGCCCTCGCCTTCCTGGTGCACGGACTGACGTACGCGGTCTTCATGACCCTCGGCGTGCTGCTCGTACGCGTACCGGCCGCCGCCCCACCGGCAGCGGACGGGAGCGGGGCGCCGGCCGCCCCCGCCGGTCCGCAGGTGTCCGCGAAGCAGGCGCTGCGCACCCCGCAGTTCTGGTGTCTGTGGCTGGTCCTGTGCATGAACGTGACCGCCGGGATCGGCATTCTGGAGAAGGCCGCCCCGATGATCACGGACTTCTTCGCGGAGACCTCGACCCCGGTCTCCGCCTCCGCCGCCGCCGGGTTCGTGGCCCTGCTCTCCGCCGCCAACATGGCGGGCCGTATCGGCTGGTCCTCCACGTCCGACCTGATCGGCCGCAAGAACGTCTACCGGCTCTACCTCGGCGTCGGCGCCGTCATGTACCTGCTGATCGCCCAGTTCGGCGACGCCTCGAAACCGCTGTTCATCTGCTGCGCCCTGGTGATCCTGTCCTTCTACGGCGGCGGCTTCGCCACCATCCCCGCCTACCTCAAGGACCTCTTCGGCACCTACCAGGTCGGCGCCATCCACGGCCGCCTGCTCACCGCCTGGTCCACGGCCGGGGTGCTCGGCCCGCTGATCGTCAACTGGGTGGCCGACTCCCAGGAGTCCGCGGGCAAGAGCGGCCCCGGGCTCTACGGGCTCTCGCTCACCATCATGATCGGCCTGCTCCTGGTCGGCTTCGCCGCGAACGAGCTGGTCCGTCCCGTCCACCCGCGCCATCACCACGTACCGGACGCGACCGCGCCGGTACCCGCGCCCGCCTCAGCGAAGGACTCCGATGCCGCACCCCGACGCACCGCCTAGCCGCCGCGGGCTCACCGTCCTCGCCTGGCTCTGGGTGGGACTGCCACTCGGCTACGGCCTGTACGAACTCGTACGGAAGGCGACTCAGCTGTTCACCGGGTGAGGGTTCCGGTTCGGGTTCCGGTTCGGGGCGGGCGTTTCGCTGTGTTTGCCGGACCGGCAATTTTTGTGGTGCGCCGGGGACACTCGCGGCACGGTGGGGTCATGACCGACAACACCGCAGCAACATCGCCCGGGTCCGCCGGGCCCGCGCCCGCCGACGCCTACCTCGGGGACCCCGCCGTACGGGAGGAATGGGACACCCGGTACGCCGACGGGCAGCTCTGGAGCGGGCGGCCCAACGGGGCGCTCGTGGCCGAGGTCGCCGGGCTCGCCGAAGGGCGGGTCCTCGACGTCGGCTGCGGCGAGGGCGCCGACGCCATCTGGCTGGCCCGCGCCGGGTGGGACGTGACCGCCGTCGAGGTCTCCGGCGTGGCCCTCGACCGCGCCGCAGGGCACGCGCGGGACGCCGGGGTCCAGGTGCGCTGGGTGCACGCCGAACTGACCGAGGCGGCGCTCCCGTCCCGCTCCTTCGACCTGGTCACCGCGCAGTACCCGGCGCTCTTGCGCACGCCCGACGCCGCGGCGGAACGGGTGCTGCTCGACGCCGTCGCCGTCGGTGGGGTGCTGCTTGTCGTCCACCACGTGGTCGACGAGCACACGGCCCACGAGAGCGGCTTCGACCCGGCCGACTACGTCCTGCCCGGCACGGTCGCCGCGCTGCTCACCGACGACTGGGAGGTGCAGGTCGACGAGCGGCGGCCCCGCGTGCTCCCCGAGGGCGGCGCCGGGGCCCACCACCACGAGGACGTGATCCTGCGGGCACGACGGCTGCGCTGAGAGTTTCCCCACCCCGCCC
>NZ_JAAAHS010000297.1 GCF_009908195.1 Streptomyces boluensis | reverse complement strand
GGCCAGGGCCTGGCGGCCGGGGGCGGCCGGGGTGGTGGTGGCCACGGCGGGTGCCGGGGCGGCGAGTGCGGCGAGCGTCGCGGCGGCGACGAGCCCGGCGACGGTGGTCGTGATGCGCGTCATTCGTTCCGTTTCCCCAGATCTGAATGATGCGTACCGAGAAGGTCGATACGCGGGGATCACGGTAGAGATGTTGTGATCTTGAGGCAACGACCCGGTGGCGCGGGGGAGTTACGTGCCGCAGCAGCCGCCGGCCGGGCCGCTCGGCGCCCAGGGGTCGGCCTGCGCGAGCACCTCCGGCAGGGGCGCCCTCGCCTCAAGGGCCGTACTGGACCGGCCGGTTGTGTCCAACTCGTGCAGAGTGCACACGTGTCCGTGTCATGTTCCGAACCCCCTCGTTGGGCAGACCGGCCAGGGTGGGAGCTCGGTTCCACCTCCCCGGGCAGCGGCTCCGACCCTGGTGCTGAGCGGCACGCACGACAAGAGGCCCCCTCGCGGACGGCGAGGGGGCCTCTTCGTACGCCGTCTCCGGAGGGCCTCTCCGGTCGACCCGGCGCACCATCCGGCGGATGCTGAAGACATGAGATGGATACGCGCGACCGTGGCGGCGAGGCTCCCGGTGGCCGCTGCGATGACCGCCTGCCTGCTGGGAGTGAGCGCCGGTACGGTGACCGCCGCGGCGGCGCCTGCCAAGGACGTGGCCGCCTGGGGCGAGACGCTGGAGTGGGACGACGGCCTTGCCGTCACCGCTTCGCAGCCGGTGCGGTTCACGCCGTCCGACACCTCGATCGGGCACGATCCGGGCAACCAGGCCGTGAAGTGGAAGATCAAGGTGCACAACGGCACCGACGAGCCGTTCAAGGCGATCCTCATGACCGTGAACGTCAAGTCCGGTGCCGACGGCGAGACGTGCGAGCAGATCTTCGACGGGAAGCTCGGCGGCGGCATCACCGGCACCGTCTCACCCGGTTCGTCGGGCACCGCCGAGTTCGCTTTCGACGTGCCCAGTGACCAGTTGAACACGGTGGACCTGGAGGTGACCCCGGGCCTCGACTACGACGGCATGCACTGGGTCGGCGCGGTGAAGTAGCGCGCCTGGCCCCGCCCTTAGGGGACGACGTCCCCTAGCCCGCCGATTCCCCCGCGTGCGGGCTCAGTACGCCCATGCCGATCAGGATGAACAGCACGATGCCGAGCACGATGCGGTAGTAGACGAACGGCATGAAGGACTTCGTGGTGATGAACTTCATGAACCAGGCGATCACCGCGTAGCCGACCACGAACGCGATGATCGTGGCGAAGATCGTCGGGCCCCAGGAGACATGGCCCTCGCCTGCGTCCTTGAGTTCGTACGCGCCGGAGGCGAGTACCGCGGGGATGGCCAGGAGGAACGAGTAGCGGGCCGCGGACTCGCGGGTGTAGCCCATCAGGAGGCCGCCGCTGATCGTGGCGCCGGAGCGGGAGACGCCGGGGATCAGGGCCATGGCCTGGCAGACGCCGAAGATCAGACCGTCGCGTACGCCCAGGTCCTTGAGCGTCTTGCGCTCCCTGAGCGCGCGGTGGCGGCCGCCGATCTCGTCGCGGGCGGCGAGCCGGTCGGCGACACCGAGGACGATGCCCATCACGATCAGCGTCGTCGCGATCAGGCGGAGGTCGCGGAACGGGCCCTCGATCTGGTCCTTGAGCGTGATGCCGAGCACGCCGATCGGGATGGAACCGACGATCACCAGCCAGCCCATCTGGGCGTCGTGGTCAGCGCGCATCGCCTTGTCGGTGAGCGAGCGGAACCACGCCGAGATGATGCGCGCGATGTCCTTGCGGAAGTAGATGAGGACCGCGGTCTCCGTACCGATCTGGGTGATCGCGGTGAACGCCGCACCCGGATCGTGCCAGCCCGCGAACGCCGCGGTGAGCCGCAGGTGGGCACTGGAGGAGATGGGGAGGAACTCGGTGAGCCCCTGGACGAGTCCGAGGATGAAGGATTCGAACCAAGACATGGGTTACTGGAACCATTCGCGTGCTGATCATGGACTGACCAGCGGGCTGGCAGGTCAGAGCCCCTGAGTGGATGGACGGTCGAAGTGCGGTGCGATCGTACTCGCGCTGACTCTTGCTCTTGTCCGGGACGCTTGCTCTTGTCCGGGAAGCGTAGCGGCAGCCGTGACAGCGGCCATTGAGGGGTACGCGCGCGGGCATCGGCGGGGTACGCGCGCGGGCGTCGGCGGGTACGCGCGTGGCCCGGACGCGCTCAACCCTCGCTCGTACCGCGCAGCTTGTGGCGTTTGCGCCAGGCGACGATCGCGCCCGCCAGGCCGGTGAGCGCGATGAAGCCCATCGCGACGAGGAACGCGGGCGAGGTCGGGGCCGTGGCCCGGCTGCCGGCCACCACGTACGCCGCAGTGTTCGGGACCGAGCCGATCGCGGTGGCGAGGAGGAAGGGGAACCAGCCCATCTTCGACACCGACGCGCAGTAGTTCGCCGCCCAGAACGGCACCCCGGGGAACAGCCGGGCGGCCAGCATCGAACGGAAGCCGTGCCGGCTGAGCTGGCCGTCCACCGCGTGCACGACCCGGCCCCGCAGCAGTGGCCGCAGCGCGTCCTGGCCGAGCACCCGGCCCAGGCCGAAGGCGATGCCCGCGCCGATGACCGTGCCCGCGAGCGCGCCCGCGAGTCCGGCCTGGGAGCCGAAGAGGGCACCCGCGGCGAGGTTCAGGAGCGGGCGCGGCACGAACGCCGCGGTGCACAGGCCGTACGCCACGGCGAAGACGACCACCGCGGCCGCACCGTTCAGCGCGGGCGGCCAGCCGTCGGCCAGCAGCCGCTGCGGTTCGAGGATCAGGACGCTCGTACCCGCCGCGGCGAGCAGCGCCACGAGCAGGGCGAGGCGGGACCGCGGTGCGAGCAGGACGCGGCCGAAGCGCACGGCGAGGCCCGGGTGGGCGGCGGCCGCGGACCGGGGCACGGGGTCGAACATCCGGGGAGACTAACCGACATATATGTGTGATCGCCGTATGGTGCGTCTCATGCGCGTGACAGAGCCTTCCGGCCCGCCGCCGGTGCCGGTGAGTGAACTCGCCGACGAGGTGCTCGGCCGGCTCGTCGTCGCGTACGCGGGGGCCGCGGACCCCGGGCGGGCGGTGCCGCTCAAGGCGTACATGAAGGACATCGCCCCGTTCCTCGGGATCATGACGGCGGAGCGGCGGGCGCTGTCCCGCACCGTGCTCACCGGGCTGCCGCGGCCGGACGAGGCGGACTGCGCGGCGGTCGCGCTGCGCTGCTGGCGGCTGCCGGAGCGTGAGTACCACTACTTCGCCGTCGACTTCCTGCGGCGGCATGTGCGGCGCTGCTCCTCCGGGTTCCTGCCCGTGGTGCGGCACCTCGTCACGACCGTGTCCTGGTGGGACACCGTGGACGCGCTCGCCGCGCATGTGGTGGGCGGGCTCGTCGCCGCGGACGACGGCCTGAAGCGCACCATGGACCGCTGGAGCGAGGACGACGACCTGTGGGTGGTCCGTACCGCCCTGCTGCACCAGCTGCGCTTCAAGGACGCCACCGACACCGAGCGCCTCTTCGGCTACTGCCTGCGGCAGGCCGGCCACCCCGACTTCTTCGTCCGCAAGGCCATCGGCTGGAGCCTGCGCGAGTACGCGAAGACCGACGCGGAAGCGGTCCGGTCCTTCGTCGCCGCGCACCGGGAACGGCTCGCTCCGCTCTCGGTGCGGGAAGCGCTGAAGAACGTCGGGGCCTGAGCGGTCCAACTCCCGCCGTGCGGAAAATCGTTCGCCACGCGCGCGTGGCGGCGGCATGATCGGGCGCATGTTCCGGCACGCCTCTCTCGCAGCTACGCCCGCAGTCGCGGGCGCGGTCGAGGCTGCCCTGATCCGCCTGGCGGGCGTCCCCTTCGACGGCGCCCGAAGCTGACCCTCCCCGGACACTCCGGCGGACCCCTCAGGGGGAGGGTCGGCAGGACCCAGGGGTCCACGTCCCGCGCGGCACGGCCACGGCCGCCGACGGGGCGATCACCGCAGGGAACCAGGAAGCGAAGTCCCGCCATGCCCAAGACGGCATACGTACGCACCAAGCCGCACCTCAACATCGGCACCATGGGCCACGTCGACCACGGCAAGACCACCCTGACCGCCGCCATCACCAAGGTCCTCAGCGAGCGCGGCTCCGGCACGTTCGTCCCGTTCGACCGGATCGACCGCGCCCCCGAGGAGGCGCAGCGCGGCATCACCATCAACCTCGCGCACGTCGAGTACGAGACGGAGACCCGGCACTACGCGCACGTGGACATGCCGGGCCACGCCGACTACGTGAAGAACATGGTCACCGGCGCCGCCCAGCTCGACGGGGCGATCCTCGTCGTCTCCGCGGTCGACGGGATCATGCCGCAGACCGCCGAGCACGTGCTGCTCGCCCGTCAGGTGGGCGTCGACCACATCGTCGTCGCGCTGAACAAGGCCGACGCGGGTGACGAGGAGCTGACCGACCTGGTCGAGTTGGAGGTGCGCGAGCTGCTGTCGGCGCACGGGTACGGCGGCGACTCCGTGCCCGTCGTGCGGGTGTCCGGGCTCAAGGCCCTTGCGGGCGAGGCGCGTTGGACGGCGTCGGTCGAGGCGCTGCTCGACGCGGTGGACACGTACGTACCGATGCCCGAGCGGTACGTGGACGCGCCGTTCCTGCTGCCCGTGGAGAACGTGCTCACCATCACCGGCCGCGGCACCGTCGTCACCGGCGCCGTCGAGCGCGGCACCGTACGCGTCGGTGACCGTGTCGACGTGCTCGGCGCGGACACCGAGACCGTCGTCACCGGCGTCGAGACCTTCGGCAGGCCGATGGAGAGCGCGCAGGCCGGGGACAACGTGGCGCTGCTGCTGCGCGGCGTTCCCCGGGACGCGGTGCGGCGCGGACATGTCGTCGCGGCGCCCGGCAGCGTCACGCCCGCGCGCCGGTTCACGGCGCGGGTGTACGTCCTGTCGGCGCGCGAGGGCGGCCGGACCACGCCCGTCACGACCGGGTACCGGCCGCAGTTCTACTTGCGTACCGCGGACGTCGTCGGCGATGTCGACCTCGGCGGAACGGCCGTCGCCCGGCCCGGCGACACCGTCACGATGACGGTCGAGCTCGGCCGTGACGTGCCCCTGGAGGCGGGGCTCGGCTTCGCGATCCGCGAAGGCGGCCGGACCGTCGGCGCGGGCACCGTGACGGAGGTCGGCTGACCCGGCCGTGCCCGCACCCCGTGAGGGCCACCCCACAGGGTGCGGGCACGGCGCCGTCCGACAGACTGCAGTCCTCCGCCCGCGCGGTGGTGCGCGGGCGGCACGGAGGAGAGGCGGTCGGCCATGGCGGACACGGCACTGGTGCTCGGAGCGGGCGGACTCGCGGGCGTCGGCTGGGAGATCGGCATCCTGCACGGGCTCGCCGAGGCCGGGGTCGACCTGAGCGACGCGGACCTCGTCGTCGGCTCGTCGGCGGGTTCCGTGGTCGGCGCCCAGCTCACCTCCGGCCGGTTCACACTGCCCGAGCTGTACACGCGCCAGCTCGCCGACCCCACCGGCGAGATCCCGGGCCGCCTCGGCGCCGCGCTGATCGTCAAGTACGTCCGTGCCGTGCTCGGTTCGCGCAACCCCGAGGCGTACGGGCAGAAGCTCGGCGCGCTCGCTCTCGCCGCCGACACCCTGGACGAGGCGGAGCGGCGCGAGGTGATCGCCGGGCGGCTCGTCTCGGACGTCTGGCCGGAGCGGCGGCTGCTCGTCACCGCGGTGGACGCGGTCACCGGCGCGCTTCGGGCCTTCGACGCGGACAGCGGCGTCCCGGTCGTGGACGCCGTCGCCGCGAGCTGCGCGGTGCCCGGTGTGTGGCCGGCCGTCACGATCGAGGGCCGCAAGTGGATCGACGGCGGCGTGCACTCCTGCGCCAACGCCCAACTCGCCGCCGGTCACACCCGCGTCGTCGTCCTCGCCCCGCAACCCGCGGGCGGCGGCCCGCTGCCGTCGCCGCGCAAGCAGGCCGACGCGCTCGCCGCCGCCGGTGCGCGGGTCACCCTCATCACCCCGGACGCCGACGCGAAGCGCGCCTTCGGCCGCAAGACCCTCGACCCGACCCGCCGCGCACCCGCGGCCCGCGCCGGTCTCGCCCAGGCCGCCGCGCACGTCGACGAGGTGGCCCGTATCTGGAAGGGCTGAGGGCAGGGCCGGGCGGCGGGGCGTACCGGCGACGGCACAAGCGGTGCACAGGCGACGGCACAATGGGGGCGTGGACGAGCCCATACCCGTGACCCGAGACGTCGACCACGGCGTCGCCAAGCTCATGCCGGACGTCGACCGGCCGCGGGCCTGGCTGCTCACCGTCGACGGCGCCCCGCAGTCGTATGTGGACCTGGACGATCCGACGCACCTGGAGTTCGAGTACGCGCGCAGGCTGGCGCACGTGCTCGACCTGGCCGCCGACGCGGGCCGCCCGCTGGACGCGCTGCACCTCGGCGGTGGCGCGCTCACGCTGCCGCGCTATCTCGCCGCCACCCGGCCCGGCTCCGTCCAGGACGTCGTGGAGGCCGATCACGGGCTGAGCGCGCTGATCGCCGAGGAGCTGCCGCTCGCCGACGACGCGGGCGTACGCGTGCACCGCGCCGATGCCCGCGGCTGGCTGGAGGATGCGCCGACGGACAGCGCGGACGTGCTCGTGGCCGATGTGTTCGGCGGCTCCCGGGTGCCCGCGCATCTGACGACGCTCGACTACGCGCGGCACGCGGAACGGGTGCTGCGGCCGGACGGGATCTACCTGGCCAACCTCGCGGACAGCGCCCCCTTCACCTTCCTGCGGTCCCAACTCGCCACGTTCCGGGCGGTGTTCGAGGAACTTCTGGTGATCGCCGAGCCCGCCGTGCTGCGCGGCCGCAGGTTCGGCAACGCCGTACTCGTCGCCGCGCACCGCGAGCTCGACACCTCGGCCCTCGCCCGCCGTACCGCGGCCGACGTGTTCCCGGCGCGGGTCACTCACGGCGAGGCGCTGCGCCGCTTCACCGGGGACGCGCGGCCGGTGGCGGAGGGGGACGCGGTGGCGTCACCGGAACCGCCCGGCGGGTCCTTCGGCATCGGCTGAGGATCCACAGGGGTTCGGCCGGGATTCACAGGGGTTCTGCCGGGATTCACGGGAACACGGAGGTCAGGTCGCCGGGTCCTCGGCGGTCTTCGCGGCGGGCGTCCGTTCCGTGCCGCGTGCGCTGGTGTCTCCCGCCACCACGTTCTCGTCGCGGCGCCGCAGGGTGCGTACGTCCGGTACGCACAGGACGGCCGCCGTCACCAGGACGACGAGGCCCGCGCACCCCCACAGCGCGTTCTGCCGGCCGAACGCGCTCTCCGCGGGGCCCGCGAGGGCGGTGGCGAGCGGTACGAGGGATATGGAGCCGAACCAGTCGTACGCGGAGACCCGGGAGAACTTGTCCTCGGGGATCTCCTGGTGCAGGGCCGTCATCCACGACACCCCGAACACCTCGATGGCGACACCGCTGACGAACATCACGGCCGCGAGCGGCGGGAGTTGCAGCGGCACGGCGAGCGCCGCCGACGGCAGCGCGAGCGGGAACACACACAGCGAACCGGCGAGCAGCAGCCGTCGCGGCTTCCAGCGCATCATCAGGACCGCGCCCGCGATGGTGCCCGCGCCGAACGCGCCGAGGGCCAGGCCCCAGGGCGCGGCGCCACCGAGTTCGTCCCGTGCGACCAGCGGACCGTAGACCGCCTCGGCCGCGCCCACGACGGCGGTCACCACGGAGAACTGCAGCACGATGGTCCACAGCCAGGGCCTGCCGATCACCTCGCGCCAGCCGTCCCGCAGATCGGCCAGGACACCGCCGCCGGGCGCGCGTTCGCGGACCTCGCCGACGTGCAGGAAGGCGCGCAGCGCACCGGCGACCGCGAAGGCCGCGGCGTCCACGGCGAGCACCCAGCCGGGCCCGATGGCGGCGATCAGCGCGCCGCCAAGGGCCGCACCGCCGATCGCGGCCCCGTGCATCGCCATCCGGAACACCGCGAACGCCCGGCTCGCCTGCTCCCCGGTGACGCTGGAGAGCAGCATGCCCTCGGCGGCCGGGCTGAAGAAGGCCTGGCCGGTGCCGCCGAGCGCGGTCAGCAGCATCATCTGCCAGAGCGCCGGCTCACCGGTCAGTACGAGGGCGGCGAAGGCGGCCTGGGAAAGGCAGTTGAGGGCGTTGGCGGCGACCATCACGCGGTGCCGCGGCAGCCGGTCCGCGACCGCTCCGCCGACCAGGAGGAAGACGACCAGCGGGATCGTACGGGCCATGGCGACGAGCCCCACGTCGCCGCCGTCGCCGCCGGTCTCCAGGACCGCGAAGGCCGCGGCGATCAGGGCGCCATGACTGCCCAGGCTGGTGACGACCGCGGCCACGGTCAGCAGGCTGTAGTTGCGACCGGCCCAGCTGGGGCGGCGCAGTCGGGGCGTCACGGCTCTGTCCACCGGTGAACTATCGCCGTACCGCCCCCGACCTGCCAAACCAGTGCGACCCGGGCTCAGCCCTGCGGCATTCCGGCGAGCCGCACCGAGCTGAGGATCTTCTTGATGGTGGCGTCGTCGACCTCGTCCTTGACGTCCTTGGGACCGTAGATCGACCACACGACGTAGTCGTTGGCCTTGTTCTTGAAGCCGAACGACAGCGCCTTGCCCTCGGTGGCACAGGGGTTCTTGGACTTCGGCACGCCCTGCGACTCGGCGTACGCGATGCTGCCCGAGAGGCCGGTGACCTTGGACTTGTACTTCGAGGGCTTGGAGAGGCCGATGATCTTCTGGCTGGGCTGGGTGTACGGGCCGTAGACCCACCAGCCGACGGTGTTCTGCGCGGCCTCGCCGGTGTCCTTGGCGCCGTTGGCGCCCTTGGTACCGGCACCGGCCAGCTTCCAGGAGTCCTTGGTGCCGTCCTTGTCGCCGTCGTACTCGCACCACTCGGGCTTGTACTCGGCGACGCCCGTCATCGACGTGACCGGGTCGTCGGTCTTCTCGTCGATGTACGTGGTCTGCCGCTCGGGGTTGTTGATCTTCCAGCCGGGCGGTACGTCGAAGGCGGTGCCGCGCTTGGGGTTGACCACGACCTGCCAGCCGGGGATGACCGGTTCGAGGTCCGGCCCGTTGCCGCGGCCCTCCTGGCTGGGCGAGGGCTCCTCGGTCGGCGTCTGCGGAGCCGACGAAGTGGGCTTCTTCGAGGGCGCCTTGGCCTCGTCCCCGGTGTCCTCGTCGTCGTTCCCGAGGACGAGGAAGCCCGTCACGCCGGCCGCGATGACCACGGCGGTGGCCGCGACGACGGCCGTGATGGTGGTCTTCCGGCGGTTGTCGCGCGGCGGTTCGGGCACGCCCAGCGGGTTCGTCGGCACGTTCCACTGCGGCGCGGGCTGCTGCTGGTACTGGCCCGGCGGGGGAGTGCCGGGCTGCTGGTACTGGCCGGGTGGGGGAGTGCCGGGCTGCTGCGGGGCGCCCGGCGGAGGGGTCCCCGGCTGCTGATAGCCCGGCTGCCCGTACGGGGTGGGCTGCTGGTAACCCGACTGCTGATACGGGTTCTGGTTAGGGTCCTGCGGGTTCTGCTCGCCCCCGGGCGGCTGCTGTCCTGGCCACATGGCCAGTAACGATAGAGGGGACCCGGCCCCGGCCGGCACGCGCGCCCCCAATTGTGACCTGGCGGGACCGCCGGGACCCCGGGCAAAGGGGGTGACCTGCGCAAATAGGTGCCGGGTCTGTCTC
>NZ_JAAAHS010000296.1 GCF_009908195.1 Streptomyces boluensis | reverse complement strand
GGCCGCCACCGACGATGTGGGCGCGGTCCTCGCGGCACGGCCGCGGGCCGTGGTGTACGCGGCGTCCGGGGACCTGCGGCCCGACGAGGCCCTGGCCGATGTGGTGCGGGCCGTGCGGGCGGGCGCCGTCGTCGTCACGCCCGCGCTGTACCCGCTGTACGACTGGCGGGGCGCGCCGCCCGAGTTCCGTGACCCGGTGCTCGCCGCCGTCGCGGAGGGCGGCGGTTCGCTGTTCGCGTCCGGGGTGGACCCGGGGTGGGGCAACGACGTGCTGCCGCTGCTCGTGAGCGGGCTCGGCACGACCGTCGACGCGGTCCGCTGCCAGGAGATCTTCGACTACTCGACGTACGACCAGGAGGAGTCCGTGCGGCACCTGGTCGGCATGGGGCACCCCATGGAGTACGCCCCGCTGATGCTGGCGCCGGGCGTGCCGACGATGGTGTGGGGCGGCCAGCTGCGGCTGCTCGCGCGAGCGCTCGGCGTCCAACTCGACGAGATCCGCGAGACGTTGGAGCGGCGCCCGCTCGACGCGACCGTGACGACCAGCACGATGGGCGAGTTCGCCGCCGGTACGCAGGGCGCGGTGCGCTTCGAGGTGCAGGGCATCGTCGACGGGGAGCCGCTGCTCGTCATCGAGCATGTGACCCGTATCCACGCCGACTGCGCGCCGGACTGGCCCACCGTGCCGGGCGGCGGGGACGGCGCGCACCGGGTGGTCGTGGAGGGCAGGCCACGGATCGAGGTGACGGTGGAGGCGAGCGACGAGGGCGAGAACCGTTCGGCGGGCGGCAACGCCACCGCGGTGGGCCGGCTCGTCAACGCCCTGGACTGGCTGGTCGCCGCCGAACCCGGCCTGTACGACGCACTCGACGTTCCGCTGCGTCCAGCGGTCGGCCGGATCGGAAGGAAACCGCGATGAGGATCGACATCCCCGAGGGCAAGGAACCGATCTCGTACGTGTGGGGCGAGTTGGTGCCCGGCATCGGCACCGCCGCGGCGGACTTCTCGCTCGCGGTGTACGCCCACACCACGCTCGGGCTGCGCGAGTTCGAGGCGGCGCGGCTGCGGGTGGCACAGGTGAACGGCTGTCTGTTCTGCCTGGACTGGCGCACCGACCGGGACGGCGAGAAGGTCGAGGAGGGTTTCCTCGACGCGGTGACCGAGTGGCGCACCACGGACGCCTTCGACGACCGCACCCGTCTCGCCGCCGAGTACGCGGAGCGGTACGCCCTCGACCACCACGGGCTCGACGACGAGTTCTGGTCCCGGATGACCGCGCACTACGGCCAGGCGGAGATCGTGGAGCTGACCATGTGCCTCGGCTCGTGGCTGGCGTTCGGCCGGCTCAACCATGTGCTCGGCATCGACGCGGTGTGCGTACTGCCGGGCCACTGACGGGAGTTGAGACCCCGTGACCCGGCAGTACAAGGCGCGGGCAGTCGTCAGGCGCGTACGTCCGCCGCGATGATCCGCTCGATATTGCGCTCGGCGAGTGCCGTGATGGTGACGAACGGGTTGACCGTCGCGGCGCCCGGGATCAGGGCGCCGTCGATGACGTACAGGCCCGGATGTCCGTGCAGGCGGCCGTAGTTGTCGGTGGCCTTGTCGAGGACGGCGCCGCCGAGCGGGTGGTACGTCAGGTGGTCGCCCCAGATCTTGTTGGCGCCGAACAGGTCGGTGCGGTAGATCGTGCCCTCTTTGGCGTTGATCTTGTCGAAGATGGTGCGGGCCGCGTCGATGGAGGGCTGCTTCCAGGCGGTCTGCCAGTCGAGGTCCACGCGGTTCGCGGCGGCGTTCCAGGAGAACGCGGCCCGGTGCGGGGTGCGGGTGATGGACAGGTAGAACGAGGCGTACGTCTCGATGCCCGTCGGCAGCGGCGCCACCTCGGCGAAGGCGCCGCCCGCGGCCCAGTTGTCGATGCCCGCGGTGGGCATGGCCGACTGGAGTTTGCCGGTGGGGTCCCACATGTGGTTGGCGCGGCCGCACATGACGTTGCCGTTGTCGCCCCAGCCCTTGCCGACCTCGCCGTTGAGGCGCGGCAGTGCGCCGGTGGCCTTGAGGCGGGTGAGGAGTTTGCTGGTGCCGACGCTGCCCGCGGCGAAGAACACCCGGGTCGCGGTGACGGTCTTGGTGGCGGTGACCGTGCCGGTGGTGCTGAGCTGGTCGAGGGTGACGGTGTACCCGCCGCCGTCGGCGGGCCGTACCGAAGTGACCTGGTGCTGGGGCGAGACGGTGACCCGGCCGGTGGCCTGCGCGCGGGCCAGGTAGGTCTTCCGGAGGGTCTTCTTGCCGTGGTTGTTCCCGTAGAGAACCTCTCCGGCGAGCGCCGACTTCGGTACGGCCCCGGCGGCCTCCTCCTTCATGTACGCCCAGTCGTAGACGTTCGGCACGAACACGAAGGGGAAGCCGGAGCGCTGCGCGTGTTTGCGGCCCACGCGGGCGTACTGGTAACAGTCCGTGGATTCCCACCAGTCGGGGTCGACCTCGGCCACGCCGAGGCCCGCGTTGGCGCGCGGGTAGTACACGCCGTACATCTCGTCGGCGCTCACCGTGGGCAGCACGTACGGGAAGTTCTCGCGGCGCGGCGTGACGGCCATACCGCCGTTGACGAGGGAGCCGCCGCCGACGCCGCGGCCCTGGTAGACGGTGATCCCGGCGAAGTCCTCGGCGTCGAGGATGCCGGTGTGCTTGGGCACGTCCTTGTCGAGCGGGAAGCCGAGGAAGTTGCTCAGCGGCTGCTTGGTGCGGGTGCGCAGCCAGAACGAGCGGTAGTCCGGCCTGGTGGTGTTGGCGAAGATGTTGCCGTCGGAGCCCGGGGTGTCCCAGGCCATGCCCATCTCGGCCATGTGGACGTCGACGCCCGCCTCGGCGAGCCGCAGCGCGGCGACGGAGCCGCCGTACCCGGTACCCACGACGAGTACGGGAACGACGGCTCCGTCGACGAGCGCGCGGGGTGCGGTGGGCCGGGGCTCGGCGGCCGCGGCGAGACCGCTCAGGGGGCCACCGCCGAGCGCGGCGGCCCCGCCTAAGGCTGTGGCGCCGAGCAGAGAGCCCGTACCGGAGAGGAATCTTCGGCGGGAGACATCGTGAACGGCGGTGCTGGGCAGGGCAGTTGAGCGCATGGGGGGTGTCTCGCTTTCGAGGGGTCGGGACGAGGGTCCGAACTGGCGTGTCGGAACGAGTACTTACTGCTGCCCGCACAACAAGTCACGGCACGCGAAGGCGTAAGTTTCCGTGATTCAGGGCGAGTTAACGCATCATGCCCGAATTTGATCACGCCCACGGCGCGTACCCCGAAAACTCCCCCGACCCCTCGGCGGCTCAGCGGTGGATGTCCGCCCCCGGTCCGAGCGGCAGGTCGAGCCCGTAGAACAAGCCGAGTACCGCGAGCCAGGCGATCAGGAACGGCACCACGAACACCGACAACCGGGAGAGCACCGTGCCGAGTTGGGCGCCCGGCTCGTAGCGGCGCAGGATCAGCAGCATCAGGAACACGTACGGGTTCAACGGCGTGATCATCTGGGTCGCGGAGTCGCCGATCCTGAACGCGGCCTGGGTGATGGCGGGTTCCATGCCGATCAGCATGAACGCCGGGACGAAGACCGGCGCGACAAGCGACCACAGGGCCGAGCCCGAGGTGACGAACAGGTTCAGGACGCAGACGAGGAGGACGAACAGGACAAGCCCGGTGAAGCCGGTGAGGCCCGCGGACTCAAGCATCTCGGCGCCGTTCACGGCGAGCAGGGTGCCCACGTTCGACCAGTCGAAGACGCCGATGACCTGCGAGATCACCAGGATGAGCACGATGTACCCGGACATGCCGGTGATGGACTCGGCCATCATGCGGGGCGCGTCGTCGGCGCGTTCGATGGTGCCGACGGTACGTCCGTACACGACACCGGCGATGACGAACGCGACGAACAGCAGCGGCACGATCCCGCTGAGCACCGGCGACGGCACCAGGGCGCCGCCCTCGCCGCGCAACGGGGATCCGGGCAGCAGCCAGCAGGTGACGACGACCGCCGCGTAGAGCAGCACGGCGAGGCCGGAGCGGATCAGGCCGGTGCGCTGCCGGGCGGTGACGGTCACCGAGGCGTCGTCGTCCTGCGGGTGCCCGTCCACACCGTCCGCGCTCTCGGCGAGCGCCTCCGCCGCCGGGTCCGGCTGTGGCAGCCGGGGTTCGAGGACGCGGGCGATCAGGAAGCCGCCGATCAGGGCGAGTACGCAACTGGCCGCGGCCGTGTAGAAGTAGTTGATCAGGATGTGCGTGGGGGCGCTGTCGCCGCCCGGCAGTACGGCGGCGGCCTGGTGGGTGATGCCGGTGTAGAGGGCGTCGAGCGCGCCGATGGAGAAGCCCGCCGCGTATCCGGCGCACACACAGGCGAAGCCGCCGATGAGGCCCGCGATCGGGTTGCGGCCCGCGTTCTTGAACGCGAGCGCGGCGAGCGGCGGGATCACCAGGATCGCCACGTCGCTCATCAGGTGTGCCTGACAGGCGACGAACGCGACCAGGTACGGGAGCAGCCGCTTGGGCGCGCGGGCGATGGAGGCGCGTACGGCCGTCTCCAGGAGGCCCGTCTTCTCCGCCACCCCGACCGCGGCCATCATCAGCAGGACCGTGCCGAGGGACGGGAACCCGGTGAAGTTCGGGATGAAGTTCTCAAGCAGCCAGCGCACGCCTTCGCCGGTGAACAGGCCCTTGACCTGGAGGGTTTCGTCCTGGCCCGGCACCTGGACGGTGGCGCCGGTGGCCGCGAGGACGGTGGAGACGGCGCCGATGATCAGGAAGAGGCCGACGAAGAGGAGCACCGGGTGGGGCAGCTTGTTGCCGGCGCGTTCGATGACGCCCATGACCTTGTCGAGCGCGGTCCGCCGCGGCGTCCCGTCCGCCGGCTGCCGCGCCGGGGTGACCGAAGTGCTCATCCGGCTGCTCCTTCCACGTTTGCGACGGGGGTGGCCTGTGCGAGGCCGAGCGTGTCCTTGCGTACGGCGCCGCGCTGGGCGACGAGGAGCACCCGCGCCGGGTCGGCGAGCACCGACACGTCAGCGAGCGGGTCGCCGTCGCACAGCACCAGGTCGCCGTGCTTTCCGGCCTCCAGGGTGCCGATCTCCGCGTCGAGGCCCAGGAGTTGGGCGGCGCTGCGGGTGCCCGCGACGATGGCGGCGGCCGGGGTCATACCGAGGGAGACGAGGTGGGACAGCTCGCGCAGGTTCCGGCCGTGCGGCACCATCGCGGCGTCGGTGCCGAGGGCGATCCGGACGCCGTCGGCGATGGCCGCCGCGATGTTCTCGCGGGTGATGCCGGACCAGCGGACCTTCTTCTCGTAGTGGAAGGGCTCCATGGTGGCGCGATCGATGCCGTCGAAGACCGTCGACAGGGTCGGCACCACGAACGTGCCGTGCTCCCCGGCGAGTTCACGGGCCTGGGCGGTGAGGCCGTAGCCGTGCTCGACGCTGGTGACGCCGCCGCGGACGGCGTTGATGATGCCCGCGGTTCCCTGCGCGTGGGCGGCGACCGGGCGGCCGCCGTGCCGGGCCAGTTCGTCGACGACGGTACGGATCTCCTCGACGGTCAGGCCCTCGTCGTCGGGCTGGTCGTAGGGGCTGCTCATGCCGCCGGTCGCGCAGAGCTTGATGACGTCGGCGCCGGAGCGGAGCAGCCTGCGCACCGCGAGCCGTACCTCGTCGGGGGTGTCGGCGATCTCGCCCATGCCGGAGCTGGGGTCGAAGCCGCACTCGGTGTGGAAGTCGGCGTGGCCGCCGGTGTGGCTGAGGATGCGCACGGCGGTGTGCAGCCGGGGCCCGGTGACGAGGCCCGCGGCGACCGCGTCGCGGTAGCCCGCCGGGAGGCCGCCCAGGTCACGGGCCGTGGTGATGCCCGCGTCGAGGGTGGTCCGCAGCCGCTCGGCGGTACGGAACGTCTCGACGGTCGGGTCCAGTTCGTGCCTGCGGACCATCTGGCGGGCCGATTCGACACCGAGGTGGACGTGCGTGTCGATGAAGCCGGGCAGGACGGTACGGCCGGCCGCGTCGACGGTGCGGGAGCGGGCGGGCGCCTCCGGGGCGGTGGCGGCGGGCCCGGCGTAGGCGATGGTGCCGGTCTCGTCGATGTCGATCACGGCGTCGGCGACGGGGTCCGCGCCGGTGCCGTCGACGAGTCGGGCGGAGACGATGCGCAAGGAGGAGAACGATGCGTGGCTCATGAGCGACGATCGTCGGTTTCCGGAGTGACAGCTGTGTAAAATCGCCGGATTCCTTCAGCCCGTGGCCTCATACGCAGGATTCGGAACCGCCCATGGAAACGCAGCCTTCGCCCAGCATGGACGAGCTGGACCTGGCCCTCGTGCACGCCCTGCAGATCCAGCCGCGGGTGTCCTGGGTGCGGGCCGGTGAGGTGCTGGACGTCGACCCGGTGACGGTCGCCCGCCGCTGGGACCGGATGGTGCGCGCGGGCATGGCCTGGGTGGACGGCTATCTCTCGCCCGGTCACGACGACGGGGTGTACGCGCAGGTCGAGATCGACACGGACGGCCGCCTTCGGGAGGACACCATCGAGCGGCTCGCCCGCGACTCCCGTGTGCTCAGCCTCAAGCAGACCTCCGGCGGCCGCGATCTGCTCGCCATCGTCGGGGCCGCGGACCTCGACGGTCTGGCACAGTTGGCCGGCGACCGGATCTCCCGGATGTCCGGGGTACGGGCCGTGCGCAGCCATGTGATCACCGCCGCGCCGTTCGAGGGTGCCTCGTGGCGGCTGCGCAGCCTGACCCGGCAGCAGCGCACCGCGCTCACCGAGGACCGCCCCGACCTGCCCGCCGAGCCGCTGCGCCCCGTGGACCGGCGGATCGCCCTGGCGCTCGGCGCCGACGGCCGGATGCCGCTGACGGACCTGGCGGATTCGGTGGGCGCGTCCACGGCGACGGTGCGGCGCCGGCTGCGCGTCCTGACCGGCTCGGGCCGTCTCTCGCTGCGCTGTGTACTGGCCCGGCCGCTGACCGGATTCCCCATCTCCGTCGTGTACTTCGGCTCGGTGCCCGCCGAGCACCTGGACGAGACGGTGAGTGCGCTGCGTACGCTGCCGGGTCTGCGGATGTGCAGCATCACGGCGGGCGCGCACAACCTGGTCCTGGACATCTGGCTCCCGGCGCTGTCCGACGTGCACACCACCGAGGCCCGCCTGAACAGCCGCCTCGCCCATCTGAACCTGCGCATCACGGAACGCGCGGTGGTCCTGCGCACCGTCAAGCACGTGGGCCGCATCCTGGACCGCAGGGGCCACAGCGTGGGGTCGGCGCCGCTCAACTACTGGGATGCGTAAGGGAGTTCAGGACGGGGCGAGCGGAGTGCGGACGCCTCACGCCTTGCCCGGATAGGCGATGCGAGTGGTGATGACCGCGATCCGCCGGGCCGACTCCTCCGGGTCGGCGGCCGGCTGGACGATATGGCTGACGGTGAGGCGGACGATGGTCTCCACGGCGAGGCTGCGCGACACGGCGTCGACCTCCGGCCAGGCGTCGGCGGCGTACGCGTCGAGCATTGTGGTCGCGGTGTCGAAGACCGGCTCGGGGCGGGTGGTGAGGTAGGCGAGGAGTTCATCGTCCTGGCCGCCGCGGGCCGCCGTGAGGACGGAGCGGATCAGCGGGTTGTCGACGGCCCGGCGCAGTACGAAGCCGACCCCGGCGGTCGCGGCTTCCTCCAACGAGGCGCGGTGGGCGTCGAGTTGGGCCTGGATGCCGAGGAGGAAGTGCTCCGCCTCGCGCTCCACGAGGGCGAGTCCGATGGCGTCCTTGGCGTTCGTGCCGAATTCGTTGTAGACGGTCTGACGGCTGCAGCCCGCGATCCGCGCGACGGGCGCGACCCGGAGCCCGGCCCAGCCCTCGTCCGTGACCAGCTGATACGCGGCGTCCAGGATCTCGCTCCGGAGCAAGGTGCGAACAGCCTGTCGAAAACGCGTCATGGTGGCGCCAACTCTAGCCGCCCGCAGGGCTGTTCAAGCCGTTGACACCTTGGTGACCGACTGTCTAACTACTGGACGGACGGCATGTGAGATGTAAGCCACCCGATGAGTCGCCCGACGAGTCACCCGATGAGTCACCCGGTGAGTCACCCGGCGAGTCACCCGGCGAGGAGGTTGTCAGATGACAGACACGACGGGGGTCCCTGAGCCCGCCTGGCGGGATCCCAAGCGCTATCTCTGGCTGCTCGGCCTGATCATCCCGGCGTTCCCCTTCATCGCCTGGGGCCTGGTCGCGGCCACCGGCCTCGGTCTGTTCTGGTGGACCGGGATCGTCGTGCTCTACGTCGTCTTCCCGGTGATCGACCACTTCATCGGCAAGGACGCGGACAACCCGCCGGAGAGCGCCCTCGCCTGGCTGGAGCAGGACCGCTATTACCGCTGGTGCACCTACGCGTATCTGCCCGTCCAGTACGCGGGCCTCGTCCTCGGCTGCTGGCTGCTCACCCGCGGCGACCTGGGCGCGGCCGACCGGATCGGCCTGACGATCACGCTCGGCGGGGTCGCGGGCATCGGCATCAACACCGCGCACGAGCTGGGCCACAAGAAGGAGTCGACGGAGCGCTGGCTCTCCAAGGTCGCCCTTGCGCAGACGGTGTACGGGCACTTCTTCATCGAGCACAACCGCGGCCACCACGTCCGGGTCGCCACCCCCGAGGACCCGGCGAGCGCCCGGCTCGGCGAGAGTTTCTGGCGGTTCCTGCCGCGCACGGTGTACGGCAGCCTGCGCTCGGCGTGGGGCCTCGAGCGGGCCCGGATGCGGCGGCTCGGCAAGAGCCCGTGGTCGCCGCGGAACGATGTGCTCAACGCCTGGGCGATGTCCCTCGCCCTGTTCGGCGCGCTGGTCGCCGCCTTCGGCATCGAGGTGCTGCCGTATCTGCTCGGGCAGGCCGTCTTCGGCTTCTGCCTGCTCGAAGTCATCAACTACACCGAGCACTACGGCCTGTTGCGCGGCCGCACCGCGTCCGGACGGTACGAGCGCTGCGCACCCCGGCACAGCTGGAACAGCAACAACGTCGCCTCCAACGTGTTCCTCTACCACCTGCAGCGGCACAGCGACCACCACGCCAACCCCACCCGCCGCTACCAGGCGCTGCGCCACTTCGACGAGGCACCCGAACTGCCCACCGGGTACGCCGGGATGATCGTGCTCGCGTACTTCCCGCCGCTGTGGCGCCGGGTGATGGACCACCGGGTGCGCGCGCACTACGACGGTGACCTCAACCGCGCCAACGTCCAGCCGGCCAAGCGCGCCCGGTACGGAGTGACGGCATGACCCGGCACCGCTGCCCCGTCTGCGACTTCGTGTACGACGAGGCGACCGGCGTACCCCGCGAGGGCTTCCCGGCCGGTACGCCGTGGGCGGACGTGCCCGACACCTGGCCGTGCCCCGACTGCGGTGTACGGGAGAAGACCGACTTCGAGGAGATCGCACCGTGAGGACGTGGCAGTGCCTGGTCTGCGGGTTCGTGTACGACGAGGCCGAGGGCTGGCCCGACGAGGGCATCGCACCCGGCACCCGCTGGGAGGACATCCCCGACGACTGGTCCTGCCCCGACTGCGGCGCGGCGAAGGCCGACTTCGAGATGGCCGAGATCACCCACGCCTGAGTCAGCCACGCCTGAGTCACCCACGCCTGAGCCCTCCACACACATCAGCTTCCGCTCCATCAGTTTCCGCACCGGAAAACATTCACTTGCCGCTCCGGAAAGTCATCGCTACTCTTTCCTGTGTGGAAACTGAATCGCATCCGCCCGAGCCGCCCCCGCAC
>NZ_JAAAHS010000295.1 GCF_009908195.1 Streptomyces boluensis | reverse complement strand
CCGCAGGACTTTCGGGAAGGGGCGGGGCGGGGAGTCAAAAAGCGCCGTTACGACGACTTCCCCGCCGCCGCACACTCCGAACACGTACCGAAAATCTCCACGGTGTGGGCAACGTTCACGTACCCGTGCTCAGAAGCAATCGCCTCGGCCCACTTCTCCACCGCAGGCCCCTCCACCTCAACAGCCTTGCCGCAAAGGCGGCAGACCAGGTGGTGATGGTGCTCACCGGTCGAGCAGCGGCGGTACACCGACTCGCCCTCACCGGTGCGGAGCACATCCACCTCACCGGCGTCGGCGAGCGACTGCAGGGTGCGGTACACCGTGGTCAGTCCGACCGAATCGCCCTTGTGCTTGAGCATGTCGTGGAGCTCCTGGGCGCTGCGGAACTCGTCCACCTCGTCCAGGGCAGCCGCCACGGCGGCGCGCTGCCGGGTCGACCGGCCGCGTACGGGCGCTGTCACAGGGACCTCCTCACGTCTGCTGCCGGGCCATTGTGCCAGGTTGGCCCGGCACGTAAGGCATGCCTTACGTGGACGGCGTCGCGGAGGGAGCCGGTCCGGCCCGGTAAGGGCCGGTACGCGGCTCAGACCTTGACGTTGTCCGCCGCTTCCCGAGCGGGCGGAAGCGTGCACTCCAATGATCCCAGTGCCTCGGCGTTCTGGGCAGCCGCGGCGCTGCGGGCCCGCCTGCGCGCGAGCGGTGCCGCGAGCAGCGCGAGGACGAGGAAGACGGCCACGGCGAGCAGCACGATCGCGGCGCCGGACGGGGCGTCCACGTAGTACGTCGCGGCCGTGCCGGTCAGGGACACCGTGACGCCGATGGTCATGGCGAGCGCGAGCGTCGTCACGAAGCCGCGGGTGACCCGCTGCGCGGCGGCGACCGGAATCGCCATCATCGCGGAGACGAGCAGCAGGCCGACGATCCGCATGGCGACCGTGACGGTCACCGCGGCCGTGACCGCGATCAGCAGGTTGAGCAGCCGCACCGGAAGGCCGGTGACCCGCGCGAACTCCTCGTCCTGGCAGACCGCGAACAGCTGCCGCCGCAGGCCGATCGTGATGGCGACGACGAACGCGGCTAGGACGCAGATGGCCGTGACGTCCTCGGGCGAGACCGTGGTGATCGAGCCGAAGAGGTACGTGTTGAAGCTGGCCGTCGAGTTGCCGGGGGAGAGGTTGATGATCATGACGCCGCCGGCCATACCGCCGTAGAACAGCATCGCGAGCGCCACGTCGCCGCTGGTGCGGCCGCGCGAGCGGACGACCTCCATGCCGACGGCGCCGAGGATCGCCACGACGGTGGCCATCCACACCGGGCTGGTGTTCATCAGGAAGCCGAGCGCCACACCGGTCATCGCGACGTGCCCGATACCGTCGCCCATGATCGCCTGGCGGCGCTGTACGAGGTACGTGCCGATGGCGGGCGCGGTGATGCCGACGAGCGTGGCCGCGATGAGCGCCCGCTGCATGAAGTCGTAGTTCAGGATCTCCAGCATCAGCTCAGCAGCCCCGTCCGGATCGGCTCGGCGGAGTCCGCCGCGTGCGGGTGGATGTGGTCGTGGCCCGGCAGCGCGTGCTGGCCCACGGCCTTCGGGGGCGGACCGTCGTGCGTGACGCAGCCGTCGCGGAGCACCACGGCACGGTCGATCAGCGGTTCAAGAGGGCCGAGTTCGTGCAGGACGAGGAGCACGGTGACCCCGGCGGCGACCTGCTCGCGCAGGGCGCCCGCGAGGACCTCCTGGTTGGCCAGGTCGACCCCGGCCATCGGCTCGTCCATGATCAGCAGTTCGGGTTCGGCGGCCAGGGCGCGGGCGATCAGGACGCGCTGCTGCTGGCCCCCGGAGAGGGCGTTCACGGAGTCCTTGATGCGGTCCGCCATGCCGACGAGCTCCAGGGCGCGGCGTACGGCGGCCTTGTCGCCGCGGCCGGGCAGGCCCATCTTCGTACGGGCGAGACGGCCCGAGGAGACGACCTCGCGGACCGTCGCCGGGACACCGGACGCGGCGGTGGTGCGCTGCGGCACGTACCCGATCCGCGACCACTGCCGGAAGCGCTTCAGATCGGTGCCGAACAGCTCCAACGAGCCGCCGCTCAGCGGCACTTGGCCGACCACCGCGCGTACGGCGGTGGACTTGCCGGAGCCGTTGGCGCCGAGCAGGGCGACGACCTCGCCGCGGCGCACGGTGAGGTCGACGCCGCGAAGGACGGGGCGCGAGCCGAGGGAGGCCGCCGCTCCGGTGAGGGAGATGACGGGTTCCCGGTCCGAGGGCTCCTGGGTTCCCGCGGACGGCTGGGTCTCCTGGGTCTCCTCGGTCTCCTGGGACTCCTGGATCTCCTGGGCCTTCATGTGCGCCTCCGCCTCCGACTCCGCTGCCGCTGTAACCAATGTCACTTCGCGCCGAGCGCCTTCTTCAGGGCGTCCAGGTTCGCGTGCATGACCTCGATGTAGTCAGCACCCTTGGACTTGTCCGTGATTCCCTCCAGCGGGTCCAGGACGTCCGTCTTGAGGCCGGTGTCCGCGGCGAGGGCCTTCGCGGTCTTGTCGCTGGCGAGGGTCTCGAAGAAGACCGTGGAGACCTTCTCCTCCTTCGCGACCTGCTGGAGTTCCTTCATCCGCGCGGGGCTCGGCTCGGCCGTGGGGTCGAGGCCGGTGATGCCCTCCTGGTCCAGGTCGTAGCGCTCGGCGAGGTAGCCGAAGGCGGTGTGCGCGGTGATGAAGGTCTTGGTCTTCGTGCCCTTCAGGCCGTCCTCGAAGTCCTTGTTCAGGCCTTCGAGCTTCTTGACCAGGGCGGCGGTGTTCTTCTTGTAGTCCGCGGCGTGGTCCGGGTCGGCCTTCTCCAGGGCCTTGCCGACGCCCTCGGCGGCCTCGGCGTACTTCACCGGGTCGAGCCAGAAGTGCGGGTCGGTGGCCTCGCCGGCGGCTTCCTCTTCCTCGTGCCCGCCGCCGTGCTCCTCGCCGTGTTCCTCGGCATGCTCTTCGCCGCCGTGGTCGTGGCCGTCACCGGCGGAGTGCAGGTCGAGGTCGGTGAGGGAGGCCGCGTCGACCTTGTTCTCCACGGCGGACTGCTCGACGGCCTCGTCCACCGCGGGCTGGAGGCCGCCCAGGTAGAGGAGCAGGTCGGCCTCGCCGAGCTCGGCGATCTGCCGGGGCTTGAGCTCCAGGTCGTGCGGCTCGACACCGGGCTTCGTCAGGGGGTCGACACTGACGTGCTCGCCGCCTATCTCCTCGGCGAGGAACTGCATCGGGTAGAACGACGCCACCACGTCGAGCTTGCCGCCGTCCTTGCCGTCGGCGGCGCTGGAGTTGCCGCAGGCGGAGAGCGTGAGCAGGCCGAGGGCGGCGGCTCCGGCGACGGCGGCGGTGCCTATTCGGGAGCGGGTGCGGAGGCGTCGTACGTTCATGACACTCATTTTCATCAAAGATGGAAACGGTTGTCAACAAAGGTCAGGCTGGTGCATAGCAGGTGCGGGGAGGGAACCGATTTGATCCATGGGTGGGCAGCGCCGGTAGCCTGTATCAATTCGCTGCCGTCTGTACTGAAGAGAGCACCGTGGCCGCCGACAAGATCGACACCATCGTCAGCCTGAGCAAGCGCCGTGGCTTCGTCTATCCCTGTAGTGAGATCTACGGCGGCCAGAAGGCCGCCTGGGATTACGGACCGCTGGGCGTCGAGCTCAAGGAGAACCTCAAGCGCCAGTGGTGGCGCTACATGGTCACCTCGCGCGAGGACGTTGTCGGTATCGACTCCTCGGTGATCCTGGCCTCCGAGGTGTGGCAGGCATCCGGCCACGTCGCTACCTTCAGCGACCCGCTCACCGAGTGCACCTCCTGCCACAAGCGCTACCGCGCCGACCACCTCGAGGAGGCGTTCGAGGCCAAGCACGGCCGCGTCCCCGAGTCGCTCGCCGAGGTCAACTGCCCCAACTGCGGCAACAAGGGCCAGTTCACCGAGCCCAAGAACTTCTCGGGTCTGCTCTCCACGCACCTCGGCCCGACCCAGGACTCCGGCTCCATCGCGTACCTGCGCCCCGAGACCGCCCAGGGCATCTTCACCAACTTCGCCCAGGTCCAGCAGACTTCGCGCCGCAAGCCGCCGTTCGGCATCGCGCAGATGGGCAAGTCCTTCCGCAACGAGATCACGCCGGGCAACTTCATCTTCCGCACCCGCGAGTTCGAGCAGATGGAGATGGAGTTCTTCGTCAAGCCCGGCGAGGACGAGCAGTGGCAGGAATACTGGATGGAGCAGCGCTGGAACTGGTACACCAGCCTGGGCCTGCGCGAAGAGAACATGCGGTGGTTCGAGCACCCGAAGGAGAAGCTCTCCCACTACTCGAAGCGCACCGCCGACATCGAGTACCGCTTCAGCTTCGGTGGCTCCGAGTGGGGTGAGCTGGAGGGCGTCGCCAACCGCACGGACTTCGACCTCTCCGCGCACGCCGAGGCCTCCGGCAAGGACCTCTCGTACTTCGACCAGGAGGCCGGCGAGCGCTGGACTCCGTACGTCATCGAGCCCGCGGCCGGTGTCGGCCGCGCGATGCTCGCCTTCATGCTCGACGCGTACGCCGAGGACGAGGCGCCCAACGCCAAGGGCAAGCTGGAGAAGCGCGTCGTGATGCGCCTCGACCCGCGCCTGTCGCCGGTCAAGGTCGCGGTGCTCCCGCTGTCCCGCAACCCGGAGCTGTCGCCGAAGGCCAAGGGCCTGGCGTCCGCGCTGCGGCAGAACTGGAACATCGACTTCGACGACGCCGGCGCCATCGGCAAGCGCTACCGCCGCCAGGACGAGATCGGTACGCCGTTCTGCGTCACCGTCGACTTCGACACCCTCGACGACAACGCGGTGACCGTGCGTGAGCGCGACACCATGAAGCAGGAGCGCGTCTCCCTCGACCAGATCGAGGGCTACCTCGCGACCCGCCTGATCGGCTGCTGAACCTCCCGCGACGTCCCACCGAAGGCGCCGGGTCCCGCATGCGCGGGGCTCGGCGCCTTCGGCGTATCCGGGTACGTAAGGGAAATTTTGGGCCTGGGGCATGCACAACAACCCTGCAACACAAGCCCGTTGATGTTGCGCGGGCCGCGGGCCTGGGCGCACTCTGAACCGCCGAGCGCCGCGAGTGCCGAGCGCTGAGTGCCGAGTGCCAGGAGGGGTCCGATGCCGTCGGTGCCGCCCATGCAGTCCAGCAAGGTCAGCCGCTGGGACCAGCACGGCCGCGAACACACCGTCCACGTCAGCAGGTCGGGGATGCAGCGCGCCCTGGTCTGCGAGACCTGCGGCTGGCGCCGGGGCACCCAGTTCCTGCCCTGGCTGAAGGCCGAGGAGCACCTCGTCGAGGCCCACCAGGCGGATGTCGACCCGACCGCGGGCAGTGTGACCTGAGCGGCCCGCGGATACCGAGGTGCGGCGAAGGGTGCGCTTCGGCTACCTTCAGCACCATGTGGCAGCTTCCGATCTACGAGTGAGAGCGCGCGGGACGCGATCCCGCCCTCCGCGATGACGTCATCCGATCTTTCACCCGTGAACGGGAGTACACCCATGGCCAAGAGCAGCAACAACCTCCTCGGCGTCGGCGGACAGCGCAAGAAGCTGTCCCGCAACGACGCGCAGGGCGCCGCGGCGAACAGCGCCGCCGACCGCAGGAGCGCCGCCGACCAGAAGCAGGACCTGCTGCGCAAGATGCGCGAGCGGGCCCAGGGCGACGCGGGTACGGCCACGGCCACCGACACTGACACCGGCACCGAGAACGCCTCGGGCGCCGAGCAGGCCAAGTAGGTCCCGGCGGCCCGACCCGGTCGCCGACCTGTGGCGAGGCCCGCAACTCCCTCTGGAGTTGCGGGCCTTCGCCGTTATACGTCGCCGGTGTGCCTCAGATACAGGGCGAGCCCTGCCGGATCGGCTCGATCGCGTGGCTCAGGTCCACGAGCCCGGCCCCCTCGTGCGCCGCGGCGTCGGTGACCGTCAGCTCCACCGCGGGCTCACGGCCGTAGGTGATCAGTACCTTGTGGCCGTCCTTGGAGCGGGACTCATCGACGACCCAGTCCACCCCGTCGACGTTCACGCACGGGTCGACGGTCGCCGAGGGCACGGGAGCGCCGCAGCGCAGGACCACGTCCGCGTCGCCCCAGACGGTCACGCCCGGTAGGTCGGTGGCGGCGCGCGCGGACCCGGCGATCTTCTCCGGGTAGGAACGGGCCACCTGAGCGCACCGCGGATGGCCGGCGTCCGGGGCGCTCTCGATGCCGAAGTCCGGTGCGCTGACGGCCCGTACGGCGAGCACGCCCGCCACGATCGTCACGGTGAGGCCTATTCCGATGGCCGCGTTCCTGCGGCGGTGCGTGTGATCCCCCATGCCGGGCACCTTACCGACGGCTCAGGCGACCTTGCGCGGCAGCCGCAGGCTGAGCAGTACGGTCAGCGCGATCAGCGCCAACTGGCCGAGCAGCGCGGCCAGTAGAGCGTCCCGCATGCCGTACGCCGGTATCAGCGCGAGGAACAGCGTGCCGAGCGTGGCGACGCCGAGGGTGAGGGCGGTCTGCTGGGTGGTGACCATGACGCCGCCGCCCACTCCGGCCCGTTCGGCGGGCACGTCGGAGAGCACGATCCGCATGAGGACGGGGAGTTGCAGCGCCTGCCCGAGCCCGGCGAGCGATACGGCGGGGGTGAGGGCGAGGATGCCGGTGTCGGGCCAGCCGCGCCACACGGTCACGGCGAGCAGCGCGATGCCCACGCCCTGGACGAGGCCGCCGACGGTGACGACCCGGCTGCCGTACCGCCGGGTGAGCCGGGGCCCGGCGAGCGAGCCGAAGAAGAACACGACGGCCATCGGGGCGAGCGCCAGACCGGCGTCGACGGGGCCCATCCGCAGGCCTTGCTGCAGTGCCACGGCGATCACGAACATGAAGCCGCCGAAGCCAAGGGAGAACGGCAGGATCAGCGCCAACCCCCGCCGCAGGCCCGGCAGTCGGAGCAGGCTCGGCGGTACGAGCGGGGTGCGTCCGGCCCGGTCGGCGCGCCGCTCGACCAGGAAGAACGCGGCCGTGGCGAGCGGGAACGCGGCAAGGGACAGCCACGTCCACAGCGGCCAGCCCGCCGCCCGGCCCTCGGTGAGCGGCGCGAGCAGCGTGATCAGGGCGAGCGCGAGCAGCAGCGTGCCGGGCACGTCCACCGGCGCGGGCTTCTCGCTCCGGCTCTCCGGCACGTACCGCACGGCCAGGACGAGACCGAGCAGCACCACCGGCACGTTCACCAGGAACACCGAACGCCAGCCGGTACCGGCCACGTCGGCGGAGACCAGGAAGCCACCCAGGATCTGCCCGGCGACCATCGCGAGCCCGGCCGTCGCCCCGTACAGGCCCATCGCGCGGGCCCGGCGCGCGCCCTGGGTGGCGGCCTGGATGGTGGCGAGGACCTGCGGCAGCATCAGCGCGGCCGCGGCACCCTGTGCCACTCGGGCCACGACGAGGGTCCAGGCGTCGGGGGCGAGGCCGCAGGCGAGCGAGGTGACGCCGAAGGCGACCATGCCGATCAGGAAGAGGCGGCGCCGCCCGGCGGTGTCGCCGAGCCGGCCGCCGAGGACGAGGAGCACGGCGTACGCGACGCCGTACCCGGCGACGATCAGTTCGAGGAGCGCGGGCCCGGCGGCCAGGTCGTGGTCGATGGTGGGCAGCGCGACATTGACGATGAAGAAGTCGATCAGCGGCAGGGCCGCGCCGAGCAGCACGGTGAAGAGGCCGAGCGGCCCGAGGACGGGCCCGTGGTGGACAGTGCGGAGCGGCTCGGTCGAGCCGATGGTGGGCGCATGGGTGGTGCGTACGGTCGTTTCACTCACACCGAGACCCTCGCCCCTCCCGCAGCCTGGTACCAGAGTCTCTTTATCCTGGTAGAAGCAGTACCTGGCAAGGGCTTCGACGGCCCGGCACACCGTTCGGCACTCTGGGGGGATGGCGACGATGACGCAGGAACGAGCGGTGCGGGCACCGGCGGTCGAGGCACCGACGGGCGGGGCACCGACGGGCGGGGCGGGCGACGACGCGGTACGCCGCCATGAACTCGCCGCGTTCCTGCGCAGCCGCCGCGAGCGCATCACGCCCGAGCAGGTCGGCCTGGTGCGCGGCCGACGGCGCCGCACTCCGGGGCTGCGCCGCGAGGAGGTCGCCCAGCTCTCGGCGGTCGGCGTCACTTGGTACACGTGGCTGGAGCAGGCCCGCCCCATCCAGGTGTCGCCGCAGGTCCTGGACGCGCTGGCGCGGGCGCTGCTCCTCGACAGCGGGGAGCGCACGCACCTCTTCGCCCTGGCCGCCGCGACCGATCCGGCGCCGGGCACGCCCTGCCGGACGGTGACTCCGGCGCTGCGGGCGATGCTCGAACAACTGGAGCCGGTGCCCGCCTGCGTCCAGAACAGCAGGTACGACATCCTCGCCTACAACCGCACGTACGGCCGTCTGATGTGTGACCTGGACGCCCTGCCGCCGGAGGACCGCAACTGCCTGTGGCTGTCGTTCACGCACGCGGAGTGGCGCTCCTCGCTCGGCAACCTGGACGAGACGATCCGCCTGATGGCCGGGAAGTTCCGCGCCGCGATGGCGGAACACCTGGCCGAGCCCGCCTGGAAGACCCTCCTGGACCGGCTCAAGTCGGCGTCCCCCGAGTTCTGCGAGGTGTGGGAACGCCACGAGGTGGTGACGTCGGGCGACAAGACCAAACGCTTCCTCAACCCCCACGTCGGCCAACTCAACCTGGCCCACACCAGCCTCTGGCTCGGCCCGTCGGCGGGCCCGCGGTTGGTGGCGTACGTGCCGGTGGATGCGGAGTCGCGGGCGGGGGTGGAGAAGCTGCAACAACTAGCCCGTCCTGGGGGCACCTCCCAGCGGTAGCTGGGGGAGTTTGAGGACGAGGCCGCAGGCCGATGAAGCGAGGGTCTGGGGGCGCAGCCCCCAGGGGACCTCAGCCCCGAACCGGCTCCAACTCCTCGTCGTGCTCCAGCCGTTGAGCCGTACGAACCGCACTCACCCGCGCCCACTTCCCACTGGTCAACGCTCCAACCAGCAACACACAGAACCCGCACCCCGCGATAACCCACCACGCAGGCCGACTCGCCCCCAAAAAGCCCCCCGCAGGGGTTCCCGTGAGCCCGGACGCCAGCACAGCCCCGATCACCGCGACGCCGAGCGTGCCGCCGATCTGCCGGCTCGTGGAGGCCACCGCGGCGGCGACCCCCGCCTGGGCGCGCGGCATCCCGGCGACGGCGGTGTTGGTGATGGGAGCGTTCACGAAGCCGAAGCCGAGCCCGAACAGCATGTACCCGAGCGTCAGCGTGACGTTGTCGCTCTCCGCGTCGAAGGCCGCGAACAGCACCCCGCTCGCGGTCATCGCCACCCCGGCGACGAGCAGCGAGAAGCGCGGCCCCCGGCTGCCGACGATCCGCCCCGACAGCGGCGCGCACAGGAACGTAAGGGCCGCCATCGGCAGCATCCACAGACCGGCGTGCAGGGCGTCGAGTCCGCGTACGTCCTGCAGATAGAGCGTGGAGAGGAAGAGGAACCCGGACAGCGAGGCGAAGGCGCAGACCGCGATCACGGTGGCGCCGCTGAACGGAACGCTCCGGAAGAACCGCAGATCGATCAGAGGCTCGGCCCGCCGCGGCTCGTACAGGAGCAGCCCGGCCAGGGCCAGTACGGCGAACCCCGCGAGCAGCAGCGTGCCGGGCGCGGTCCAGCCCACGGCGGGCGCCTCGATGATCGCGTACGTGAGGGCGCCGAGCAGCACCATGACCAGCAGCTGGCCGACCGGGTCGGGGCGGCGG
>NZ_JAAAHS010000294.1 GCF_009908195.1 Streptomyces boluensis | reverse complement strand
GGTGCGGGTGGGCTGCTGGCGGCGGGTGCGGCTGCTGCTCCAGTCATCAACTCTCCTCCGGCGTGAGCAAGTCCGCGATGTCCAGTACGTGGTAGCCCGCCATCGACGGCAGGCAGGTGCCGCGGACCGGGCCGATCGCGGTGGCCCAGTGGGCGGGGATCGCGGTGACCGTGCGGACCGCGCCCGCGAGTGCGCCCGCGAGGGCGGCCGTGGTGTCGGCGTCGCGGCCCATGTTGACCGCCGTGAGGACCGCCTCGCGGAAGTCGCCGCGGGCCGCCGCGAACGCGCCGAAGGCGAGGCCGACGGCCTCCGGGGCGAGGTCGGTCCACGGGTAGCCGCCGATGACGACCGCGGAGCGGAGCGCGCGTTCGCCGTTCGGGGCCGCGACCACCGCGCGGCGCAGGGAGCGGGAGGTCCAGGAGTCGAGCGGGATGACGGAGAGCGCGGCGCCGATGACCGCCGCGGGACCCTCACCCGCCATGGCCGCGGCGACGCCCGCCGCGACGGCCTGCGCGCCGTAGATGCCCTCGCCGTCGTGGCTGACCGTGCCGTCGATGGCGACCAGGCGGGCCGCCTCAGCGGGGCGGCCCGCGGCGAAGACGCCGAAGGGGGCCGCGCGCATCGCGAGTCCGTCGCTCCAGGCGTGCCGGTGCTGGGCGGTGACCGGGGCGGCGAGGCCCCTGCGGAGGTTCTCCAGGGTGCCGCGTTCGCTGAACCCGGCGCCCCGGAACGGGCCCTCGTCCACGTCCGCGATCCACCGGTGCCAGGCCTTCTCGGCGTGCGCGACGGTCAGGGCCGAGCCGTGCCGGGCGAGCAGCAGGCCCGAGAAGATCGCGTACTCGGTGTCGTCCGTACCCGCCGGGTCGTCCGTCACGAAGTCCTCGACGCGTCCCCAGCGGCGGCGGATCTCGGAGGGCTTCATGTTCTCGACGGGGGCACCGAGCGCGTCGCCGACCGCCAGGCCGAGGAGCGCGCCGCGCGCCCGGGACCGTAGCTCTGTCGCGTCGCCGGGTGCGGGGGCCGGGAAATCGCATGCAATCGACGCCATGGCTGATGCGTTCCACGCGCGCGCGTGGAACGCCCCGCGCGGCCGCGTACGTCACCCCTTCGACGCCCCTTCGAGACCCCTACGAGGACGGCGCGAGCGGCCCGTAAGACCTCTCGGAAAGGGGTCGAAAGCCTTGGTAAGTACGGCCTTCCTTGCTGGCGAGGGCGATTTTTCGGGCGTACTTTCGAGCCCGTGAGGGGGCCCGGAGAGGCCCGGAGGGGGAGCGGGGGACGTACGGGACCCGGCTCCGGAGTAAGGAGCGCACAGCGGCGATGGCGATCATCGACAACGAGGCCACCCTGCACGTGGCCCACCGCGACAACCACACCCACCGCGATGTGAACGGCGGCTGGCTGCGCCCCGCCGTGTTCGGCGCGATGGACGGTCTGGTGTCCAACCTGGCCCTGATGACGGGCGTCGCGGGCGGTTCGGTGGAGCAGCGCACCATCGTCATCACGGGGCTCGCGGGCCTGGCGGCGGGCGCGTTCTCGATGGCCGCCGGTGAGTACACCTCGGTCGCGTCGCAGCGTGAACTGGTCGAGGCCGAGCTGGCCGTGGAACGCCGTGAGCTGCGCAAACACCCCGACGACGAGCAGAAGGAGCTGGCCGCGCTCTACGAGTCGCGGGGCGTCGAGCCGGAGCTCGCACGCGAGGTCGCGCGGCAGTTGTCGAAGGACCCGGAGCAGGCCCTGGAGATACACGCCCGCGAGGAGCTGGGCATCGACCCCAGCGATCTGCCCTCGCCGCTGGTGGCCGCGGTGTCGTCCTTCGGGGCGTTCGCGCTCGGCGCGCTCCTTCCCGTACTGCCGTATCTGCTCGGCGCGGACCAGCTGTGGCCGGCCGTGCTGCTCGCGCTGATCGGGCTGTTCGCCTGCGGTGCGGTGGTGGCGCGGGTGACCGCGCGCTCCTGGTGGTTCAGCGGGCTGCGGCAGCTCGCGCTCGGCGGTGCGGCGGCGGGTGTGACGTACGCCCTGGGCACCTTCTTCGGAACGGCTCTAGGATGAGGGTGCGCTGTGCCTATGCAAGGGAATGCATAACCAGTCGTTACCCAGCGGTTTCGGTTGCTTGACCACTGGGCATGAGCCGTAAGCGCTGCGGGCAATGAGGCCCCTCCGCATCAGGGCCCACGGCCAACGGATCGTCCGTGGCGGCCCCTTTTTCACCGCCTGAGCATCGGGTGTCCCATGCTCTCGCGGTGTCCGCATGGTGGAACGAAGTATCCGGTTTCCGAGAAGGCCGCCATCATGTAACCTGCACGAAATTTTGCGCACCGCGAGGGCCAGCGTCGTCCCTCGGCACATGCACATCTTGCACATTTGCCCAATACGACGACGGGAGTGCCGATGCGTTCCGACGCCTGGTCGCCCATGGACGGTCGCCCCGCCCAGCAGGGGATGTACGACCCCCGTAACGAACACGACGCCTGTGGTGTCGGGTTCGTGGCCACCCTCACCGGTGTGGCCAGCCACGAGCTGGTCGAGCAGGCGCTCACCGTACTGCGCAACCTGGAACACCGTGGTGCCACCGGCTCCGAGCCCGACTCGGGTGACGGCGCCGGCGTTCTGCTCCAGGTCCCGGACGCCTTCCTGCGCGAGGTCACCGACTTCGAGCTGCCCGAGGCGGGCGCGTACGCCGTCGGCATCGCCTTCCTGCCCGAGACCGCCGAGACGTCCGCGGACGCGACCGCCGCGCGGATCGAGGCCATCGCCGCCGAAGAGGGCCTGAACGTCCTCGGCTGGCGCGAGGTGCCCGTCGCGCCGGAGCTGCTCGGCGCCTCCGCCCGCTCCACGATGCCGGTCTTCCGCCAGCTTTTCGTCGCCGACGGCAGCAGCAAGGACATCGAGCTCGACCGCAAGGCCTTCGTCCTGCGCAAGCGTGCCGAGCGCGAGGCCGCGACGTACTTCCCGTCGCTGTCCGCCCGCACGATCGTCTACAAGGGCATGCTGACCACCGGCCAGCTCGAGCCCTTCTTCCCGGACCTGTCCGACCGCCGCTTCGCCTCGGCCGTCGCGCTCGTCCACTCGCGCTTCTCCACGAACACGTTCCCGTCGTGGCCGCTCGCGCACCCGTACCGCTTCGTCGCGCACAACGGTGAGATCAACACCGTCAAGGGCAACCGGAACTGGATGCGGGCCCGCGAGTCCCAGCTCGTCTCGGACCTGTTCGGCAGCGAGAAGCTGGACCGGATCTTCCCCGTCTGCACGCCGGACGCCTCCGACTCCGCGTCCTTCGACGAGGTGCTCGAACTCCTGCACCTGGGCGGCCGTTCGCTGCCGCACTCCGTGCTCATGATGATCCCGGAGGCCTGGGAGAACCACGCCTCCATGGAGCCGGCCCGGCGCGCGTTCTACCAGTTCCACTCCACGATGATGGAGCCCTGGGACGGCCCGGCCTGTGTCACCTTCACCGACGGCACCCAGGTCGGCGCGGTCCTCGACCGCAACGGCCTGCGCCCCGGCCGTTACTGGGTCACCGACGACGGCCTCGTCGTCCTCGGCTCCGAGGTCGGCGTCCTCGACATCGACCCGGCGAAGGTCGTCCGCAAGGGCCGCCTGCAGCCCGGCAAGATGTTCCTCGTCGACACCGCCGAGCACCGCATCGTCGAGGACGACGAGATCAAGACCGCCCTCGCCGCCGAGAACCCGTACGCGGAGTGGCTCGAGGCCGGCGAGATCGAGCTCTCCGACCTGCCCGAGCGCGAGCACATCGTGCACACCCACGCCTCGGTCACCCGCCGCCAGCAGACCTTCGGTTACACCGAGGAAGAGCTGCGCATCCTGCTCACGCCGATGGCCAAGTCCGGTGCGGAGCCGATCGGTTCGATGGGTACGGACACGCCCATCGCGGCCCTCTCCGCGCGCCCCCGGCTGATCTTCGACTACTTCACGCAGCTGTTCGCGCAGGTCACCAACCCGCCCCTTGACGCCATCCGCGAGGAGCTCGTCACCTCGCTGTACAGCTCGCTCGGCCCGCAGGGCAACCTGCTCGACCCGAGCGCCGCCTCGTGCCGCTCGGTCACCCTGCCCTTCCCGGTGATCGACAACGACGAGCTGGCCAAGCTCATCCACATCAACGCCGACGGCGACATGCCGGGCATGACGGCCGTGACCCTGTCCGGCCTGTACCGGGTCTCCGGCGGCGGCGAGACGCTCGCCGAGCGCATCGAGGAGATCTGCGCGGAGGCCGACGCGGCCATCGAGTCCGGCGCCCGCCTGATCGTCCTCTCCGACCGGCACTCCGACGCCGAGCACGCGCCGATCCCGTCGCTGCTGCTCACCGCGGCCGTCCACCACCACCTCATCCGTACGAAGCAGCGCACCCAGGTGGGCCTGCTCGTCGAGGCCGGTGACGTCCGCGAGGTCCACCACGTCGCGCTGCTCATCGGCTACGGCGCCGCCGCGGTGAACCCGTACCTCGCGATGGAGTCCGTCGAGGACCTCGTCCGCGCGGGCACGTTCCTGCCGGGCGTCGAGGCCGAGCAGGCCATCCGCAACCTGATCTACGCGCTCGGCAAGGGCGTCCTCAAGGTCATGTCGAAGATGGGCATCTCGACCGTCGCGTCCTACCGCGGCGCGCAGGTCTTCGAGGGCGTCGGACTCGACCAGGCCTTCGTCGACAAGTACTTCAACGGCACCACCACCAAGATCGGCGGCATCGGCATCGACGTCGTCGCCGACGAGGTCGCCGCCCGGCACGCCAAGGCCTACCCGGCCTCCGGCGTCCCCTCCGCGCACCGCGCCCTCGACATCGGCGGCGAGTACCAGTGGCGCCGCGAGGGCGAGCCGCACCTGTTCGACCCGGAGACGGTCTTCCGCCTGCAGCACGCCAGCCGCAACCGGCGCTACGACGTGTTCAAGCAGTACACCGACCGCGTCAACGAGCAGTCCGAGCGCCTGATGACGCTGCGCGGTCTCTTCGGCTTCAAGTCGGACCGCCCCTCGATCTCCATCGACGAGGTCGAGCCGGTCTCCGAGATCGTCAAGCGCTTCTCCACCGGCGCCATGTCGTACGGCTCCATCTCCCGCGAGGCGCACGAGACCCTCGCCATCGCCATGAACCAGCTGGGCGGCAAGTCCAACACCGGTGAGGGCGGCGAGGACCCGGACCGCCTGTACGACCCGGCGCGCCGCTCGTCCATCAAGCAGGTCGCGTCCGGCCGCTTCGGTGTGACCTCGGAGTACCTGGTCAACGCCGACGACATCCAGATCAAGATGGCCCAGGGCGCCAAGCCCGGCGAGGGCGGCCAGCTGCCCGGCCACAAGGTCTACCCGTGGGTCGCCAAGACGCGGCACTCCACGCCGGGCGTCGGCCTGATCTCGCCGCCGCCGCACCACGACATCTACTCCATCGAGGACCTGGCTCAGCTGATCCACGACCTCAAGAACGCCAACCCGGCGGCCCGCATCCACGTGAAGCTGGTCTCCGAGGTCGGCGTCGGCACGGTCGCGGCCGGTGTGTCCAAGGCGCACGCGGACGTCGTCCTCATCTCCGGCCACGACGGCGGTACGGGCGCCTCCCCGCTCACCTCGCTCAAGCACGCCGGTGGACCCTGGGAGCTGGGCCTCGCCGAGACCCAGCAGACCCTGCTGCTCAACGGCCTGCGCGACCGCATCGTCGTACAGACCGACGGCCAGCTGAAGACCGGCCGTGACGTGATCATCGCCGCGCTGCTCGGCGCCGAGGAGTTCGGTTTCGCGACCGCGCCGCTCGTCGTCTCCGGCTGCGTCATGATGCGCGTCTGCCACCTGGACACCTGCCCGGTCGGCATCGCCACCCAGAACCCGACGCTCCGCGACCGGTTCTCCGGCAAGGCCGAGTACGTCGTGAACTTCTTCGAGTTCATCGCCGAGGAGGTCCGCGAGCTCCTCGCCGAGCTGGGCTTCCGCACCATCGAGGAGGCCGTCGGTCACGCCGAACTCCTCGACACCGAGCGGGCCGTGACCCACTGGAAGGCGCAGGGCCTCAACCTGAAGCCGCTGTTCCACGTGCCCGAGCTGCCCGCCGGCGCCGTCCGGCACCAGCTGGTCGAGCAGGACCACGGCCTGGAGAAGGCGCTGGACAACGAGCTGATCAAGCTCGCCGGTGACGCGCTCGCCGCGAACAGCGCGCAGGAGGCCCAGGCCGTCCGCGCCCAGGTCGCGATCCGCAACATCAACCGCACCGTCGGCACCATGCTGGGCCACGAGGTGACGAAGAAGTTCGGTGGTGCGGGCCTGCCCGACGACACCATCGACATCACCTTCACCGGCTCGGCGGGCCAGTCCTTCGGCGCGTTCGTGCCGCGCGGTGTCACGCTCCGACTGGAGGGCGACGCCAACGACTACGTCGGCAAGGGCCTCTCCGGCGGCCGCGTCGTCGTCCGCCCGGACCGGGGCGCCGACCACCTCGCCGAGTACTCGACCATCGCGGGCAACACCATCGCGTACGGCGCGACCGGCGGCGAGATCTACCTCCGCGGCCGGGTCGGCGAGCGCTTCTGCGTCCGCAACTCCGGTGCCACGGTGGTCTCCGAGGGCGTGGGCGACCACGGCTGCGAGTACATGACCGGCGGCCAGGCCGTCGTCCTCGGCGAGACCGGCCGCAACTTCGCGGCGGGCATGTCCGGCGGTGTCGCGTACGTCATCGACCTGGACGAGCACAACGTCAACTCCGGTAACGCCGGCGCCGTCGAGGCCCTCGACGACACCGACAAGCAGTGGCTGCACGAGGTCGTGCGCCGCCACCAGGAGGAGACCGGCTCGACCGTCGCCGAGAAGCTGCTCGCCGAGTGGTCCGTGGCGGTGGAACGCTTCAGCAAGATCATCCCCAGTACGTACAAGGCAGTGCTCGCCGCCAAGGACGCCGCCGAGCTGGCCGGGCTTCCCGAGTCCGAGACCCACGAGAAGATGATGGAGGCGGCGATCAATGGCTGACCCGAAGGGCTTCCTCAACCACGGCCGCGAGGTCGCCGAGACCCGCCCCGCCGGCGAGCGTGTGCGCGACTGGAACGAGGTCTACGTTCCCGGCTCGCTGCTCCCGATCATCTCCAAGCAGGCCTCGCGCTGCATGGACTGCGGCATTCCGTTCTGTCACAACGGCTGCCCGCTCGGGAACCTGATCCCCGAGTGGAACGACTACGCGTACCGCGAGGACTGGTCGGCCGCGCAGGAGCGCCTGCACGCCACGAACAACTTCCCGGAGTTCACCGGCCGCCTCTGCCCGGCGCCCTGTGAGTCGGCCTGCGTCCTCGGCATCAACCAGCCGGCCGTGACCATCAAGAACGTCGAGGTCTCGATCATCGACCAGGCGTGGGACCGCGGCGATGTCGCGCCCCAGGCCCCGGAGCGGCTCTCCGGCAAGACCGTCGCGGTCATCGGCTCGGGCCCGGCGGGCCTGGCCGCCGCCCAGCAGCTCACCCGGGCCGGCCACACCGTCGCCGTCTACGAGCGCGCGGACCGTATCGGCGGCCTGCTCCGCTACGGCATCCCCGAGTTCAAGATGGAGAAGCGGCACATCAACCGCCGTATCGAGCAGATGCGCGCGGAGGGTACGAAGTTCCGTACCGAGATCGAGATCGGCCGCGACATCGACGCCGCCAAGCTGCGCAAGCGGTACGACGCGGTGGTCATCGCCGCGGGCGCCACGGTCTCCCGTGATCTCCCGGTCCCCGGCCGCGAGTTGAACGGCATCCACTTCGCGATGGAGTACCTGCCGCTCGCGAACAAGGTGCAGGAGGGCGACTACGTGGCGCCCCCGCTCACCGCCGAGGGCAAGCACGTCGTCGTCATCGGCGGCGGCGACACCGGCGCCGACTGCGTGGGCACCGCCCACCGCCAGGGCGCGGCCTCGGTCACGCAGCTGGAGATCATGCCGCGACCGGGCGAGGACCGGAACGCGAACCAGCCCTGGCCGACCTTCCCCATGCTGTACAAGGTCACCTCCGCGCACGAGGAGGGCGGCGAGCGGGTCTACTCCGTCTCGACCACCCACTTCGAGGGCGACGAGGACGGCAACGTCCAGTTCCTGCACCTCGTCGAGGTGGAGTTCAAGGACGGCAAGCTGGAGCAGAAGCCCGGCACCGAGCGGAAGATCCCGGCCCAGCTGGTCACCCTCGCGATGGGCTTCACCGGCACGGACCAGGAGAACGGTCTCGTCTCGCAGTTCGGTCTCGAGCTCGACGCGCGCGGCAACATCGCCCGCGACGCCGACTTCCAGACCAACGTCCCCGGCGTGTACGTCGCCGGTGACGCGGGCCGCGGCCAGTCCCTCATCGTCTGGGCCATCGCCGAGGGCCGCTCGGCCGCCCGCGGAGTGGACAGCTTCCTGACCGGCGCGTCGGACCTCCCGGCCCCCATCCGGCCCACGGACCGAGCCCTCACGGCCTGATCCGTACGGCCCCAACGGACGCTCCGTACAACGGTGTACGGACCTGACGCAGCGCCTGCCCAGTCCCCGACCGGACTATGGGTGGGCGCTGTGGCATGTCCGGGGCGGGCGGTTACGTGCCGACCGGCACGACCCAGGTGACGATCACCGCCCCGGCGACGGCGAGCACCCCTCCCAGAGCGAGCCACCGCGCCCACTCGACCATCCGCCAGATACGTCTGGTACGCCGCTGCTCGTGCCGGAGCAGATGGCCGGCCTCCAACGGGATCTGCTCGCCCGGCCGCCCGTGCACCGCGAGGACGGCGAGCCAGGACGCCAGCACCAGCGCGAGGAAGCCGCTGATCAGCAGCGCGATCACGGCCCACCGGACGCCGCCGCCGAGCTTGCTGAGATCCTCCTGCCCCTTGAGCACGAACACGGCGGTCAGCAGCCCGGTCAAGGAGGCGAGGAAGTTGCGGTAGCCCTCGGCCTGGTGGAGGGCTAGCTGCAACTGGCGTTCGGGGGAGGCCAGTTCACGGGCGCGCTGGTCGGCGTCGCGTAGTTGCCGCGCACTGAAGTTCATGACGCGCCGCCGCCTTGCCCCGGCCCCGGCGGGGCGAGCGTCAGCCAGGCGCCGCACCCCGATTCCTCCTCGCGGGGGCGGCCGAGGTGCAGGGTCCGGCAGGTGCAGGAGGTGTACCAGGGCTCACCCGCGTCCGGCTCGCGGCGCCGCCCCAGGAAGCCGCCCTTCCGCACGACCGACTGCCCGTACGCCCAGCGCTTGGTCATGCCGCAACCGCACACCGGACACACCCCGGTCGCCTCGTGGTACGGCTCGTCGGGCGCACCGCCCCGCACCCACTGGAAGGCCAGCACGTGCGGATGCTCGGCGTCCGCGTCGTACGCGATGGGTCCACTCACGTGAAGTCACCTTCCTCGCCCGGCAGTTCATACGAGAACAACGCCGCGTACCGCCCCAGCCGTTCCCGGACTCCGGCCACGGTGAGGTCGGTCTCCTCAGAGCAGAGGACGAGGTGATCGGGGTCGACGGCGCCTGCGAGCGCGGGGGCGCGGCCCGTGAGGCGCTGGGTGAGGATGATGACGTCCCGCCAGTCGGGGGTCAGCCCGGCCTCGTCGGGGTTCGGCTCACGGACGGTTATGTCGAGGCCGAGGCAACGGAAGGGGGCGTAGCGGGCGTACACCTCTTTGAGGGTGCGGCCGAATCGGGCTGCTACGAGGATGAGTTCCAGGGGGCCCAGGGTGCCGGGGCCGAGGAGGCCGGCGTCGAAGGCGGCTCGGTCGAACTCGTCGGGGACGAAGTGTTCCAGGGCTTCGGCGTCCGGGCCGGTGAAGTCGCCGGGGAGGGGCGGGGCGCCGGCTGCGGTGTACTCGGCGAGGCGGCGGAGGGCGGGGCCC
>NZ_JAAAHS010000293.1 GCF_009908195.1 Streptomyces boluensis | reverse complement strand
GGGGGATGCTCGCCCCGCCCCTCGCCCCTCCCAGGCCGTCAAGCGGACCGGGCAAACAGAAGACCGGGCAAAAAAAGAAGACCGCACCCGGACCGTCATGGACGCCGTGTTCGGCGGCCTGCGTGCCGGGTGCGGACCGGAAGACCAGGCAACCAAGGAAGTTGCAGGTCAGGCGGCTTGATCGAAGATCAGGCCTTCTTCGTCTCCCAGAAGATCTTGTCGATCTGGGCGATGTAGTCCAGCGCCTTCTGGCCCGTGGCCGGGTCCTTCGACGCCTTGGCGGCCGAGAGGGCCTTCAGGGCGTCGTTGACCAGCTGGTGCAGCTCCGGGTACTTCTCGAAGTGCGGGGGCTTGAAGTAGTCGCTCCAGAGCACCGAGACGTGGTGCTTCGCGAGCTCGGCGCGCTGCTCCTTGATGACGGTGGCGCGGGCCTGGAAGTGGACGTCGTCGTTCGCCGCCATCTTCTCCTGGACGGCCTTGACGGACTCCGCCTCGATGCGGGCCTGGGCCGGGTCGTACACACCGCAGGGCAGGTCGCAGTGCGCGCTGACCTTCACCTTGGGGGCAAACAGGCGGGAGAGCATCTAGCTGTCCTTCCTCGTGATCGTCTTCTCAGAGGCGACATTACTCCGTGAGGGAGGGGATTTCGCGGGCGGCCCCGGGGGCTTAGGACAAAAGTCCAGGGGGGAACCGGGGCCGGTGGACGATCGGACCGGCAGACTGGTGCTGTCGTTGAGAACGGGTCGCGGGGCCGCGAGGCCGCCCGGCCAGGAGGTGACGGATGCGGGAGCAGGGGCGTGAACCGGGACGAACCGGTGAGGCGCGGGGGCCGTTCGGGGTGGCCGAGGTGTACGGGCCGTCCATGGTGCCGACGTTGCGCCACGGCGACCAGCTGCTCGTCCGGTACGGCGCGAAGGTCCGGCCGGGGGACGTGATCGTGCTGCGCCACCCGTTCCAGCAGGACCTGCTCGTGGTGAAGCGGGCGGTGGAGCGGCGCGACGCCGGCTGGTGGGTGCTTGCCGACAACTCCTATGCGGGCGGCGACAGTACGGACTACGGGACGGTGCCCGAGGAGCTGGTGCTGGCCCGGGTGGTCGGCCGCTTCCGGCCGCGCGCGAACGGTCAGCGATCGCCGCTGCGGGCCGCGCTCTGGCTGCTCTCCGCCGTACGCCCGGTGCTCTGCGACCGGTCGGCCTCCTCACGTTTGCGGGCCCGGTAGGCGGCGACGTTGGCGCGGGTCGCGCAGCGGTCCGAGCAGTAGCGTCGGGAGCGGTTCGTGGACGTGTCCAGGTAGGCGTTCCGGCAGGGGGCCGCCTGGCACAGGCCGAGCCGGTCGACGCCGTGCTCCGTCAGGTGGAAGGCGAGGCCCATGGAGGCGATGGCGGCGTAGCCCGCGGTCGCGTTCGACGGGTGGTCGGCGAGGTGCATGTGCCACAGCGGCCGCCCGTCGTCATCACGGTGGTCGTGCCCGGAGACCTGCGGGCTCACCGGGAATTCGAGCAGCAACGAGTTGAGCAGGTCGACCGCGAGCGTCTCGTCGCCGCCGTCCGCCGCCTCGAAGACCGCGCGCAGCCGGGCGCGCACCGACCGGAACCGGGTCACATCGGCGTCGGTGGTGCGCCGGGCCGCCGAGGAGTTCTGGCCGAAGAGGTCGCGGACCGCGTCGACGGAGGTCAGGGAGTCCTTGTTACGGGCCGGCTCCTCACTGTTGACCAGGCGGAGGGCGTAGTCCGAGTAATAGGCCAGTTCCACTTGTAGTCCTTACGGGCGCGGGCTATCGTCGTCTTCGCTGAGGTAATGGGCACTCTCGTGTCCAGGGTATTACGTACTGGAGGGGTTCCGATGACCGAGACCACCACGGGCGCCAGCGCGGGAACCGCCGACTGGCAAGCCTGGCAGACCAGCTGGGACCGGCAGCAGGAGTGGTACATGCCGGACCGAGAGGAGCGGTTCCGCGTCCAGCTCGACATGGTCGAAGCCCTTGTGGGGCCGCGGCCGCGCGTGCTCGACCTCGCGTGCGGTACGGGGAGTATCACGGACCGGCTGCTCAAGCGGTTCCCGGACGCGGTAAGTACCGGCGTCGACCTCGACCCCGCGCTGCTCGCCATCGCCGAGGGCACGTTCGCCGGGGACGACCGGGTCACCTTCGTCACCGCCGACCTCAAGGACCCCGACTGGACGGCGAAGCTGCCGTACGACTCGTACGACGCCGTCCTGACCGCGACCGCGCTGCACTGGCTGCACAGTGAGCCGCTCGCCGTGCTCTACGGGCAGATCGCCGGACTCGTCCGGGAGGGCGGGGTGTTCATGAACGCCGACCACATGCCCGACCCGTCCACGCCGCGTATCAACGCCGCCGACCGCGCCCAGCGGCACGCCCGCCAGGACCGGGCCAAGGCCGCGGGCGCCCTGGACTGGGCGGACTGGTGGGCGCTGGCCGCGAAGGACCCGGTGCTCGCCGGGCCGACCGCGGAGCGGTTCGCGATCTACGGGGAGCACGCCGACGGCGACACCCCGCCCGTCGAGTGGCACGCGCGCGTGCTGCGCGAGAAGGGCTTCGCCGAGGCGCGCGCGGTGTGGTCCTCGCCGTCGGACGCGCTGGTCCTCGCCGTGAAGTAGGCCCGGCACATGACGAGGGCGGTACGGGATGGTCCCGTACCGCCCTCGTCGTAGCTCAACGGCCTTGCCGTTACAGCACCTTGGACAGGAACGACTTCGTCCGCTCGTGCTGCGGGTCGTTCAGTACGTCCCTCGGGTTGCCGGACTCGACGACCACGCCCTCGTCCATGAAGACCAGGCTGTCGCCGACCTCGCGGGCGAAGCCCATCTCGTGCGTGACGACGATCATCGTCATGCCGGACTCGGCGAGGTCGCGCATGACGTCGAGGACGTCGCCGACCAGCTCGGGGTCGAGCGCCGAGGTCGGCTCGTCGAACAGCATCAGCTTCGGCTCCATGGCGAGCGCGCGGGCGATCGCCACGCGCTGCTGCTGGCCGCCGGAGAGCTGCGAGGGGTAGTTGCCCGCCTTGTCGGCGAGCCCCACGCGGTCGAGCAGCCGGCCGGCCCGCTCGCGGGCCTCCGCCTTCGACTCACCCTTGACCTGGACCGGCGCCTCCATGACGTTCTCGAGAGCCGTCATGTGCGGGAACAGGTTGAAGCGCTGGAAGACCATGCCGATGTCCCGGCGCTTCAGGGCGACCTCGCTGTCCTTGAGCTCGTAGAGCTTGTCGCCCTTCTGCCGGTAGCCGACCAGCTCGCCGTCGACGTACAGCCGCCCGGCGTTGACCTTCTCCAGGTGGTTGATGCAGCGCAGGAACGTCGACTTGCCGGAACCGGACGGGCCGATCAGGCAGAAGACCTCACCCTGCTCGACCTCCAGGTCGATGCCCTTGAGGACCTCTACGTGGCCGAAGGACTTGTGGACGCCCTCGGCCTTCACCATGACGTTCATCGGGTGACCTCCGGACGGCGCAGGGACAGCATGTTGGCCTTGACCTTCTGCCAGGGCGTCGGCGGGAGCTGGCGGGACGAGCCGCGCGCGTAGTAACGCTCCAGGTAGAACTGCCCGACGCTGAGGATCGAGGTCATGATCAGGTACCAGGCGGCGGCGAGGAACAGCACCTCGACCGTGGCGCCCGAACTCTGGCCGATGTCCTGGGCGTTGCGCAGGAGCTCGTAATACTGGACGGCGGCGACCAGCGACGTCGTCTTCAGCATGTTGATGACTTCGTTGCCGGTCGGCGGGACGATGACGCGCATCGCCTGCGGGAGCACCACGCGGCGCAGCGTCTTCGAGTGGCTCATGCCGAGCGCGTGCGCTGCCTCGGTCTGGCCCTCGTCGACCGCGAGCAGACCGGCGCGGCAGATCTCCGACATGTACGCGGCCTCGTTGAGGCCGAGGCCGAGCAGCGCCGTCAGGAACGGCGTCATGAAGTCGGACCACTCGTCCTTGTAGACGGGGCCGAGGTTGATGTAGTCGAAGACGAAGCCCAGGTTGAACCAGACGAACAGCTGGACCAGGACCGGGGTGCCGCGGAAGAACCAGATGTAGAACCAGGCGATGGACGACGTCACCGGGTTCTTCGACAGGCGCATCACGGCGAGCAGGACGCCGCCGCCCACGCCGATCGCCATCGACAGGACGGTCAGAAGAAGCGTTTCTTTGGCACCGTCGACGATGCGGGCGTCGAAGAAGTAGTCGGGGATCGCGCCCCAGTTGATGTTGCCCCGCGCGAAGGCGAGGACGATCGCCGTGAGAACGGCGATGGCGACGAGGGCGGAGAGGTAGCGGCCGTAGTGCCGCACCGGAACGGCTTTGATGGCCTCGGGGCCGGCCGGGGGTACGTCCTCCGGGCCCTGCTTGTCTATGTCAACAGTCACGGGAGTTGCCTTTCAACAGCGTTCGGGATCGCTCACTTGCCGCCGTTGATGCGGGCCTCGGTGACAGCGCCTTCCGCGACGCCCCACTTCGAGATGATCTTGTCGTACTCGCCGTTCTTGATGATGGCGTCGAGCGCGGCCTTGATCGCGTCACGCAGCTCGGGGTTGTTCTTCGGTACGGCGATGCCGTACGGAGCGGCCTCGACCTGCTCGCCGACCAGCTCGAAGTCCTTGCCGCCACCGGAGGTCTTCACGGCGAACGCGGCGACGGGGAAGTCGGAGGAGCCGGCGTCGGCGCCACCGGAACGCAGCCGGGTCTGGGCCTGCTGGTCGTTGTCGAAGGCCTCGATGGACAGCTTGCCCTTGCCGTCGGCCGTGCACTTCTTCGACTCGGCCTTGGCCAGGTCGTGCGAGACGGTGCCGCGCTGCACGACGACCTTCTTGCCGCACAGGTCGGACCAGGTCTTGATGCCCTGGGTCGCGCCCTTCTTGGTGTAGATCGAGACGCCCGCGTTGAAGTAGTCGACGAAGTCGACGCCCTGGCCGACCTTCGTGCCCTTCTCCGGGTCGATGCCGTTCTGGCGGTCCTTGGTGTCCGTCATGGCCGACATGGCGATGTTGTACCGCTTGGAGCGGAGTCCGCCGAGCAGCGTGTCGAAGGTGCCGTTCTCGAACGTGAACTCCACGCCCAGCTGCTTGCCGAGCGCCTTGGCGACGTCCAGGTCGATACCGACGACCTTGCCCGCCTTGTCCTTGTACTCCACCGGCGGGTACGCGATGTCGGAGCCGACCTTGACGACGCCGGCGTCCTTGACGCTCTTGGGGAGCTTGTCGGCGAGCGGGGCGTTCTGCACATCCGAGCCGCCCTGGTTGGCGTTCGTCTGGTCGCCGCAGCCGGTGAGCAGCAGGGTGCTCGCGACCGCTATGGCGCCGACCGCGACTATTCGGGACTTGCCTGCGGTCGTACGACAGGTGGTGCTTGCGGTCATGGGTGGTTCCTCCGGCGGGTGAGGGAGTTGCCGTGCGATGGGTCGACGGCACGCGGCTTCGTGTGCTGCGACCTCGTGTGATTGAGGCATCTTGCCATTCGGACGGACCGCTTCAGGGGCTCAGCCATGTCAAAATCGGATAACGAGAAGACCGCGCGGTGAGCGACTCGTTGATCACGGGGCAACGCGACGAAAGCGGTAAACCACCGCTAACCACTTCTCATCCGGCGAATCTCGCCATGTGGACAGAACTTTCAGGGTGTCCAGTGTGACCCTTGTGACCTTTTGAGGCGACTTGAGAACCCTCCGCCCGACGCCGTGCGGGGGATGGATCCGCTCGGCCGGCCCCGCGTCCGCAGGGCTCGGCCGTACGTCGGAAGGCCTTGCGGCGACTGGGAACCGGGCAACAGCCGGTGACCGGACGATGAACGATCATCGTTCGTTTCGGTGGTGGGCAAAAGCCGCTTGCCGGGCAGTGACCAATGCCGCTCGCCGGGCCCCGAGGTCTTCAGGTAAAAAGGGCTGTTACACCCCTCATCCGGGGCTCAGGGCGCGTGTGCGGCGCGCCCGCGCGTACGTACCTCCCCTTGCGGAAGCGGGCCAACCGCCGACGCGAGTAACGGACGCGGTGCCCGCCCACCCCTGAACCAGGAGTGGTCACCCTCAACGAATAAGACTTAAGGGGTCAGACAAAAGTGGCAGCGGAGATCGTCAACCCTCGCAGCGACGCCGGTGCGGAGGGCGTGGAGCCCTTCGACCCCGCCTTCGCGCTCCATCGCGGCGGCAAGATGGCCATTCAGGCCACCGTGCCGGTCCGCGACAAGGACGACCTGTCCCTCGCGTACACACCTGGCGTGGCCAAGGTGTGCAGCGCCATCGCCGAGCAGCCCGAGCTCGTCAACGACTACACGTGGAAGTCCAACGTCGTCGCGGTCGTCACCGACGGCACGGCGGTTCTGGGACTCGGTGACATCGGTCCGGAAGCCTCCCTCCCCGTGATGGAGGGCAAGGCCATTCTGTTCAAGCAGTTCGGCGGCGTGGACGCCGTGCCGATCGCCCTCGCGACCACCAGCGTCGACGAGATCGTCGACACCGTGGTGCGGCTCGCCCCGTCCTTCGGCGGCGTGAACCTCGAGGACATCTCGGCGCCGCGCTGCTTCGAGATCGAGGACCGCCTCAAGGAGGCCCTCGACATCCCGGTCTTCCACGACGACCAGCACGGCACGGCGGTTGTCACGCTCGCCGCGCTGCGTAACGCCGCGAAGCTCACGAACCGGACCCTCGGCGACCTGCGCGCCGTGATCTCCGGTGCGGGCGCGGCCGGTGTCGCCATCGCCAAGTTCCTGCTGGAAGCGGGCATCGGCGACGTCCAGGTGGCCGACCGCAAGGGCGTCGTGAGCAGCGACCGGGAAGACCTGACGCCGGTCAAGCGCGAGCTGGCCGAGCTCACCAACAAGGCCGGCCTCTCCGGTTCGCTGGAGACGGCGCTCGCGGGCGCGGACGTGTTCATCGGCGTCTCGGGCGGTACGGTCCCGGAGCCGGCCGTGGCGTCCATGGCCGAGAACTCCTTCGTGTTCGCGATGGCGAACCCGAACCCCGAGGTGCACCCCGACATCGCGCACAAGTACGCGGCCGTCGTGGCGACCGGGCGTTCGGACTACCCGAACCAGATCAACAACGTGCTCGCCTTCCCGGGCATCTTCGCGGGCGCCCTCCAGGTGCGCGCCTCGCAGATCACCGAGGGCATGAAGATCGCGGCGGCCGACGCGCTCGCCGAGGTCGTCGGTGATGACCTGTCCGCGGAGTACGTGATCCCGTCGCCGTTCGACGAGCGGGTTGCCCCGGCGGTCACGGCGGCTGTGGCTGCGGCGGCCCGTGCGGAGGGCGTTGCTCGCGCTTGAGCCTTCCGGGGGCGGCGTTCGGGTTCTGTTGACTCGGTTGCCGTCCCGGGGCTCCGCCCCGGACCCCGTTCGCCCTTCGGGCTCGTCCTCAATCGCCGGACGGGCTGGATTTCCGACGGGCTGGATTTGGGCCCCGCCTGATGGCGGGGCCCTTTCCCGTTTCCGCGAGCGGGCGTTGTGCCGGACAAATCAGCCGGTCCGAACAAATCAGTCCGTCCGGCGCTTGAGGACGAGCCCGCAGGGCGATCGACGGCAACCGAGTCGACGGCGCGCCGATCAACGTCACACCGGTACGTGGTTCCGGTGCACCCTCCCCCGCAATACCGTCGGAGACATGTTCGCTGCCTACGCCGCCCGCATCGACCGTGACCAGCCGCTCAGCGGCCTCGAGTTGGGGGAGCGCCCGGCCCCCACGGAGCGCCCCGGCTGGACGACCGTCGACGTCAAGGCCGCCTCCCTCAACCATCACGACCTCTGGTCCCTGCGAGGCGTCGGCCTCGGTGAGGACAAGTTGCCGATGATCCTCGGCTGTGACGCCGCGGGGATCGACGCCGACGGCAACGAGGTCGTCCTGCACTCCGTCATCGGCCAGACCGGGCACGGCGTCGGCCCGGACGAGCCGCGCTCGATCCTCACCGAGCGCTACCAGGGCACGTTCGCCGAGCAGGTGTCCGTGCCCACCTGGAACGTGCTGCCCAAGCCCAAGGAGCTCAGCTTCGAGGAGGCCGCCTGTCTGCCGACGGCCTGGCTGACCGCGTACCGCATGCTTTTCACCAACGCCGGGGTACGGCCGGGCGATTCGGTGCTCGTGCAGGGCGCGGGCGGCGGGGTCGCCACGGCCGCGATCGTCCTCGGCAAGGCGGCGGGCCTGAGGGTGTTCGCGACCAGCCGGGACGAGGCGAAGCGGAAGCGGGCCCTGGAGCTCGGCGCGGTGGAGGCCGTGGAGCCGGGCGCGCGGCTGCCGCAGCGGGTGGACGCGGTGATCGAGACGGTCGGCGCCGCCACCTGGTCGCACTCGGTGAAGTCCCTCCGCCCCGGCGGCTCCCTGGTGATCTCCGGCGCGACCAGCGGCGACCGGCCCTCGCACGCCGAGCTGACCCGGATCTTCTTCCTGGAGCTGAAGGTCGTCGGCTCGACGATGGGCTCCAAGGACGAGCTGGAGGACCTGCTCTCCTTCTGCGCCGCCACCGGCGTACGCCCCGTGATCGACGAGGTGCTGCCGCTCGACCGGGCCCGCGAGGGCTTCCAACGGCTGGCGGACGGCGGCCAGTTCGGCAAGATCGTACTCACCGTCTGAGCCGTCGCCCGTACCCCTTTCGGCCCGCGGCTACGCCTGAGGGGTGCCCCCGGACGAGCCGGTCCCGCCGCGCAGTGCCGCCCCGATGTGCGCGGCGGCGGCGGACAAGTGGCGCCTGGCGTCGCGGAGTTGGGCCTCCGTGACGCCGTGGTCGCGGGCCGCGTCGCGGATGTCGTCGCGGAAGCGGTCGAGCAGCCGGTCCAGGTCGCGGGCCGGGTCACCGGTGGAGTCCTGCCGGACCCACTCGGGCTCGGGCGCCGGCGGGGGAGCGGTGGCCGTTCCGGCGGCAGACGGCCCGGATTCCGAAGTACCGGACCCCGAAGTGCCGGGCCCCGAAGCCGACTTGCCGAAGCGGCCGAACTCCTTGGTGATCTCGGCGAGACCCTCGCGCAGCCCCGTCGGCCAGTCGCCGCGCGTGAAGTGGTCCTGCACCTGGTCCTGTACGCGCTTCGCGATCCGCTGCACCTCGTCGCGGGCCGCGTCCTGCGCCTCCTTGGCCTGGCGGCGGGCGCGCTGGGCCTCGTCGCGGGCGCGGCGGGACTCGTCCTTGGCCCGGCGGGCCTGTTCCTTCCACTCCTGCTTGGCGCGGCGCAGGTCCTCCTTGGCCTGGAGCCAGGTGTCCGTGTCGCCGAGGGGGTTGTCCATGCCGGGCCAGTCGGCCTTGTCGGCCTTGCGGGACGAGGCGCCGCGCCGGGTCTCACCGGCCGCCGCCCGCATCTCGCGCCGCAGATCGCCCGCAGCGCCGCGCACGTCGTCGCGGATCTCCGCCGCGAGCTCGGCCACGGACTCACGGATCTCCAGCTCCAGGTCGGCCAACTCACCACTGCGGTCGGCCAGTTCGGCCCGGCCCGCGTCCGTGATCGAGTAGACCTTGCGGCCGCCCTCGCTGGTGTGGGTGACCAGGCCTTCGGCCTCCAGCTTGGCCAGGCGCGGGTAGACGGTGCCCGCCGAGGGCGCGTACAGGCCCTGGAAGCGCTCCTCCAGGAGGCGGATCACCTCGTAACCGTGGCGCGGGGCCTCGTCGAGGAGCTTCAGGAGGTAGAGGCGCAGGCGGCCGTGGGCGAAGACGGGGGGCATGTCAGAGCACCTTCCCGGTCGTGCTGTCACCTGCGGCCGGGGCGTCCGCGGGAGGCGTGTCCATCGTGGAATTGTCCCCTCCGGAAGCTGCGCCCGGACTCCGGGGGGTGCGCGGGGGCGGAGCGTCCTCGTGCGTGGCCGGGGGCGTCTCCGCGTACGTCTCCCCGTACCC
>NZ_JAAAHS010000292.1 GCF_009908195.1 Streptomyces boluensis | reverse complement strand
GTGTCGGGGTACGCGTCGGGGTGCCGCCGCTCGTACCCGTACGGGCACCTGCTCCCGTACCCGTACTTGTGCCCGTGCCCGTACTCGCGCGGGGGCGGGGGCGGCCGACGCGGGCGGCTCGTTCCAGTTCCGCCGCCTCGGCGGCGTCGAGGCCGAGCCCCTCGGCGAGGGCCTGCACGGTGCGGCGCTGCGCGCCCCTGGCCCGGCCGCGTTCCAGGTCCGCCAGGGCGCGGACGCTCACCCCCGAGGTGTGCGCCAGCTCCTCCTGGGTGAGCCCCGCCCGCGAGCGCAGGGCGCGCAACTGCCGGCCGAAGTCGTGCGGGACCGGTGTACCGGCGCTCATGGTCGACGTCCCCTGTGTTCAACGGGACCGCGTCGGTCGGATGCGGTCCTCCGGCAGAAGTATGACGGGGCGTATTCCTGCCGGTGGAACCGCCTGGGACCAAGGCGGGCGCGCTGATGAACTCTCTGTGGGCGGTCCGGGGAACCGGCGGCCGCCCGGTTCTGCTGCGGATGGACACCCCCGACGTCCCCGGCAGGGAAACGTCACCAGTGCTCACGCACGAGCGCTGCACTCTCACGAATGAGGTCTGTCCATGCGTACGTACCGTCACCGCACCGCCCTGCTCGCCGCCGCGGCCACCGCGCTCGCCCTGTCCCTGACCGCCTGTCAGGACGGTGCCGCCGACGCGAAGTCCGCCGGGAAGGAGGCCGTCGAGGTGGGCTCGGGCAACACGGAGTCGGGCAACACGGCGTCGGGCACTGCCGGTTCGGGCTCGGGCTCGGGCTCGGGTTCGGAGAAGGGCGCCGACGGTGCCGGCGGTGCCGATGACGCGGCCGAGGGTGCCGACGCCGCCCAGGGCTCCGGCACGGACTCCGTGCCCGTGTGCACCACCGACGACGTCTCCATCACCGCCGCCCGCCAGGACGGCCCGCCGTACACGCACATCGTCCTGACCGCCAAGAGCGTCTCGGGCGACAGCTGCCGGATGGACGGGTTCCCGCGCATCCAGTTCCTGGAGAGCCACAAGGAGGACGTGCCCGAGGTGGCCAAGAGCAAGCCGGCCGCGCCCGTCCTCGTCGGCGCCGGACAGCCGGCCTACGCGCTCGTCCGGCTGTCCGACGGCGGCGTCGACGAGGAGAACGAGCCGGTGAGCGCCTTCTCCGTGCAGCTCCAGGGCGGCGAGGGCCTCAAGACCGTCAGGGCGCCGGGCGCCGGGGGCATCGCCGTCGACCCGGCGAAGTGGGCCACCGGCTACTGGACCCCCGAACTCCGCAACGGCGCCGACGAGTTCTGAGCCGGAGCGGACAGAGCGAACAAGCGGACAGGGGTGGTGGCGGCTCACGCGGGCGCCGCCACCCCCAGCCACAGCGCGGCCGCCGACAGCGCCAGGAACACCGCGGGCGCCCACATCGTGCTGAACACGCGGGCCCGGAAGTGGGTCACCACGGCGCCGACGAAAAGCAGCACGAGCCCCGCGGCCGCCGCGACCCCGAGCCAGCGCCAGCCCGCGAGGCCGAGCAGCAGCCCGACCGTGGCCGCGACCTTCGGCACACCGAGCGGCGCGACCCAGGAGACGGGCACGTTCACGGCCTCTGAGGTCGCGAGGACGGCCGGAGCGCGGCGCAGGTCAAGGACCCCGATCGCTCCGACGGTGAGGGCGACGAAGACGGTGACGACGACATACGCGAGAAACATGGCTCAGCCCTTCCGGCTTCCGGCTTCCGCTCGCCGCGGTGGGCGGCGGTGCTTGCCTCTCGACCCTCGCCCCGCCCGCGCGTGGCCGTCCAATACCCGTATCCATAACCTGATGGCATGGATGTCGACTCGCGCCTGCTGCGCTCCTTCGTCGCCGTGGCCGAGGAGGGGAACCTGACCCGCGCCGCCGAGCGCCTCTTCCTCTCGCAGCCCGCGCTGACCAAGCAGATCAAGCAGTTGGAGCAGTTGCTCGGCGCGGAGCTGTTCGTCCGGTCCCGCAGCGGGATGGCCCTCACCGGGCCCGGCCGGGCCCTCGCCGTGCGGGCGCCCGACGTCCTCGCCGCCGTGGACTCCGCGGTCCGCGAGACCCGCAGCGCGGAGCGGGCCGCCGCGCGGGTGCTGCGGGTCGGGTTCCTCGCCAGCGCCGCCAACGAGGCCACCCAGGAAATCGTCGCGGACTTCTCCCGCCGCCGCCCCGGCCTGCGGGTCGAGCTGCGCCAGGCGGCCTGGTCGAACCCGACGGCCGGGCTCGCCGACGGTGAGGTGGACGCCGCGCTGCTGCGGCTGCCCTTCCCCGGCCAGGACCGGTACCGCGTCGAGGTGCTGCTCACCGAGGACCGGGTGGCCGTGCTGCCCGTGACGCACCGGCTCGCGGGCCGGGAGCGCCTGGAATTCCGGGAGTTGTGGGACGAGCCGTTCGTCGCCGCCCCGCCCACGACGGGGCCGTGGTGCGACTACTGGCTCGCCGTCGACGCCCGGGAGGGCCACCCGGTGCGGATCGGCGCCGTCACCGACCAGCCCGACGAGTGGCTGAACGCCATCGCCAACGGGTACGGCATCGCCCTGGCCCCCGCCTCGGCCGCCCGCTTCTACGCCCGGCCGGGAGTGGTGTACGTCCCCGTCGACGGCATCAGCCCCACCTCCGTGGGCGTCGCCCGGTCCCCGGCGGACGACGAGAACCCGGTGGTCGCGGACTTCGTACGGAGCTGTCTGCGGGTCGCGGCGGACCCCGACGAGCCCGGAGGCACCGTGTCCGGAGGCGCCGCGTCCGGAGCCACCGCGTCCGGAGGCGGCCCGTCCGGGGGCGGCCGGCCCGGCGGGCAGGGACCTTAGCCCCTGTCGCCCGACCGCTCCGGGGCGCACTCTGGGGGGATGACCACGAGCGCCCCGGTTCTCGCCGCCGTCGACGGGTCCGAGTCCAGCCTCAAGGCCCTGACCTGGGCCATCGACGCGGCCCTCGGGCACGGTACGGAAGTGCTCGCCGCGCATGTACGCACCGGCCGCGCCGCCTCCGACCCGGTCCGGGCCAAGATCGACAGGATCGTCGAGGCGTACGGGGACCAGGCGCCGCCCGTACGGTACGTGGCTGTCGAAGGGCACCCCGCCGCCGCGCTCTGCGAACTGGCCGACAAGGCCGTCCTGCTGGTCCTCGGCTCCCGTGGCCTCGGCGGGTTCGCGGCGCTGCTTCTCGGCTCGAACGGCCGTAAGTGCGCCGCGCAGGCACCGTGCCCCGTAGTGGTCGTCCCGGACGAGTCCCGGACCGCTGACGCCGCGCAGGGCGGTCCTCCCGGACGGGTCGTCCTGGGTCTTTCCCCCGAGGACACCGCCGACGAGGTCATCGAGTTCGCCTTCGCCGGGGCGGCACGGCGCCGCGTCGAACTCCAGGTCGTGTCCACGTACCGGGTGCCGCTGCGGGCCCTCACCACCATGGGCGACCTCGTCCCCGGCGACGCCGCCGACGCCCGTGCCGCGGGCCTCGCCCTCACGGCGGGCCAGCGCGAACGCCTCGCCGCGTTCGCGGAGCGCTACCCGAAGGTCGCCGTCGACCCGGTCGTCGCCCCCGCCGACCCGGCGGGCCGCCTCGTCACCGCCTCCCGCACGGCCGACCTCCTCGTCGTCGGCCGCCACCGCCGCCGCCTCAGGGCCGACTCCCTGATCATGGGTTCGGTCGCCAACGCCGTTCTGCTGCACGCCCATTGCGCGGTCGCGGTCGTGCCGGGCACGAGCCAGTCAAGCTGATTCCACCTGCTCACCGCCTGCCCACCGCCCACTCTCCGTGACCTTTCCGTGCCCCGTAGTGCGTCCACAATTTGTTGATCTTGTGGTTGTTTCCCGCCGACGCCATGGAAGCCGGACGTGGGCGCCCATCTCGCGAACGGGCGCCCACGACCGTCGTGATAACACGGGGTAACCAATTTTCGAAGGAGAGCGGGTCATGGGCATATTCAGCCGCCGTCGGACCGAAACCCTTGAGCCGACGTCGGACGGCGCCATCCCCACGCAGCGTTCGCGGGCCGCCGCCACCGAGATCGCGCTCGACCCGGCACTGCGCGAGCTGAGCGGGCAGTGGACCATCGACCGCCCGCACAGCCGGATCGGTTTCTCCGTCCGGCACGCCATGGTCACGACCGTCCGCGGCGCCTTCGCCGACTACGACAGCACGCTGTTCTTCGACGGGGAGCGGCCCTCCCGCTCGCGTGCCGAACTCGTCATCCGGATCGGCAGCGTCGACACCGGCGTGGAGCAGCGGGACGCGCACCTCGTCGGCAAGGACTTCTTCGACGCGAGCCGCTTCCCGGAGATGTCGTTCCGCTCCACCTCGACCGTGCACGAGGGCGGGGAGTCGTTCCGCATGGCGGGCGACCTGACCATCCGCGAGGTCACCCGCCCCGTCGAGCTCCAACTCGACTACCTGGGCTCGGTGTTGGACCCCTTCGGCTACCAGCGCGCGGGCTTCGACGGCACCACCACCATCGACCGCACCGACTGGGGCCTGGTCTACAACCAGCGACTCGCGGCCGGCGGCACGATGGTGAGCGAGAAGGTCCGCCTGCAGTTCGACATCTCCGCGGTGCGGCTGGGGGAGTAGCGCGTCAGCGCGTCGCGTACGTGAGGAACGCCGACCACGCGTCGGCGCTCGCGTCGAGGTGCGGGTACGCCGGGTTCTTGGAGTCGCGGATGTGGACGGTGGGGGCGGGGCAGGTGCAGGTGGTTACTTCTACGCACTCGCCGCCTCCGCCTCCGCTGTACGTCGACTTCCGCCAGTCGTAGGCGACTTCGAGGCATTCGCCGCCCTCGCCGCCGCTGTAGCTGGACTTGAACCAGGCGAGTTCCTCGGTGGTCATCATCGCTTCCCCAGCTTCCTTTCGATCAGCTCCAAGGACTTGCGTGGCGTGAGAGCCATGGCCCTCATGATCCCATAGCGCTCGGCGAGGAGCCGGACCGCAGCGGGATCGGTGATCAGTCGTGGGTGCTCCTGCACTTCGGTGTAACCAACCTGGTGGTTCTCGCCTTTGGGGATCAGGAGATTGAATGCCCCTTGCAGATTTGGGTGTTCATCGACATCGGTCGGCATGACCTGGAGTTCGACGTTGCGCATGCGGCCCACCTCCAGGATGCGTCGCAACTGAGTCTCGTGCGTCTCCCACCCGCCGAGAGGCCGGTCGAGGACGGCTTCCTCCAAGACATAGCTCAGGACCGGTGCAGGGCGGCGGTTGAGGACCTTTTGGCGGTCCAGTCGGTCCGCGATGCGCTTGTCGATGGTCTCCTCGTCAAGGAGGGGCCGGTGTTTGCGGAACACCACCTCCGCGTGCTCAGGGGTCTGCAGCAACCCCGGCACCCCTTGATTGGCGTAGAAGTGCAACTCAACCGCATCCGACTCCAGGTTCGCGTACCCCCGATACCACTCCGGATGCCGAGTACGCGCACGCGTGAGCGCCTCCTTCACGTCGGGGATGACCGCCAGCAACAGCCCGCGCGCGTCGAGGACTTTGTCCAGGAGGGTCAGCAGATTCGGCTGGGGGATACGGACGTTCCGCTCGATCGAGGAGATCAGGTCCAGGCTCACGTGGATCGCCGCCGCCAGCTCGCGTTGGCTCATGCCGCGCGCCTCGCGCAGCAATTTGATCTGTCGGCCGAGTGCGGCGAAAAGAAGGGATGTGCCGTCCGCCTCGGCGGGCCGTTCCGGTCGTTGTTCGCGCATGTCGTACCACCCCGTACACCCTGCGGAGCGGGCCCGTACGGCTACGCTCCGTCGTCTGGTCGTGACTGGTCAGCGTAGGAGCAAACGGCCACGCTCGGTGACATGACAGCTCAATTCCCCTCTGTCGGGGCTCAGTTCAGGCAACTTTTCAGTGCGACGCCCCGTGGGGCGCGACTCGCGCGGCGGCTCGCGGCGCTTCAGCTCGAAGAGTGGGGTTTCCCACACGGGTGCGGGATCTCGGAGACGGTCCGTTCCGTGGTGGCGGAGCTGGCGGTTAACGCCGTCACGCATGGGCGGGTGCCGGGGCGTGACTTTGAGCTCGTACTGCTGTGGCAGGGCGAACTGCTGCGTATCGAGGTGGCGGACGCGTGCGGTGAGCGTCGGCCCGAGGTGGGTGGTGCGGTCGGTCACGGGCTGCGGTTGGTGGCCGCGCTCGCGGACGCGTGGGGGGTGCGGGGCCGGGAGATCGGCAAGATCGTATGGGCCGAAGTGTCGGGAATGAAGGGGTGGGTGGAGGAATGAGGGCGGTGGGCTTACGCGCGGATCGCCTGCATAATCGGTGGCTGCTTCGTGGAAGGTGTGTGGACGAACGGTGAGTGGACAGAGCTGCCCCGGATGCGGAACGGAGTTCCTGCCGGACTTCCGGCCCGCCTGTGACTGTGCGCTGCGGGCGCGGCAGGGGTCGGAGGAGACGGTGCAGGGGCCGATTCCGGAGCCGGTCCCGGAGCCGGTGCGGGCACCCAGGCCCGAGCCCGCCGGGCGCGGTACCGCGATGGACCCCGTGTTCGGGCACGTCGCGTCGCCGGACATGTCGGACACCGTGCCGAACGAAGAGGTCCTTGAACTCTTCGACGGGCCCGGAAACGGCCCGGACCGGGCGAGTGCGCTGCCGCCCATAGGGCCCGCAGCGACGGATCCGGCGATGCCGGAGTTCAGCCGTGCGGACGGGCAGGCGCCGTCCGGCCGGGGCTGGCGGTACGGACTGCTCGCCGGGGCCGCGGCGGTCGTCGCCGTGACCGTGGGTGTGGCGGGCGGATTCTTCTCGTCCGACACCGAGCAGCAGGCGGGCCCGAACGCGGCGGACCGGGTGACGGCCACCGAGGAGCCGACGCCGAGCGAGACGAGCCCCACGAGCGGCGAGAGTGAGCGGGCCAGCCGGAGTTCGAAGCGGCCCACGTCTCCGTCGAGCGAGACAGGGTCGTCGAAGCCGTCGAGCACGTCCACGTCCACGTCCACGGAGGAGCCCACCGGGACCACCGCGCCGCCGGCCGGGGAGCAGGAGTCGGAGTCGGAGTCGGGGCAGGAGCCGGGCACGCTGGGCCGGGGCGACCGCGGCCCGGAGGTCGTCGAGCTCCAACAGCGCCTGACCGAGCTGAAGTTGTACACCGGCCCGCTGAACGGCAACTACGGCCCGGCGACCGAGAACGCCGTCACCCGCTTCCAGCAGGCCCGCCAGATCGACGAGGACGAGGGCACGTACGGGCCGAAGACGCGTGCGGCGATCGAGGCGGAGACCTCGGACCCGGCCTGAGCAACCCCCTGTCGCAGCCTCCACCCGCAACCTAAGATGCAGCGACTCGCGCGGCACCCCGCGCGAACTGCTTTGCGTACCACGCTGCTTGGTTGATCCGGCTGTCGCTGCCTTGGAGGACCTGTGCCCGTGTCCGTTCGCACCGCCCTGCCCGTCACCGCGGCCGTCGCCGCGGTCGGTCTCCTGCTCGGGGGGTGTACGAGCACGAAGTCGGACGACGGTGGCGGCAAGGGTGGCGGCGTGCAGCTCGTCACCGAGGGCACGTTGAAGACCTGCACACACCTGCCGTACCCGCCGTTCCAGACGAAGAAGGGCGGGGAGGTCGTCGGCTTCGACGTGGACCTCGTCGACCTGGTCGCCGACGAGCTGAAGGTGAAGCAGGAGATAGTCAACACGCCCTTCGAGGGCATCGAGACCGGCCAGGACTTCAACATCCGCAAGTGCGACCTGGCCGCCGCGGGCATGACCATCACGCCCGAGCGCGACAAGGTCATGGACTTCTCCGACCCTTACTTCGACGCCACCCAGGCCCTCATCACCCGTAAGGGCAAGCCGTACAAGAAGATCGACGATCTCAAGGGCCAGAGGTTCGGCTACCAGAAGGCCACCACGGGTGGTGAGTACGCCAAGAAGAACGCCCCTGACGGGGTGGAACTCGTCGAGTTCGAGGACGTCGGCCTGCTCCTCGCCGCCGTGAAGTCCGGCCAGGTCGCCGCGGGGATCAACGACAACGGCGTGCTCTTCGACTACGTCAAGGAGAACCCCGACACCGAGGTCACCGCCGAGTTCGACACCGGCGAGCAGTACGGCATCGGCGTGCGCACCGGCAACGACGCGCTGCGCGAGAAGGTGAACGCCGTCCTCAAGAAGGCCCAGAGCGACGGGCGTTACGACACGATCTACAAGAAGTGGTTCGGTACCGCCCCCAAGAGCAAGTGATGGCGGCCCTCAGCAGACGGCAGCGGGCCCGCGCCTTCCGGGGCGCCCAGTACGGGCTGCTCGTCGCCGTCGTCGTCGTGTTCGTGCTCGTCGCGGACTGGGAAACGCTCGGGCAGGCGTTCTTCGACCTGGACGTGGCGCGGGCGCAGTTCCCCGACATCATCCGCATCGCACTCGTCAACACCGTCATCTACACGCTGCTCGGTTTCGGCTTCGGGCTCGCGCTCGGGCTTGTGCTCGCGCTGATGCGGCTCTCCTCGGTGCCGCCGTACCGCTGGCTCGCGGTCACGTACATCGAGTTCTTCCGCGGTGTGCCCGCGCTCCTCGTGTTCATCGCGCTCGGCTTCGGTGTGCCGCTCGCCTTCGAGGTGGCGCTCGACATGTACGTCACGGTGATGCTCGCGCTCGGCCTGGTCGGCGCCGCGTACATGGCGGAGACGATCAGGGCGGGCATCCGGGCGGTGCCCAAGGGGCAGATGGAGGCGGCCCGTTCGCTCGGTATGTCGCACGGCCGCGCCATGGTGTCCGTGGTCATTCCGCAGGCGTTCCGTATCGTCCTTCCGCCGCTCACCAACGAGCTGATCCTGCTCACCAAGGACTCGTCCCTGGTGTACCTGCTCGGGGTCTCCATCGGGCAGTACGAGCTCGCCTACTTCGGCCGCGACGCCCTCAACGAATACAGGAGCCTCACCCCCATCCTCATCGCCGGTCTGCTCTACCTCATGATCACGCTGCCCCTCGGCCACCTGGTGCGGCGCCTCGAATCCCGTACGGCGAAGGCCAGGTGAGCCCCTTGTCCGGTACGCCCCTCACGAAGACCCCAGGACCCGGCCCCGGTTCCGGCAGCGCGGAAACGATCCGGATTCGCGGGCTGCACAAGGCGTTCGGTGACCTGGAGGTGCTGCGCGGTATCGACATCACGGTCCAGCGCGGCGAGGTCGTCTGCGTCATCGGCCCCTCGGGCTCCGGCAAGTCCACGCTGCTGCGGTGCGTGAACCTCCTGGAGGAACCCACGTCCGGCACGGTCGCGGTCGCGGGTACGGAGGTCACCGACCCGGACGTGGACATCGACCAGGTACGCCGCCGTATCGGCATGGTCTTCCAGTCCTTCAACCTGTTCCCGCACCTGACCGCCCTGGAGAACCTGACGCTCGCCCAGCGCCGGGTGCTGCGCCGCCCCAAGGGCGAGGCGGTCAGGGTCGGCCGCGCCAACCTGGAGCGGGTCGGGCTCAGCGACAAGGAGGACGCCTACCCCGCGCAGCTCTCCGGCGGCCAGCAGCAGCGCGTCGCCATCGCGCGGGCGCTGTCCATGGACCCGGAGCTGATGCTGTTCGACGAGCCCACGTCGGCCCTCGACCCCGAACTCGTCGGCGATGTCCTCGCGGTGATGCGGTCGCTGGCGCAGGAGGGGATGACGATGCTCGTCGTCACCCACGAGATGAGCTTCGCCCGTGAGGTCGCGGACCGGGTGGTGTTCATGGACGGCGGGGTGATCGTGGAGGAGGGGTCTGCGGAGCGGGTCGTGGGGGCGCCCCGGCATGAGCGGACTCGGGCGTTCCTGGCCCGGGTGCTTGATCCGGCGGCTGCGCCTCCTCCGGTACCTGGTCCTCCGGTATCGGGTCCTCCGGTGCCTGGTCCTCCGGTACCGGGCGAGGTCGGCAAGGGCTGAGTCTCCG
>NZ_JAAAHS010000291.1 GCF_009908195.1 Streptomyces boluensis | reverse complement strand
AAATCCAGCCCCTCCGGCGTTTGAGGAGCGGGGTCTGGGGCGGAGCCCCAGCCGGATACGATGCCGTACGCACACGATCGCTGAGGACCGAGGAGGCCCACCCCCATGGCCGGTGAGGCACAAGCGGACTGTCTGTTCTGCAAGATCATCGCGGGCGAGGTGCCCGCGACCCCCGTACGCGAGACCGACACCACGTACGCGTTCCGCGACATCAACCCGCAGGCGCCCACCCACGTCCTGGTGATCCCCAAGGTCCACTACCCGGACGTCGCCACCCTCGCCGCCGCCGAGCCGCAGATCACCGCCGACCTGCTGCGCGAGGCCGGAGAGGTCGCCGCGGAGGAGAAGCTGGAGAGCTACCGCGTGGTGTTCAACACCGGCAGCGGCGCCGGCCAGACCGTGTTCCACGCGCACGCGCACGTCCTGGGCGGGCGCGGCATGCAGTGGCCTCCCGGATAGCCCGGCCGGCCCGGACAGCCCCGAAATCGGAACACCGGTAACTCACCTTGTCCGTACGTGAATTCGTCGTCCTCGGCACCGCCAGCCAGGTGCCGACACGACACCGCAACCACAACGGCTACCTGCTGCGCTGGGACGGCGAGGGCATCCTCTTCGACCCGGGCGAGGGCACCCAGCGGCAGATGCTCCGGGCCGGTGTCGCCGCGCACGACATCAACCGGATCTGCGTCACGCACTTCCACGGCGACCACTCGCTCGGCCTCGCCGGGGTGATCCAGCGGATCAACCTCGACCGGGTCCCGCACCCGGTCACCGCCCACTACCCGCGCTCCGGGCAGCACTTCTTCGACCGGCTGCGGTACGCCACCGCGTACCGCGAGACCGTGCGCCTCGCGGAGGAACCCGTCGCGGACGACGGTGTGCTCGCCGAGACGCCCGCGTACACGCTGGAGGCGCGCCGCCTCTCGCACCCGGTCGAGTCCTTCGGCTATCGCCTCGTCGAGCCCGACGGGCGCCGGATGGTGCCCGCGCTCCTCGCCGAGCACGGCATCAAGGGCCCGGACGTGGGCCTGCTGCAGCGCGCGGGCGAACTGCGCGGCGTCCGCCTCGACGACGTCAGCGAGCTGCGGCGCGGGCAGCGGTTCGCGTTCGTCATGGACACCCGCCTCTGCGACGGCGTGCACGCGCTCGCCGCCGGCTGCGATCTGCTCGTCATCGAGTCGACCTTCCTCGACGAGGACGAACACCTCGCCCGCGACCACGGCCACCTGACCGCAGGGCAGGCCGCCGCAGTGGCCCGCGACGCCGGCGTACGGCACCTGGTCCTGACGCACTTCTCGCAGCGCTACGCCGATCCGGCGGAGTTCGAACGGCAGGCGCGCGCCACCGGATTCACCGGGGAACTGACCGTGGCGGCCGACCTGTCGACCGTCCCCGTGCCCAAGCGGCACCCCTGAACCACTCGTCGAAAGTACGCACATGCACGTTCCCAAGGCCGAACTCCACCTGCACATCGAAGGCACCCTCGAACCCGACCTTGCCTTCGCGCTCGCCGCGCGCAACGGCGTCGAACTGCCCTACGCCGACACCGAGGAACTGCGCCGCGCCTACCTCTTCGAGGACCTGCAGTCCTTCCTCGACCTGTACTACGGCCTGATGGCGGTGCTGCACACCGAGGCCGACTTCGAGGAGCTCGCCGACGCCTATCTGGCGCGCGCGGCGCAGCAGGGCGTACGGCACGCGGAGATCTTCTTCGACCCGCAGGCGCACACCGCGCGCGGCGTCGGCATCGGCACCGTCATCGAGGGCCTGGGCCGCGCCCTGGACCGCAGCGTGGAACGGCACGGCGTCTCCACCCGCCTGATCATGTGCTTCCTGCGCGACGAGTCCGCCGAGTCGGCCCTCGCGACGCTCGACGCCGCGAAGCCGTATCTGCACCGGATCACCGGCATCGGCCTCGACTCGGCCGAGGTCGGCCACCCGCCGGTCAAGTTCCGTGAGGTGTACGAGGCGGCCGCCGCGCTCGGTCTGCGGAGGGTCGCGCACGCGGGGGAGGAGGGGCCGCCGGAGTACATCACCGAGGCCCTCGACGTACTCGGCGTCGAGCGGATCGATCACGGGCTGCGGTGCGTGGAGGACCCGGTACTCGTGGAGCGCCTGGTGCGGGACCGCGTCCCGCTGACCCTGTGCCCGCTCTCCAATGTGCGGCTGCGGGCGGTCGACGTGCTGGAGTCGCACCCGCTGCCGGCGATGCTGTCGGCGGGGCTGATGTGCACGGTCAACTCCGATGATCCCGCGTACTTCGGGGGGTACGTGGGGGATACGTTCCATGCCGTGCACGAGGCGTTGGGCCTCGGCCCTGAGCAGTTGCGTGAGCTTGCCCGGAACTCGTTCCTGGCGTCCTTCCTTGAGGACGATGAGGGGTTGCGGGAGCGGTACTTGGCGGAGGTTGCGGCGTACGAGTTCGATTGAGGAGGCCCGTCCGGCAGGACTTCGGGAAGGGGCGGGTAGGGGAGAAATCAGACCGACGCCCCGTCGAGAATCCGCGCCGCCACCGCAGGTGAATCCACCAGTGGGTGCAGGGCGAGAGCCCTGAGCGCCGCCGCCCGGTCCTTGAACAGGGACGCCTCGATCGTCGCCCGTTCCACCGCCTTGAGCTGCAGCATCAGCCCCAGCTCAGCCGACCCCAGAGACGACGCCCCCCGCAGGGGCCGCGCCCCCCGAGCGTCCACCTCGCACACCGTCTCGATGATCGCGTCGGCGGGCAGCGCGGGGACCGTACCGTTGTTGCGGACGTTCAGGATCAGCCGCGTACCGCCCCCGGAGGCGATCGCTCGCATCAGGGCGAGGGCGACCCGGTCGTAGCCGCCGCCGTCCAGGTCGCAGGAGTCGCGCTGCCAGCCGCCGGTCGCGGCGCGGCTGTCCGCCATGTACGTCTCCTCGCGCTCCAGGCGGGTGGACTCCCACAACTCATGGGCGCGGTCCGGGTGTTCGGCGGCGCGGGCGAAGAACTCGCCCTGCTGGTGGTCGAGGAACTCGCCGCGCGTCTCGTCCGCGGCGCGCACCGCGGCGAGGGTCTCGCGGCGGAAGTAGTAGTAGTGCAGGTACTCGTTGGGCAGCGAACCGAGCGCGCGCAGCCAGTCCGCGCCGAACAGCTTGCCCTCCTCGAAGGAGCCGAGCGCCGCCTCGTCGGCAAGGAGTCCGGGCAGCAGGTCGCCGCGGCCGTCGGGCGCCGTCAACGACCGTAGCCAGCCGAGGTGGTTGAGGCCCACGTAGTCGTACGACACGGTGTCCGGGTCGGCGCCCGCGGCGCGCGCGGCGCGGCGGACCAGGCCGACGGGGGAGTCGCAGATGCCGATGACCCGGTCGCCCAGCACACCCGCCATCGCCTCGGTGACCATGCCCGCCGGGTTGGTGAAGTTGATGACCCACGCGCCGGGCGCCACCGCCGCCACGCGTTCCGCGATGTGCAGGGCGACGGGGATCGTGCGCAGCCCGTACAGCACACCGCCCGCGCCGACCGTCTCCTGGCCGAGCACGCCCTCGGCGAGCGGCACCCGCTCGTCCCTGACCCGGCCCGCGGTGCCGCCGACCCGGATCGCGGAGAACACGAAGTCCGCCCCGCGCAGCGCGTCGTCGAGCCCCTCGGCGACCCGCACCCGCGGCCCCTGCGGCAGCCCCGCGAGGACGGAGCGGATCACGCCGAGGCGCACCGGATCCGTGTCGTACAGGGTGAGCTCGGTGATCTCGCTGCCCGCCAGGGCGCCGTACACGAGCGGTACGCGGAAGCCTCCGCCGCCGAGAATCGTCAGCCTCATGTCGCGGAAGCTACCCCATACGGCCTGGCCCGCGGACGGCCACCGGGGGCACGTCACGGAGTGGGCGTGACGTTACCGGCGCGTGGGCCGTGCCGGGCGCCCATGATGCACACTGGCCAGACCGGCACGCACCAGTACGGGGAGTGCACCGTGAGATCCGACGATGAGATGACGGGCGGCTCCTGTCCGCCAGGGCAGCGGCTCGACCACACGTCGTGCCTTGACCCGCTCGCCACCGTGCGCGCCCCCGGCGACCCGGCGTGCGACGTGTTCCTGACCGGCACCGTCTTCCTCGACATCGTGTTCACCGGCCTCGACTCGGCGCCGGTGCGCGGCACCGAGTCCTGGGCCCGCGGCATGGGGTCGAGCCCCGGAGGCGTCGCCAACATGGCGGCCGCCCTGTCCCGGCTCGGCCTGCGCACCTCCCTGGCCGCGGCCTTCGGCGACGACCACTACGGCGAGTACTGCTGGGACGCCCTGGAGAAGGGCGAGGGCATCGACCTCGCGCCGTCACGCAGGGTGCGCGGCTGGCACTCGCCGGTGACGGTGTCCATGGCGTACGAGGGCGAGCGCACGATGATCTCGCACGGGCACGAGGCGCCACCCCCGGAGGAGCCGGTGCCGGGTACGCCGCCACGCGCGCGTGCCGCGGTCGCCTCGCTCACTCCCGGCTCGAGCGAGGAGTGGGTGGAGCGGGCGGCGGCGCAGGGCACCCGGGTCTTCGCGGACGTCGGCTGGGACGACACCGGCCGCTGGGACCTGGCGGGACTGCCGGACCTGGCGCACTGCGAGGCGTTCCTGCCGAACGCCGAGGAGGCCATGCGGTACACGGGTACGTCCTGCCCGCGCGCGGCCGCGCACGCCCTCACCCGCCATGTGCCGCTCGCTGTGGTCACCCTCGGCGCGGAGGGCGCGTACGCCGTGGACGGGCGGACCGGTGAGACCGCCGAGGTGCCCGCGATCGAGGTGCCGGCGCTCGACCCGACGGGCGCGGGCGACGTGTTCGTGGCGGGCTTCGTCACCGGCACCCTCGCGGGCTGGCCGCTCGCCGACCGGCTGGCCTTCGCCGGGCTCACGGCTGCGCTCTCGGTGCAGGAGTTCGGCGGTTCCCTGTCGGCGCCGGGCTGGGTCGAGGTGGCGACCTGGTGGCGGCACGTGCAGTCCTACGACGACCAGGACCCGGCGGCGCTGCGACGGTACGCGTTCCTCGACGGGATGCTGCCCGACGTGACCCGCCCCTGGCCGCTGCGGCGGGCGGTTCCTACGATCGGTTTCCGGGCGGCGCACTAGCCCCACCGGCCCCGCTGGCTCCACCCGCTCCGGCCTTCGGCGCGCTACTACGCGACGACGGACGAGCGGCTCCGCGACGTTCCGGGACCGGTCCGACGCGGACGAGGCGCTGACCTCGTCCCCGGCGCCCCCGCCGACCGCCGGGGAACGCCTGAACAAGACCGACGCGGCGGCCAAGGAGCAGTTCGGGGTCGCCGGCGACGCGGCGATATTCCTCCGCGACCACGCAACCCCCATATCGTTCAAGGACGTTGTGCAGAACCCGGTCCTGGGGCCACGTATCGACGCCCTGGTGAACTCCGGCAGCGTATTGGAAGGCCTTGAGGTGGTCGCGGGCTCGGTGCTCGACCTGACCAGCCCTTCCGTGCTCATCAACGAAGGCCTGAAACTCGCCTTCAATTTCGACCTCTTCGACCTCGTGACGCAGCCGTTCGTCGGTGACTGGGGCTCGTTCAGCTCGGCGCGATGTGCGAGGCGGTCTCCGGCAATGTCTCGTACGGGAACGACCTGCTCACCAATCCACGCCGTGGCCGAGCAGATCACCGGCCTGGTCAATCAGACGAAGGCGCTGCTCTCCATCATCCTGGACCTCGCGATCATGGCCGCCCTCGAAGCGGCGGCCGGGGCGGCGGCGGGAGCCACCGGGGCCGGCCTCGGTCTCCGGCATGTCCGCGATGGAGCAGCGCCTCGCCGAGATCGAGGCCTTCCCGCTGCCCCAGGGCGGGTACGACCACCCCCACGAGAAGATCTGAAACGGCGGCCCCGGTGGGCGGCGGGACTCGAAAAACTTCTCGGTCTTGTCGGTGGGCCGACGTACGCTGGTGGTATCCGAAGCAGTCGTGCGGCAGCAGCCCCGCACCGAGGAGGACGAGCAGGCCAAGCGCCGGCCCATGACTCAGACACCGACAGCTCACACCCCGACGCAGGGGCAGGCACGAGCCCACTTCTCCGTACCGGCGAAACACCCGATGGTGACCGTTCTGGGCTCGGGAGACGCCCTCCTGCGCGTGATCGAGAAGGCCTTCCCGGCGGCCGACATCCATGTCCGGGGCAATGAGATCAGCGCCGCGGGCGAGCAGAGTGAAGTCGCCCTGATCCAGCGCCTGTTCGACCAGATGATGCTGGTGCTCCGCACCGGACAGCCGATGACGGAGGACGCAGTGGAACGCTCGATCGCCATGCTCAGGGCGGACGAGAACGGTGAGGGCACCGAAGAGACACCGGCCGAGGTGCTCACGCAGAACATCCTCTCGTCCCGTGGCCGCACCATCCGCCCCAAGACCCTCAACCAGAAGCGGTACGTCGACGCGATCGACCACCACACGATCGTCTTCGGCATCGGCCCCGCAGGCACCGGCAAGACCTACCTCGCCATGGCCAAGGCCGTGCAGGCCCTGCAGTCCAAGCAGGTCAACCGCATCATCCTGACCCGCCCCGCGGTGGAGGCCGGCGAACGCCTCGGCTTCCTGCCCGGCACGCTCTACGAAAAGATCGACCCGTACCTGCGCCCGCTGTACGACGCGCTGCACGACATGCTCGACCCCGACTCGATCCCGCGGCTGATGGCGGCGGGGACGATCGAGGTGGCGCCGCTGGCGTACATGCGTGGTCGTACGCTCAATGACGCGTTCATCATTCTCGACGAGGCGCAGAACACCAGCCCCGAGCAGATGAAGATGTTCCTGACCAGGCTCGGCTTCGAGTCGAAGATCGTCATCACCGGTGACGTCACGCAGGTCGACCTGCCCAATGGCACCAAGTCCGGGCTCCGGCAGGTGCAGGACATCCTGGACGGTGTCCCGGACGTCCACTTCTCCCGCCTCACGTCCCACGATGTCGTACGGCACAAGCTCGTCGGCCGTATCGTCGACGCGTACGAGAAGTACGACAGCGAGAACGGCACGGAGAACGGGACGAACAAACCGTCCCGACACCGCCGCGACGGGAAGTAGCGAGAAACCAGCACATGTCGATCGACGTCAACAACGAGTCCGGCACCGAGGTCGACGAGCAGGCGATCCTCGACATCGCCCGCTACGCGCTCGCGCGCATGCGGATCCACCCGCTCTCCGAGCTCTCGGTGATCGTCGTGGACACCGACGCGATGGAGCAGCTGCACATCCAGTGGATGGATCTGCCGGGCCCGACGGATGTCATGTCCTTCCCGATGGACGAGCTGCGGCCGCCCGGCCGGGACGACGAGGGCGCGGAGCCGCCGCAGGGGCTCCTCGGCGACATCGTGCTCTGCCCCGAGGTCGCCAAGAAGCAGGGCGAGGAAGCGCCGACGGGGCACTCCATGGACGAGGAGCTGCAGCTGCTCACCGTGCACGGGGTGCTCCACCTGCTCGGTTACGACCACGAGGAGCCGGACGAGAAGGCCGAGATGTTCGGCCTGCAGGCCGCGATCGTCGACGGCTGGCGCGGTGAGAAGGGCCTGACCGGTCCCTCGCCCGCGCCCACCGTGTCGTGAGCGCCTCCCTGATCCTCGGCGCCGTCCTGCTGGTCGTCGTCGCCTGGCTCGCCTCCTGCGCGGAGGCGGGCCTCGCGCGTATGACCAGCTTCCGGGCCGCCGAGGCGGAGCGCTCCGGGCGCCGGGGCAGCGCGAAGCTCGCCCAGGTCGCCGCCGACCCGACGCGCTATCTGAACGTCGCGCTGCTCGTCCGGGTGGCCTGCGAGATGGCCTCCGCCGCCCTGGTCACGTACGCCTGCCTGCAGGAGTTCGAGGAGACCTGGGAGGCGCTCGCCGTCGCCATCGGCGTGATGGTCCTGGTGTCGTACGTCGCGGTGGGCGTCTCGCCGCGCACCATCGGCCGCCAGCACCCGCTGAACACGGCGACGGCCGCGGCGTACGTACTGCTGCCGCTGGCCCGGATCATGGGCCCGATCCCGCCGCTCCTCATCCTCCTCGGCAACGCGCTGACGCCCGGCAAGGGCTTCAGGCGCGGCCCGTTCGCCTCCGAGGCGGAGCTGCGCGCGATGGTCGACCTCGCCGAGCAGGAGTCCCTGATCGAGGACGATGAGCGCCGCATGGTGCACTCGGTCTTCGAGCTGGGGGACACCCTCGTACGTGAAGTCATGGTCCCGCGCACCGACTTGATCGTCATCGAGCGGTACAAGACGATCCGTCAGGCGCTCACGCTCGCGCTGCGCTCCGGCTTCTCGCGCATCCCGGTCACGGGGGAGAGCGAGGACGACGTGGTCGGCATCGTGTACCTCAAGGACCTCGCCCGTAAGACGCACATCAGCCGGGACGCCGAGTCGGAGCTGGTGTCGACGGCGATGCGCCCCGCCGCCTTCGTACCGGACACGAAGAACGCCGGGGATCTGCTGCGCGAGATGCAGCAGGAGCGCAACCACGTCGCGGTGGTCATCGACGAGTACGGCGGCACGGCCGGCATCGTCACCATCGAGGACATCCTGGAGGAGATCGTCGGCGAGATCACCGACGAGTACGACCGGGAGCTGCCGCAGGTCGAGGAGCTCGGCGCGGACCGGTACCGGGTCACCGCCCGCCTCGACATCGGCGACCTCGGTGAGCTGTACGGCATCGAGGAGTTCGACGACGAGGACGTGGAGACCGTCGGCGGGCTGCTCGCCAAGGCGCTCGGCCGGGTGCCGATCGCGGACGCCACGACCGTGGTGGAGCTGCCCGACGGGCGCGGACTGCGGCTCACCGCGGAGTCCGCGGCGGGCCGGCGGAACAAGGTCGCGACGGTCCTGGTGGAGCCGACGGACCCGCCGGAGCGCCGGGACGGTTCGGAGTGAAGGCCGCCGGGCTGCGGGAGTTCTGCCTCTCGTTCAACGCGGCGACGGAGGAGTTCCCCTTCCCCTCCGCCCCTGGCCTCTCCACGTTCAAGGTGCTCGGCAAGATCTTCGCCCTCACCGCCCTTGAGGAGTCCCCGCTGACGGTCTCCCTCAAGGCCGAGCCGGAGATCGCGGTGCGGCAGCGGGAGGACCACCCGGGCGTGATCGTGCCGGGCTACCACCTCAACAAACGGCACTGGAACACAGTGACGGTCGGGCAGTTGCCGGTCCGTACGGTGCGGGAGCTGGTGGAGGACTCGTACGACCTGGTGGTGGCGGGGCTGCCGAAGGCGGAGCGGCTCCGGCTCGACCGGGCCTGACACCGCCCAGGGCCGAGGTGCCCGGCCGCCGGGGCGCTTCGTATGCTCGGGGCATGACCGACAGCAGCGCGCTCGACGCCGAGGACCGCAAGATCGTCACCCTGGCCCGCTCCACGCGGGCCCGCAACGGCGTGCCGGAGGGCGCGGCCGTACGGGACGAGACGGGACGTACGTATGTCGCCGGCACCGTCGGCCTCGACTCCCTGAAGCTGAGCGCGCTGCGCACCGCCGTCGCGATGGCGGTGGCCAGCGGCGCCAAGTCCCTGGAGGCGGCGGCCGTCGTCACCGAGACGGGCACGTCCCCGGCCGAGGACCTCGCGGCGGTACGCGACCTGGGCGGCGCCGGTACGCCGGTCCTGGTCGCGGGTCTCGACGGGGCGGTCGTGGCGACGCTCGCCGCCGGCTGAGCCGACCCCGACCTCAACTCTTCCGGACGGAGTCCGGGCCCGGTACGTGAGTGCGTACGGGGTCCGGACTTCGTGCGTACGGGGCTTCCGTTCGGGGCGCGGACCTCTTCCGTCCGTGCGGCCGGATTCGGCCGCCGGTCGTCGGGTTTCGGATAAAGCCCCGCCGATTTTCCCAAGTCCCTTAAGAATCACGGGACTTTCTCTTGCCATCACACGCCGCTGGCGCCTCAATGGACGACAGTTCTTCCGACGGACCGTCAGATCTACGCGGCGGCGCACTCTCACTTCCCCCCC
>NZ_JAAAHS010000290.1 GCF_009908195.1 Streptomyces boluensis | reverse complement strand
ACCCAAGGAAGTGTGGATCGTGACCCCCAACTCCCCCTCCCCGAAGGCTGATTCGGCCAAGTCGGCCACATCACCCGCCTCCGCGCCCTCTGTGCCCTCCACGCCCTCCGCCAGACGAGCTGCCTGGGCCGGATTCATCGGCACCGCCCTGGAGCAGTACGACTTCGTCATCTACGGCACCGCGTCGGCCCTGGTCTTCAGCAAACTCTTCTTCCCCAACATCTCGCCCGCCGCGGGCATCCTCGCCAGCTTCTCCACGTACGCCGTCGGCTTCGCCGCCCGTCCCCTCGGCGGCCTCTTCTTCTCCCGCTACGGCGACCGGCTCGGCCGCAAGTGGGTCCTGGTGATGACGCTGCTGCTCATGGGCGGCTCCACCCTCGCCATCGGCTTCCTCCCCACGTACGGGCACGTCGGCATCCTCGCCCCGATCCTGCTGCTGATCTGCCGCATGGCGCAGGGCCTCGGCGCCGGTGCCGAACAGTCCGGCGGCGCCACCCTCCTCACCGAGACCGCGCGGCCAGGCCGCCGCGGGCGTACCGCGTCCCTGGTGATGTCCGGGGCGGCACTCGGCACGGCACTCGGCGCCGCCGCCTGGATCCTCGTCCAACTCCTGCCCGATGAGGCGGTGTTGACCTGGGGCTGGCGCCTCGTCTTCGCCAGCAGCCTGCTCGTCACGGTCACCGCGCTGATCCTGCGGCGGAAGCTGCGCGAGAGCCCCGTCTTCGAGGAGATCAAGCAGGACCGGGCGGAGCCCCCGGCGCCCGTCAAGGAGGTCTTCACCCGCGGCCGCAAGCCGCTGCTCCTCGTCATCCTCATGAACGTCGGCTCCAACGCCCAGTCGTACACCTTCCAGGTCTTCATGGCGTCCTACCTGATCACCACGGTCGGCGTCGCCGAGGACTTCCCGCCCAAGGCGCTGCTGCTCGGCGCGCTCTGCGGATCGGTCGCCGCCTTCGGCTTCGGCACCCTCTCCGACCGGCTCGGCCGACGGCCCGTGTACGCCGCGCTCATGGCGTCCCTCGTGGTGCTGCCCGTACCGGCGTTCCTCGCCGTCAACACCGGCTCCGCGGTGGCCATCACCATCGTGATCTGCCTCGGCTTCATCCTGCCCGCGTACGGATCGGTCGGCGTCCAGACCAGTTTCTTCCCCGAACTGTTCGGCAGCCGCTACCGCTACGCCGGGGTCACCATGGGCCGCGAGATCTCCGCCGTACTCGGCGGAGGCATCGCACCGCTCGTCGCGGCCGGACTGCAGACCGCCTTCGGCGGCTCGTGGGTCCCGATCGCCGCGTACATGATGCTGATCGCGGCCGTCAGTACGTGGGCCGCCCTCAAGGCCCCCGAAACCCTCGACCGCGACCTCACCGACCCCCGCGACGCGGGCGCCGTACCCGAGCGCCCGAGCACCGGCGTGCCCCGACAGAAGGGCGCCGGGCTACCGACCGAGGCGTGACAGGAACCTGCCTCCACGACCACGAGGAGAAGCCGCGATGAGGGTGGGCCGCCTACGCCTTGGTCGCCCGGTCGTAGGCGGCCACCGCCCGCTCGAGGAACGCCGCCACCGTGGCCTGCTCCTCGGCGGTCATGGACTCCGCGATCGCGCCGATGCCGACGACCAGGGGCTCGACGTGTTCGAACGCGGCCTCCTCCCAGCGCTCCGCCGGTGTCACGAGCACCTTGCGCCGGTCGCTGGGATGCGGCTGCCGGCTCACATGCCCGCCGTCCGCCAGGCGGTCGATGACCAGCGTCATCGCCGCCGTCGACGTACTGAGTTCGCGTGCCAGTTCGCTCGGCGTCGCCGGTCCGGCGCTGACGAGCCGGTCCATCACCGCGAGCCCGGCGGGATCGACGTGCATCTGCCGGCCCAGGTACCGCTCGAACCGCTGCTGGCGGCGGGTCAGGTTCCGCAGCTGGTCGCGGATGGGACCCTCCGCCGGGGCCGCGGGCCGGGCATCGGTGGGCTGGGGATCGGTGGGCTGGTTGGCCGTCATGGCGTGGAAGGTGCTCCTGGATCGCTGAAGGCGTTGGCAGTCAATGATGCGTGAGAGCTACAGGCTGTAGGAGGGCAGGGCGAAGGTGTCGGCGGGCGGGACGAAGAAGCGGTTCAGGCGCCCGGCCACGCGGGGCCGGGCAGCGGCCCGCAGGACCAGGTGAAGGGTGCGGATGCCCGCCCGCGTACGGGGTACGGCGACGCGCGGTACGCCGGGCGGCAGGTCCTGGGCCCGCTCGGCGTAGGGGCGCAGGATCTCCTCGTAGCGGGTGAACGCCCGTTCGTGGCGGGCATGGTGGGCGAGTTCACCGGCCAGGACGTACGCGCCGGTGAGGGCGAGGCTGGTGCCCATGCCGCTCAGGGGCGAGGGGCAGTACCCGGCGTCCCCGAGCACGGCGACGCGGCCGTGGGACCAGCGGGGCATGCGGACCTGGCTGACGCGGTCGAGGCAGAAGTCCGGCGCGGTGTCCATGGCCGCCAGGACGCGGGCCGTCTCCCAGCCGGCGTCACGGAAGACGCGGTGCAGGAGCTGCTTCTGCGCTTCCGGCACCAACTTCTCGTGCTGCTCGTCCGCGTGCGGCGGGGAGAGGAACGACAGCGAGGCGCGCGCGGTGCCGCGGTTGTCGGGGCGCAGGGTCACCACGCGTCCCCCCGGAGCGTTGTACCAGCGTGCCCAGCGCCCGTCGGCGGGCTCACCGGGGATGGTGAAGTAGGCGGTCGTCAGGCCTACGGGCCGGGTGTCCGCCGCGTCGCCGGGACGGCCTGGACGGCCTGGACCGCCGAAAGCGAGGTCACGGGTGCGGGAGTGGGCGCCGTCGGCGGCGACGACGAGGTCGAAGACCCGCTCGGCACCGCCGCGGAACGTGACCCGCACCCGCTCGTCGCGCTGCGACAACTCGGTGATCTCGTCGGCGAACAGGTACTCGGTGTAGGGCCGCGTCTCCTCGTACAAGAGGCGGGACAGGTCGGCGCGGAGGATCTCGAGCTCGGCGACCGGGCCCCGTCCGCCGAAGGCTCCGGAGGGGAGAGCGGCCTTCCCGTGGTCCGCCCGGTCGACGAACCGGATGCCTTCCTCGCGGGTGGCGTGGGCGTGCAGCGTCCGTTCAAGTCCCATCTTGCGGGCCACGGCGCGTCCGGCGCCGCGCAGGTCCACGGTCTGTCCGCCCTCCCGTACGGCGGGGGCGCGCTCGACGACCGTGGCCGCGAGGCCGTGGCGGTGCAGCCAGTAGGCGAGGGCCGGGCCGGCGATGCCCGCTCCCGCGATCAGCACATTCCGATGGGTCATCGCGCTCCCTCTCGTCCCGCGCCGTGTCCGACCTGGCTCTCCTGCGCTCCCCGCGCGCCGGTCCGGGGATCACACCGTGACGTCCTGCTTCGCGCCGGGGCCGGCCGAACTGCCCTCGGAGGCAGCGGAGTTGACGCCGTGCTGCTCCTCCTCGGGCCGGCCCTTCCTCGGCAGCAGGAAGGTGATGGCCAGGAACGCCGCGAGGAGGCACGCCTGGACGATCAGCGCGTGGTGGAAGCCGGTGGTGAAGTCGCCGGTCTTGGCCTGCGCGAAGAACACCGAGCCGAAGATCGCCACACCGATGGAGCCGCCGATGGCCTGTACCGCGGACAGCACGCCGGAGGCGGAGCCGATCTCGTCGTCGTCGACCGCGGCGAGGATGAAGCTGAACAGCGCGGCGATCACCATGCCCGCTCCGACACCGGCCACCGCCACACCCGGGGCGATGTCCCAGATCGAGAACGAACCGGCGCTCAGGCTGCCGAGTTCGAACCAGAGCACCGCCGCACCGGCGAGTTGAATCACCGGCCCGACCTGGAGGACCTTGCGGCCGATCTTGTCGGCGAGGAACGCGCCGCTGACCGCGCCGCCGATCGCCGTACCCACCGCGAGCGGCAGGTTGCCAAGGCCCGCGTCCCCGGCGCTGAAGTGCTGGCCGATCTGCAGGAACAGCGTGAGCACGAGTTGCGTGCCGATCAGCCCGCCGAAGAACAGGGCGATACCGCCGAGCCCGACGGTGAAGGCGGGCTTGCGCAGCAGGCCCGGGGTCACCAGGGGCTCGCGGCCCGCCGCGGCGGTGCGGCGCTGCTGCAGCGCGAACAGGCCGAATCCGACGACCGAGGCGGCCATGCACAGCCAGGTCCACAGCGGCCAGCCGTCCTCCTGACCCTGGTTCAGCGGCAGCACGAGCAGCGCGCAGGACGCCACGACCAGGCCCGCGCCGGCCAGGTCGACCCGCACGGTGCGGTCGCCCCGCTTCCTCGGGACGAACTTCGCCGCGATGGCCAGGGCGGCAAGCCCGACGGGCAGGTTGACCAGGAACACCGAGCGCCACCCGAGGCCGAAGAAGTCGCCCTCGATGAGAAAGCCGCCCAGCACCGGGCCGATGATGCCGCCCAGGCCGAGCACAGGACCGAAGATCGCGAAGACCTTGGTGAGTTCGGGCCCGGAGAAGTTCTCGCGCAGCAGGCCCAGGCCCTGCGGGAGCAGCATCGCTCCGGCGGTGCCCTGGAGCAGCCGGAAGGCGATCAGCGACTCGATGTTCGGCGACAGCGCGCACAGCAGCGAGCTGAGCGTGAAGGCCGCAAGGCCGGTCAGGAACATCCGGCGCCGCCCATAGCGGTCACCGAGCCGGCCGCCCAGGACCAGGCCGGCCCCCAGCGTGAGGGCATAGCCGCCGATCACCCACTGCAGGCCGACGGAACTGGCACCGAGGGACTCCTCGAGCGCGGGACCTGCGACGTTGACGATCGACGCGTCCAGGAGGTCCATGACCTCGGCGACGATCATCACCACGAGGATCAGCCAGCGCCACCGGTACGGCTCGGTGGTCGGGTCGGCGCTCATCTTACCTCAGTTCATTGACTACCAATATTCTTAGCAATATCGAGAGTAGCCAGTGCCCCGCAGATGTCAACCGCATGTCAACCGCGCCCCGTTCCGCACCCAGTTCCGCACCCCGCTTTGCACACCACCGGTCCCGACCTCTCGTGGCGTCGGCGAAAATGGCTGTACGCACCGTCCCCCGTGAGCGAGGAGCATCCGCGCCGATGGCCACTTCCGCCTCCCACCCGAGGCCGCCGACGATCAGCGATGTCGCACGCGTCGCCGGGGTCTCGCGTACGACCGTGTCGCATTCCCTCAACGGGCTCGGCAAGGTCGACCCCCGGACGCGGGAACGGATCAAGAAGGTCGCGGCCGAACTCGGCTACCGGCCCAACCTCCGCGCCCAGCGCCTGCGTCGCGGCCAGGCCAAGGCCATCGCGCTCGCCTCGTCGATGCCGTTCGCGGTGGCGGGCGGGCCGTCCCGGCTGGGCTTCTACATGGAGGTCGCGGCCGCCGCCGCGGAGAGCGCGCTGCTGCACGACTACGCACTCGTCCTTGTGCCGCCCGTGCAGTCGGGGTCCGCGCTGTACTCCGTCGACATCGACGGCGCCATCGTCGTCGAACCCGACGCGCAGGACGCCGCCGTGGCCCAACTCCGCGAGCGCGGGCTGCCGTACGTCGCCCTCGGCCGGCCGGTGGCACCCGACGACGACGCCCCGTACGTCGACCTGCGCGGCGGGCAGGTCGCGGACGTGCTCCTGGCCCACCTGCACGCACAGGGCTCGGAGCACCCGGCGCTGATCGTCGGATCGGGCGCCCGGCACTCCACCGTCGACGCGCTCGCCGCGTACGAACGCAGCGCCGCCGCACACGGCTGGCAGCCGATCGTGCGGCGGGTCCCGGAGTCCGGCGGCGAACAGGCCGGGTACGAACAGTGCGCCGCCCTGCTCGCCGAACACCCCGAAGTCGACGCGGTCTGCGCCCTCGTGGACGCCTTCGCCGTCGGTGCGGTCAAGGCCATCCGGGACAGCGGCCGCTCCGTACCCGACGACGTCATGGTCGTCACGCGGTACGACGGGCTGCGCGCCCGCACCTGCGAACCGCCCCTGACCGCCGTCGACCTGCACCTGGACCAGGTGGCGGCCGCGGCGGTCGACCTGCTCCTGGCGCGGCTGCGCGGCGACACCGACACCACGTCGACGGCGATGGCACCGGAGCCCCAACTGATCATCAGGGCCTCGTCGGTACGGACACCGCGCCCCGAGTGATCGGGGCGGACACCGCGCCCCGAGTGAACCGGGCCGGCCCGCGAGGGCCGGCCCGGTACGGCCGCCGCCTCCGCCTCCGCTCAGAACCCGAGCATCAGCACAAGCCCCGACACCAGCGCGAAGACCAGCACGAACAGCCGCATCCTGCGCGCGTCCAGGCGGTGGTGGACCAGGCGGCTCAGCCACGCGCCCACGGCGATCGCGGGCAACAGCAGCAGCGCGTCGCCGACCTCCGCCACCTCGGCCTTGCCGGTCGCGAACAGCAAGGCCAGCGAGGCGACTTCACCCACGAGGAAGCACGCGGCCACCGTCGAACGCAGCTCGGCGGGGGACCGGTGCTGGTACACGAGGGCGAGCGGCGGACCGCCCACCCCGGTCGCCGTCTCCGTGAGGCCGGTCACCGCGCCCGCGCCGAGGAACGCGCCCCGGCCGGGTGTGAACGCGGGCGCGGCCAGACTCACCAGCGCCGCGAGGACCGTCGCGACCCCGACGAACAGGCCGAGGCTGCGCTCCGGGATCAGCCAGAGCAGCGCGAGCCCGGCCGGGGTCGCGGCAAGCCGCGCCCCCGTGATCCAGCCCGCGCCCCGCAGGTCGAGCGAGGCCCGCTCGCGCCAGGCGACGTACAGGTTCAGCGGAATCATCGACGCCAGGACGAACACCGGGACCAGGCCGGGATCGACGATCCCGGCCACGGGCGCCACGATCAGCGCGAACCCCAGACCACTGCTGCCCTGCACGAACGCGGCGACCACCACCGTGACCGCGAGCACGGCCAACGTCACCACACTCACAGCGCCGTGCCCCGCTCCCGCTCGCGCGCCACCATGGACGTGGGGTGCGCTCGCGTGACAGCGGCCCGACCCACCACGGAACGCGCCAACTCGGCTGCCCTGCGCACCAGTTCAGGCCCGTCCCAGTCGGTGGGCAGGCCGTGCCACATCCGGAGCCGGCCCTCGACGAACACGGCCGTGATCTGGTCCCGGTTGCCGCGCCGCACCAACTCCCAGGGCAGGTCCCAGGAGAACGCCAGCTCGGGCGTCTCGATGTCGACGAGCAGGAAGTCGGCGGCCAGACCCGCGGCGACGGTACCCGTGCGCGCACCCAGGCCGAGCACGTCGGCGCCGCCACGGGTGGCGTGCTCCAGCCACGTCCAGCCCGCACCGCACGACGAGTCGCCGGTGGCGAGTCCGTACGTGAGGCGCTGGGCGAACTCCGCGGCCTCCGTGAGCCGGAAGCCGTCACCGCGCGTCCCGTCCGTGCCGAGCCCGAACCGCACACCGCGCTCGGCCATCGCGGTCGCGGGCGCGACGGCGTTGCCCTTCCACGCGCTGGCGACCGGGTTGTAACTCACCGCCGTACCGGTGTCGGCGAGCAGCGTCAGCTCGCGCGGCGTCAGCAACGTGGCGTGTGCGCCCAGGAGTTGGGGCCCGAGCGCGCCGATGCTGTGCAGATACTCAAGGGGCCGAAGGCCGTGCCGTACCAGCGAACGCTCCACCCCGGCGAGGTGCTCGTTCACATGGATCTGCACGACCGCCCCGGCCTCGGCGGCGAGCCGCGCGGTGCCCCGCAACGTCGCCTCCGTGGCGGCCTCGGGGATGGACACGGCCAGCGAGGCATGGACGAGCGGGTCGTCCGCGTACCGGGCCAAATGCTTCTCGGCGCCGGAGAGAACGGACCGGTCCGTACCCTCCGGGTCGTCGTCGGCGTCGTTGCAGACAAGGCCGAGAACACACCGGATCCCGGCGTCCCGCGCGGCGGCCGCGACGACCTCCACATCGACATCGGCCCGCGTACCGGCGTCAGCGACCGTGGTGAAACCGCCACGGAGTGCCTCGTACGCCGCCAACTTGGCCGCGACGTAAGCCGATTCCTCGTCCAGCGCGCCTTCCAGCGGCACCCACACCCGGCGGAAGATCTCCGAGGGCTCCCCGAAGGCGAGCGCCGAGCCGAAGCTCTGCGTGAGGTGGTGGTGCGCGTCGACGAACCCGGGCATGAGGAGTTGCCCCGGCAGCGGTACGGCCCGCAGTTCCGGATACGTACGCGCCAACTCGTCCACAGGACCGACGGCCTCGAACCGGCCGCCGTCGACCACGACCGCGAGGCCGTCGACGGGACCTTCGGGCAGCATGACCGCGCCGGGGGCGAGGAGCAGCGGGCCGGGGGAGGAGAGCGACTTGGGGTCGGGCTTGTTCATCGTTCGCTTTCTGTACGGGTGGTGCCCAGGCGGGCGGCGATGCCCGGCCTGACGTGATGGAAGAGGACGTTGAGGACGGCGGCGGTGAACGCGCCGACGGCGACGCCGCTTTCGAGCAGGATGCGGACGTTCGGCGGGAAGCCGCCGTACACGCCCGGCACGAGGATGGGCAGCAGGCCGAGCGCGAGCGCGACGGCACAGATGAACGTGCTGGTGTGCTTGTCGAGGTCGCTGCGGCCGAGCATCTGGATGCCGAGCACGGTGATGACGGCGAACACGACCATGGCGGTGCCGCCGACGACCGCGGACGGGATGACGCTGATGACCCGCGTCACCGGGGCGAGGAAGCCGATGACGATGAGCACCACACCGGCCGCGGCGGTGACATAGCGGCTGCGTACGCCCGTGACCCGGACGATGCCGATGTTCTCGCCGCTGGTGACGATCAGCGGAAGCCCGAAGAAGCCACCGAACAGCGAGGTGAGCGCGTCACCCCGGACCGTCTTCGGCACATCGGTGCGGGTGTCGATCTTCTTGCCGACGGCCTCCGCGTTGATGACGGTCTGCCCGGTGGCCTCGGCCATCGAGGCCAGGCTGTAGAGCATCAGCGGCAGCGCGGCGACGAGATTGAACTCCGGCGAGCCGAACGGCATCAGCTGCGGCACGTTCACCAGACCGCCCCCGGCCGCCTGCCCGAGGTCGACCGCACCGGTCACGACCGCGAGCACGGTGCCGCCCAACAGGCCGAGCATGACGGCGAGTTGGCGCAGTACGCCGGAGAAGAGGAGGTAGAAGACGACGGTGAACCCGATCGTCGCCATGCCGAGCCCGAGGTTGCCGGGATCGGCGAAGCCCGGTGTGCCGGGGCGCCCGGTGACGAGCACCGCGCCCACCTTCACCAGGTTGACGCCGACGATCACGATCATCGTGCCGATGACCAGGGCGGGGAAGAACCTGAGCAGCCGCGAGAACACCGGCAGCACGACAAAGCAGAACAACGCGGTCAGGACGACCGCACCGGTCGCGGTACGCACACCGTGCTGCTCGGCGATGGCGAGGAACAGGATGAGCGGCGCACCGCCCGGCAGCATCACGAACGGCAGCCGGGGCCCGAACTTCCACGGCCCGAGCGACTGGATCAGCGACCCGACACCGGACAGCACGAACGCGGCGGACAGCAGATCGACGGTGAGCCCGGCACCGAGGCCGAGCGTCGCACTCATCAGGAAGATCGCCGAGATGGGGGTGGCGGCCATGACGAGCACATGCTGAACCCCGAAGAGGAGGATCCGCCCCAGGGGGCGTGACTCGTCGACGGGATGCACAGGCGGAGGGCTGCCGTCGCCGGTCGCGACGGCATCCGCGGGACGGTGATCGGCGCCTGCGGGACGCTCGTCGGCGTCCACGGGGCGGTGGTCGGCATGCATGGGCGGGTGGTCGGTGGAGTCGGGGGACTCCTCGACCGGCTGGGCGGCCGCTGCGCGGCCTGGGGTGGGCGAGGGCGCGGGTCCTGGCCGGCTCTGGCGGGGACTGGACACGTTCGGGCTCCGTTCGGGCGTACGGCACACGCTCGGATTCTTCAGCCGCGATCCGGCCCTGGACGGAGAGCCAAATCGATTTGGCCAAATCGATTTGGTCGTCAGTATGGG
>NZ_JAAAHS010000029.1 GCF_009908195.1 Streptomyces boluensis | reverse complement strand
GGGGTGGTCCGGGTGGATAGGGCGCCGTGGGGGTCTCGGCGCGGGCCGGGCGGCTGGTGTCTCGGTGCGTGCCGGGCAGGGGCTCAGTGTGTGTCGGCCGACGGGTCGGTCAGTGGGATCCGCCCGAGAGCTGGAGGCCGATGACGCCCACGATGACCAGCGTGATCGAGACCAGCTTCAGCGTGGAGACCAGGTCATCGAGGAAGATCATTCCGTAGATCGCGGTGCCCGCGGCGCCGATCCCGGTCCACACCGCGTACGCGGGGCCGACGTCGAGCCGCTTCAGGGCCAGGGTCAGCAGGCCGAAGCTGCTCAGCGCGAACAGTGCGAAGGAAATCGTCGGCCAGAGCCGGGTGAAGCCGTGGGAGAGCTTGAGGCAGACGGCGAAGCCGGTCTCCAGGAACCCGGCGACGATGACCAGCAGCCACGCCATGGATGTGTGCCTCCCACGCCTCGGCGAACCGCTGTCCGCTTCGTCCGCTCGCGAACCGCCTGTCCGGTTCGGTGCCGATTATGCATTCACCGCGCGGTCCGCCGGGCAAACAACGACGAGGTCAGTCCCCCTCGCGCCGCTCCCGGGTGGCAAGCAGCCGCCGCAGCGAATACAGCCGCGCCGGGTCGGCGTGCCCCGCCTCCACCCACGCGTCGAGCGCGCAGTCCTGCTCGTCGTGGCTGCACGCGCGCGGGCACTCCTCCGTGCCCGGCACCAGGTCGGGGAAGGCGTTGATGACCCGCGACGGGTCGACGTGGTGCAGGCCGAACGACCGCACGCCCGGGGTGTCGATCACCCAGCCCTCCGCGTCGGTGAGGGGGAGGGCGAGCGCCGAGGTCGTGGTGTGCCGGCCGCGTCCCGTGACGGCGTTGACATGGCCGGTGATGCGTCTGCGGTCCTTCGGCACCAGGGCGTTGACCAGGGTCGTCTTGCCCACCCCGGAGTGGCCGACGAACGCCGTGACGTGCCCGTCGAGCAACTCCCGCACCCGGCCCGCCGCGTCCCCGTCGACCAGCTCCTCGCGGCTGGTCACCACGTACGGGAAGTCCAGCGCGCCGTACGCCTCCAGGATCTTGTCGGCCGGGGCCAGGTCGGACTTGGTCAGGACGAGGAGAGGGGAGAGCCCCGCGTCGTACGCCGCGACCAGGCAGCGGTCGATCAGGCGTGGCCGGGGCTCGGGGTCGGCAAGGGCGGTGACGATGGCGAGCTGGTCGGCGTTGGCGACCACCACGCGTTCGTACGGATCGTCGTCGTCGGCCGTGCGGCGCAGCACCGAGGCGCGCTCCTCGATGCGGACGATGCGGGCCAGGGTGTCCTTCTTGCCGGACAGGTCGCCGACGACGGCCACCCGGTCGCCGACCACCGCCGCCTTGCGGCCCAGCTCGCGTGCCTTCATCGCCATGACCACCCGGTCCTCGACGAGGCAGGTCAGGCGGCCGCGGTCCACGGTCAGGACCATGGCCTCGGCGGCGTCCTCGTGCTTGGGCCGGATGTGGGTGCGGGGGCGGTTGCCCTTGCGGTTGGGACGGACCCGGATGTCGTCCTCGTCGGGGTTCTTGCCGTAACGGCGCATCGCGGTGCCTTATCCCTGCTGGTTCCCGAGCATCGTGGTCCACATGTCGGGGAAGTCCGGCAGGGTCTTCGCCGTCGTCGCGACGTTCTCGATCTGCACTCCGTCGACCGCGAGCCCGATCACCGAGCCCGCCGTCGCCATGCGGTGGTCGTCGTACGTGTGGAAGGTGCCGCCGTGCAGTGCGCGCGGGCGGATGTGCAGGCCGTCGGCGGTCTCGGTGACATCGCCGCCCAGGCCGTTGATCTCCTTGGTGAGGGCCGCCAGGCGGTCCGTCTCGTGCAGTCGCAGGTGGGCCACGCCGCGCAGCGTGGACGGGCCGTCGGCGAGCGCCGCGACCGCGGCGATCACCGGGGTGAGCTCGCCGACCTCGCTCAGGTCCACGTCGATGCCGTGGATCTTGCCCGAGCCGGTGAACTCCAGGCCCTTGTCCGTCAGTTCGCAGGAGCCGCCCATCTCCGTGAAGATGTCGCGCAGCTTGTCGCCGGGCTGCGTGGTGCGGGCCGGCCAGTCGGGGATGCTCACGCGGCCACCGGTGACCAGGGCCGCCGCCATGAACGGCTGGGCGTTGGACAGGTCCGGCTCGATGGTCAGGTCACGGCCGCGCAGGGCGCCGGGGGCGACCTTCCAGACGTCCGGTTCGCCGCCCGACTCCGGCTCCTCCACCTGGGCGCCGACCTCGCGCAGCATGTCGACCGTCATGCGGATGTGCGCCATGGAGGGCAGGCTGCTGCCCACGTGGCGGACCTCCACGCCCTCCTCGAAGCGCGGCGCCGAAAGCAGCAGGGCGCTGACGAACTGCGAGGACGAGGACGCGTCGATCTCGACCCGGCCGCCCTTGAGGGAGCCGGTGCCGTGCACGGTCAGGGGGAGGGAGCCGCGGCCCTCGTCGTCGATCTCCGCGCCGAGCACCCGCAGGGCGTCGATCACACCGTGCAGCGGGCGTTCGTACGACCTCGGGTCGCCGTCGAAGCGCACCTGGCCGTCGGCGAGCGCCGCGACCGGGGGCATGAAGCGCATGACCGTGCCCGCGTTCCCCACGTCGACCGTGGCCGGGCCGCGCAGGTCGGCGGGGGTGACGTGCCAGGCCTCCGCACCGTCGGGACCCGTGGTCTGCTCGATGCCGACGCCGAGGGCGCGCAGCGCGGCGGCCATCAGCACGGTGTCGCGGGAGCGCAGCGGGCGGCGCAGGACGCCCGGCTCGGCGGCGAGCGCGGCGAGGACCAGGGCGCGGTTGGTGACCGATTTGGAGCCGGGCACATGGACCGTCGCGTCGACGGCTCCGCTCGCGGTCGGGGCGGGCCAGAGGGCGGTGTGCGCGGGGTTTTCGGTCATGCCCTCACTTTAATCGCTGAGCCGGGGCCCGGATTTTGCCTGTGGATAACTTCCCCGTACCGGCGTTCGTGCTGGTCGGGGCCGGTGCCGGGGCCGGTGTCACGGCTGGAGGGGCGAACCGCGGCCGGGTCTTCAGAGGCCGAGCAGCCAGCGGCCGCCGCCGAGCAGGGAGCACAGCGAGACCGCGTGGAAGAAGAACAGCCAGAGCCCCGCCGGGACATGGGTCAGCCGGGACAGCTGGTCCGCGTCCGAGTCCGGCGCCCCGCCGTGCCGCCGCTTGCCCTGCAGCTCGAAGGCGGGGCGTACGCCACCGAGCAGCAGGAACCACACCACCACGTACGCGAAGCCCGCCTGCACCTCCGGCTCGGCCAGCCAGGAGATCAGCAGGAACGCGCCGCCGGTGACGATCACGGTGAGGGCGCCGTAGGCGTTGCGGATCATCACGAGGAGGGCGATGAGCAGGGCCGTGGCCAGCCAAAGGAGAAGCGTGATGTGGTCCGCGGCGAGCAGCCAGGCGCCGCCGAGGCCGAGCAGCGGCGGGGCGGTGTACCCGGCGGCCGCGGTGAGGATCATGCCGATCCCGGTGGGCTTGCCCCGGCTGACGGTCAGGCCCGAGGTGTCGCTGTGCAGCCGGATGCCGTCGAGCTTGCGGCCGGTGAGCAGGGCGACCAGGCCGTGCCCGCCCTCGTGCGCGATGGTGACGGCGTTACGGGTGACCCGCCAGACGCTGTGCGGCACGACCGCGGCGAGCGCGACCACCGCCATGGCGATCACCAGCCACTGGTCCGGGTCCGGCTGAGTGCCGAAGACCCGGTCCCACAGGGCGGTCACGGGCGTGGCTGCGGTGGTGTGCATGCGCGGAACAGGCTCCCGTCGGCGTAAGCGGATCTGGCAGTGTGGCACGTATGTGCGGACGGTATGCATCGAGTCGTAGGCCCGAGGATCTCGCCGGTATCTTCGAGATCGAGAAGTGGGAGCCCGAGGAGGCGCTCGCCGCCGACTACAACGTGGCCCCCACCAAAGAGGTCTACGCGGTACTCGACCGTCCCGTGAAAGACGCCGCCGACCGGCGTCCGGTTCGCCAGTTGCGCACCCTGAAGTGGGGGCTCGTGCCGTCCTGGGCGAAGTCGCCGGAGGGCGCGGCACGGATGATCAACGCGCGCGCGGAGACGGTGCACGAGAAGCCCTCGTACCGCCGGGCCTTCACCAGCCGCCGCTGCATCCTTCCCGCGGACGGCTATTACGAGTGGGTGACCGCCCCGGAGGAGCGCGAGCTCGAGGTCGAGGGGCGCAAGAAGCGGCCCCGTAAGCAGCCGTACTTCGTCACCCCGGCCGACGGCTCGGTCTTCGCGATGGCCGGGCTCTACGAGTTCTGGCGCGACCGGACGCTGCCGGACGACCACCCGCAGGCCTGGTGGGTGACGTGCTCGGTGATCACCACGGAGGCGGAGGCGGGCCCGCTCGGCGTCGCTCCGGCGGACGGCCCGCGGTCGCTCGCGGACATCCACCCGCGGATGCCGCTGATGCTCACGCCGGACCGCTGGGACGCGTGGCTGGACCCCGCGCACACCGATGTGGCGGACCTGCGCGGGCTGCTCGCGCCGCCGCCCGAGGGCCTGATGCGGGCCTATCCGGTGTCGACCGCGGTCAGCAATGTGCGCAACGCCGGGCCCGAGCTGCTGAAGGAGCTGGAGGGGCCGGAGGAGGGAACGCTGTTCTGACCCCCGGCAGCGCGCATCCGGCAGCGCACGTGCGGCAGTGCGTATCCGGCGGCGCACTGTCCGGCGGCGCACTATGGGTGCGTGACCAAGAACGTGACCCTCGTCGACACCCCGCCGGGACAGGCCCGCATCACCTGGTTCCCCGGCAAGCACGCGCGGTGCACCCTCGCCCTCAGTCACGGTGCCGGCGGCGGCATCGAGGCGCGTGACCTGCGGGCGCTCGCCGCCGAACTCCCCACCCAGGGCGTGACCGTGGCCCTCGTCGAGCAGCCCTGGCGGGTGGCCGGGAAGAAGGTGGCGCCCGCCCCGAAGACCCTGGACGCGGGCTGGCGCGCCCTGTGGCCCGCGCTCACCGAACCCGGGCTCCCGGTGATCGCCGGAGGCCGCAGCGCGGGCGCGCGCGTGGCGTGCCGTACCGCCGGAGAACTCGGCGCGTGCGCCGTGCTCGCCCTGAGCTTCCCGCTGCACCCGCCGGGCAAGCCGGAGAAGTCGCGCGCCGATGAGCTGCTCGGCAGCGGTGTGCCCACGCTGGTCGTGCAGGGCGGCAACGACCCGTTCGGCAAGCCCGCGGAGTTCCCCGAGGGCGGGTACGACCTGGTGGAGGTCCCGTACGGCGATCACGGTTTCGCCGTGCCGAAGCGGGCGGAGATTTCTCAGGACGAGGCGCTGGCGGTCATCACGCGTGAAGTCGCCGCCTGGATCAAGGGCGTTCGGGAATGCTGAGGCCGTGACGGCTGTTGTGGCGGGTGTCAGCAAGTACCGGAGACTGTGAGGGAGTCCGCCGCATGGGTTCGATCGCCTGCCCGAGCCGCGCCAGCGCCGCTGACCTGGAAAGGTCGATGCTGGCAGCGGCCAAGACCGCCCCTATTCGGGCGGCGGGCGGACCGGATCGTCGTCTATCCTCCGATTCGAGCGGGGTCGGATTCGATCCCGTCCTGTCGCTGGAGGAGGTGGGTCAGGTCACTGGTACCGACGAGGGCCGCGTGCAGGAAGCCGCGGAAGAGACGGCTGCCGAGCGCAACGCCCGCTTCGAGCGCGACGCGCTGGAATTCCTCGACCAGATGTACTCGGCCGCGCTGCGGATGACGCGGAACCCCGCCGACGCCGAGGACCTGGTGCAGGAGACGTACGCGAAGGCGTACGCCTCCTTCCACCAGTTCCGTGAGGGCACCAACCTCAAGGCGTGGCTGTACCGCATCCTCACGAACACGTTCATCAACTCGTACCGCAAGAAGCAGCGCGAGCCCCAGCGCAGTGCCGCCGAGGAGATCGAGGACTGGCAGCTGGCGCGCGCCGAGTCGCACATGTCGACCGGTCTGCGCTCCGCCGAGTCCCAGGCGCTCGACCACCTGCCGGACTCGGACGTCAAGGCAGCGCTGCAGGCGATCCCCGAGGAGTTCCGCATCGCCGTCTATCTGGCGGATGTCGAGGGCTTTGCCTACAAGGAGATCGCGGACATCATGGGAACCCCCATCGGTACGGTGATGTCCCGGTTGCACCGGGGCCGCAGGCAGTTGCGCGGCATGCTCGAGGACTACGCGAAGGACCGCGGCCTTGTCCCCGCGGGCGCCACCACCGGTACGACGGAGTCGTCGAACGGAACGAAAGGTTCGGGCTCATGAGCTGCGGAGACCCGCACGAGACGGACTGCTCTGAAGTCCTGGACCATCTCTATGAGTTCCTGGACCACGAGATGCCCGACAGTGACTGCACCAAGTTCGAGACGCACTTCGAGGAGTGCTCCCCGTGCTTGGAGAAGTACGGCCTGGAACAGGCCGTGAAGAAGCTGGTCAAGAGGTGCTGCGGACACGATGACGTGCCGACCGACCTGCGCGCCAAGGTGATGGGCCGGATCGATCTGATCCGCTCGGGCCAGGCCGTGCCCGAGCACGACCTGACGGCCGCCGCGGAGGCCCCCGCGCGTGCGCAGCGGCACCCCTCGCCCGCGCCGTCGCCTTCGCCGCAGGAGTCCTGAGAGCTGCCGGCTTTGGGGTTCTGAACTCCCGTGCCGTAGCACAGAGTTGAAGCCCCGCGGGGTGCCTTTCGGGCGGTCCGTGGGTGCTGTCACCCGATGGTGCTAATCCGCGGTCGCATAAGCCGCGGAATCCCTCGATCCCCCCTCTCTGGCCCTGCCGCCGTCCTATTCTCCGGAACCTGGTACGGCTGGCAGCACCGGGGGAGGAGGGCGCGATGCGGTCCGTTCCCGTCCGGGCCTGGGCCTACATCGGGTGCGTCGCCCTCTGCGCCGCGCTCTGCGCCGGGCCCGCGCTCACCTCGGCAGGCACCCCGTGGGGCGCTGTTGCCCTGCTCGCCGTGCTGTACGCCGGGTGCGAGCAGATCACCCGGTGCCGCTTCCTCGGCCAGCGTGCCCCGCGCGGCATGGTCGCCTTCTTCCCCGTGCTGCTCGCCGGGGCGTTCCTGCTCCCGCCCGCCGCCGCCGCGCTCGTCGCCGTGCCCGGCGCCGTGTTCGCCCGGGTCGAGCGCAGCCCCGCCACGCCCCGCCGGATCTGGCGCGGCGCCCAGCTCGCCGTGGCCTGCGCGGCCGCCGCCACCGTCCATGTCGCCCTGGGCGGACGGGAGTTGCTCGCCGCGGGCACCCCGCCGACGCCGGACTTCCCGGCCGCCCTCGCCCCCGCCACGGCCGCCGCGCTGGCCTTCGCCCTGGTCGTGGCGGCGCTCGACGGCGGCATCCTGGCGACGGCGGAACGGGTCCCGCTGCGCACGGCCTGGCGCGGCCTCTTCCCGCGCTCCCTCACGCCCGTCGTCGTACACGGCTTCGCCGGACTGATGATGGCCGTCCTGTGGCGCAGCCCGTACGGGCCACCGGCCGCCCTCCTCGTACTGCTGCCGATGTACCTCTCCTGCTGGGTGTTCGCCCAGTACCACCGCGAGCGCGCCGCCCACCAGGCCACCATCCGGGCCCTGGTGCAGGCCGTCGACATCAAGGACGAGTACACGCGCGGGCACAGCGAGCGGGTCGGGGAGGCGTCCGTCCTGATCGCCCGCGAGCTGGGCATGGCCGACGAGCGGGTGGAGGTACTCCGGTTCGCCGGGATCCTGCACGACGTGGGCAAACTCGGCGTCCCCACCCGGCTGTTGCGCAAGGACGGCCCGCTCACCCCCGAGGAGCGGCGGATCATCGAACTGCACCCGGAGTACGGGCACGAGATGGTGCGCGGCATCAGCTTCCTCGGCGAGGCCCGCGCGGCGATCCTGCACCACCACGAGCGGCTCGACGGCAGCGGCTACCCGTACGGCCTGGCCGGCCGGCAGATCCCCGAGTTCGCCCGCGTGGTCGCCGTGGCCGACGCCTTCGACGCGATGACGTCGACCCGCTCCTACAGCCGCGGCCGCCCCGTCGCGGACGCCCTGACCGAGCTGAAGCGGTGCGCGGGGCGGCAGTTCGACCCGCAGATGGTGCGGGCCCTGGTGCGCGCCCTCGACCGGCACGGCTGGCGTCCCGCCGTCACCGCCGACTCCCCGGAGGGCGAGGGCGGCAGGCACCGCCGGAACGTGCCGCCACCGCGCGGCCCGCGCAGCCCCGTCGCCGGGGACCGCGCCCGGTGAGCGCCAAGGTCGCCGCCACCAAGGTCAGGGCGCCGCTCGCGGTACGGGCCGTGCACCTGGTCACCGCCCTCCTCGTGCTCGGCTCGCTCGCGCACGTGCTGTGGTCCGGGCTCGCCGACCGGGGCGTGGCCCTGGCCTTCGGCGCCCTCGTGGCCGTCGGTGAGCTGGCCCGCGGGGGCGACCCGGCCCAGGAGCGGGAGCCCGCACCGCTCGGTGCCGCCGGGGCGCTCGCGTACGCGCTGCTCGGGGAGAACGCCGGGCACCCCACCATGCACAGCGCCCTCCAGGTGGTCGCGGTGACCTCGGCCGCCTTCCTGGTGGGGTGCGTGCCGCAGGTCGCGCTCGGCCGGGCGCCGCTGCCGGACCACCTCGCGCGCCGGGTGCTGAGCACGGCCTTCGCCGCGGTGTGCTTCCAACCCCTGTACAACTCCGGCAAGTTGACGGACCTGCTCGGGCCGGGACCCGCCTACGCGCTGTGGCTGGTCGTGCTGCTCGCGCTCACCGCGCTCTGCGACGCGGTGCTCGCCGCCGCCCTGGTGCGGGCCCGTACCCGCTGGCCGTTCGGGCCGCTGCTCCGCGACGAGCTGCGGGCCATGCGCGGCATCGGCTCCGCGGTCGGCGCGACCGGTGTCGTGCTCGCCCTCGCGGTGGCCGTCGCGGGTCTGTGGGCGCTGCCGGTGTTCTGCCTGCCGCTGCTCCTCACCCAGCTCTCCTTCAGCCGGTACGCCGCGGTGCGCACCACCTACCGGCAGACCATCACGTCCCTCGCGCGGGCCACCGAGATCGCCGGGTACACCCCGCAGGGGCACGCCCGCCGGGTCGCCGCGCTCAGCCGGGCCGTCGGCCGTGACCTCGGTCTCACCGCGGCCGACCTGGTCGTCCTCGAGTACGCGGCCCTGATGCACGACATCGGGCAGCTCTCCCTCGTCGACCCGGTGCCCGACGGCGCCACCGCCGTGCTGCCCGCCACCGAGCAGCGCCGTATCGCCCTGCTCGGCGGGGCCGTGGTGCGGCAGACCGGGGTGCCCGCCGATGTCGCGGTGGTGGTCGAGCTGCAGGCCGATCCGTACCGTGAGCAGCCGCTCACCGCGCGCATCGTCCGTACCGCGAACGCATACGACGAGATGGCGCGGAAAGAAGGACCCGGAGGGCCGCTGGCCGCGCTTGAGCGGCTGCGGCTCGGCACCGGCCACGACCACCAGCCGGAGGTCGTGGAGTCCCTGGCCCGGGTGCTCTCCCGGGGCGGTCTCGCCCCGGTCGGCGGCTGAGGCCGTGGGCCGCGCACCCGCCCGCCGCACGCCGGTGCGGGACCGAGTTCCCGTAGTGGTGCCGGGCCGGGACTTTCCCCGGGATCAGCGGCTCCCATCAGGGATCTCCGGGCCCTGCCTGGGTAACCCATGGGTAATGAGCGGGCGTCCGACCGGGCATGGTTGGATGCGAAGTGCAGGGTGTCCGGGGGCAAAGGCCCGATGCTGCACTGATTGTGGAACGACCTGGGCAGGCGGGAATCGTGAGGATCTTCGGCAAGGGACGGCACCGGCCCTCCGCCTCCTGGCGGCAGGCCACAGACCGTGCGTTCACGCTCATCGGCGACGGCCGGTACGAGGACGCGGGAGCGCTCCTGACCCGCGCCGCCGACCTGGAGCCGTGGCTCTCGGAGTCCTGGTTCAACCTCGCGTTGCTGCACAAGTTCCGGCACGACTGGGAGCAGGCGCGGGCCGCAGGTCTGCGCGCTGTCGCCCTGCTCGACCGGGAGACCGGCGCCCCGGACTGGTGGAACGTGGGCATCGCCGCGACCGCCCTGCAGGACTGGCCCCTCGCCCGCCGCGCCTGGCAGGCGTACGGACTGAAGGTGCCCGGCGGCACGGTCGGCGGTGAGGCGCCGCTCGGCATGGAGCTGGGCAGCGCGGCCGTGCGGCTCTCCCCGGAGGGCGAGGCCGAAGTGGTGTGGGGCCGCCGCCTCGACCCCGCCCGGATCGAGGTGCTGTCCATCCCGCTGCCGTCGTCCGGCCGGCGCTGGGGCGAGGTCGTGCTGCACGACGGCGTCCCGCACGGCGAGCGGACCACCGGCGCGGGCCGCTCGTACCCCGTCTTCGACGAGATCGAGCTGTGGGCGCCCTCGCCCGTGCCGACCTGGGTGGTGCTCCTGGAAGCGGCGACGGAGGCCGACCGGGACGCCCTGGAGCGGCTCGCGGCGGACGCCGGGTTCGCCGCCGAGGACTGGTCGTCCTCGGTGCGGCTGCTCTGCCGGATGTGCTCGGAGTCCCGGATGCCCAGCGACGAGGGCGACGGCGAGCACCTCGACCCGCACGACCACAGTGAGCCCGGCCACCCGGGACCGCTCGGGCACCGCAGCCCCGGTGCGCTGTGGGTACCGGAGCGCGAGTGCGGCATCGCGGCGCCCGCGGGCCTGGTGCGCGGGCTGCTCGACGGCTGGGTGGCGGACAGCCCGGACTCCCGTGACTGGCGGGATCTCGAAGAAGTCTGCTGACGGCGGCCCCGTAGGCTGTACCCCATCATCTGGCATGTTGAGGAAGGCGTACGTCGGACATGGCGCAGCAGGACACCGATCAGCAGACGGCGGCGAGCGCGGGCGTGCTCCCCGTCGACGACGAGGGCTTCGTCATCGACACCCAGGACGGCGAGGCGCGTGAGGCGGCCTACCGTGAGCGCGGCACGGCCCGCCCGGTGACCGTCGTCGGCAACCCGGTGCTGCACAAGGAGTGCAAGGACGTCACGGAATTCGGCGACGAGCTGGCGCAGCTGGTCGACGACATGTTCGCCAGCCAGCGCGCCGCCGAGGGCGTGGGCCTGGCCGCGAACCAGATCGGTGTCGACCTCAAGGTCTTCGTGTACGACTGCCCGGACGACGACGGCGCGCGGCACACCGGTGTCGTCTGCAACCCGGTGCTCCAGGAGCTCCCGGCCGAGCAGCGCCGCCTCGACGACGGCAACGAGGGCTGCCTCTCGGTGCCCACCGCGTACGCCGAGCTCGCCCGCCCCGACTACGCGGTGGTCAAGGGCCAGGACGAGAAGGGCAACCCGATCACCGTGCGCGGCACCGGCTTCTTCGCCCGCTGCCTGCAGCACGAGACGGACCACCTGTACGGCTACCTGTACATCGACCGCCTCTCCAAGCGTGAGCGCAAGGAAGCCCTGCGGCAGATGGCCGAGGGCACGCCGCGGTACGAGGTCGTGCCCAACGACTAGGCCGCACAGTCGAGTTCACGTCTCAGGGGTCGGTCACGCCACGCGGGCCGGCCCCTGAAACGTGCGCCGGTACGCGTTCGGGGTCGTGCCCAGGGTGCGCAGGAAGTGGTGGCGGAGCGCGGCCGCGGTGCCGAAGCCGACGCGGCCCGCGATGGCGTCGACCGTCTCGTCGCCGGACTCAAGCAACTCCTGGGCGCGCAGCACGCGTTGGCGCAGCAGCCAGCGGTACGGGGTGGTGCCGGTCTCCTGCAGGAAGCGGCGGGCGAACGTGCGCGGTGACATATGGGCGCGGGCGGCGAGCTGCTCGACGGTGACGTCCTCGTGCAGGTGCCGCTCAAGCCAGGCCAGGACCTCGCCGACGGTGTCGCAGGCGGTGGCGGGCAACGGCCGGGCCACGTACTGCGCCTGGCCGCCGTCGCGGTGCGGCGGGACGACCATACGGCGCGCGATCGCGTTGGCGACCTCGGTGCCGTGCTCCTTGCGGACCAGGTGCAGGCAGGCGTCGATCCCGGCGGCGGTGCCCGCGGAAGTGATCACCGGGTCCTCGTCGACGTAGAGCACATCGGGCTCCACGCGGGCGCGCGGGTAGCGGACGGCGAGTTCGCGCGCGTACCGCCAGTGCACCGCGCAGCGGCGGCCGTCGAGCAGGCCGGCCTCGCCGAGGACGAAGGCGCCGGAGCAGACCGAGAGGACCCGGGCGCCCCGGTCCACCGCGCGGCGCAGGGCGTCGAGCAGCTCGGGCGGGTAGGGCCGGTCGGCGGCGTGCGGGCGGGCCGCGGGGACGGCGACGAGGTCGGCCTCCTCCAGGCGGTCGAGGCCGTACGGCGTCGTGATGGTGAAACCGGCGTTGGCGTTCAGGGTCGGCCCCTCGGCGGAGACCACCGCGAAGTCGTACACCGGCAGGCCCTCGTCGCCGCGGTCGAGGCCGAACACCTCGCAGATCACGCCGAGTTCGAAGGGGTGCACGTCGTCGAGGAGCACTGCGGCCACATTCGTCAGCATGGCGTCAGTGTGCCGCCGGGTTGGCAGGATGTCGAGCTTTCCTGTCAGTCCTGCCACTCACCCCGAGGCGCCGGGCGGGCCAGAGTAAGGGGCATGAACTCAACACACACCTTGCTCAACACAGTCGGCGTCCTCGGGGTCTTCCTCCTCCTCGCGCTCCCCTCCCTCATCGGCCACCTCCACGACCGGCGCGTGGACCGGCAGTTGAGGGCGGCGGAGCGAGGGGAGGGGCAGCCCGGGGCGGCCCGGAAGCCGGCTCAGAACTCGTCGTCGAAGGAGACCGAGCCCTCCACGGCCACCTGGTACGCGGACGGCCTGCGCTCGAAGAAGTTGGTCAACTCCTGAACGCCCTGCAGCTCCATGAACGAGAACGGGTTCTCGGAGCCGTACACCGGGGCGAAGCCGAGGCGGGTCAGGCGCTGGTCGGCGACGCACTCCAGGTACTGCCGCATCGACTCGGTGTTCATGCCCGGCAGGCCCTCGCCGCACAGGTCACGGCCGAACTGCAGCTCCGCCTCGACGGCCTCGCGCAGCATGTCCGTGACCTGCTCCCGCAGCTTGTCGTCGAAGAGTTCGGGCTCCTCCTTGCGGACGGTGTCCACGACCTCGAAGGCGAAGTTCATGTGCATCGTCTCGTCCCGGAACACCCAGTTCGTGCCGGTGGCCAGGCCGTGCAGCAGGCCGCGGGAGCGGAACCAGTACACGTACGCGAAAGCGCCGTAGAAGAACAGCCCCTCGATGCACGCCGCGAAGCAGATCAGGTTGAGCAGGAAGCGGCGCCGGTCGGCCTGGGTCTCCAGGCGGTCGATGGACTCCACGGAGTCCATCCACTTGAAGCAGAACTCGGCCTTCTCGCGGATGGACGGGATGTTCTCCACCGCCGCGAAGGCCGCAGTGCGGTCCTCCGGGTCGGGCAGATACGTGTCGAGCAGCGTCAGATAGAACTGGACGTGCACGGCCTCCTCAAAGAGCTGGCGGCTCAAGTACAGCCGCGCCTCAGGGGAGTTGATGTGCTTGTAGAGCGTGAGCACGAGGTTGTTCGCGACGATCGAGTCGCCGGTCGCGAAGAACGCGACGAGCCGGCCGATCATGTGCTGCTCACCCGGTGACAGCTTCGCGAGGTCGGTGACGTCCGAGTGGAGGTCGACCTCCTCGACGGTCCAGGTGTTCTTGATCGCGTCCCGGTAGCGCTCGTAGAAGTCGGGGTAGCGCATGGGGCGCAGGGTCAGTTCGAAGCCCGGGTCGAGCAGGTTTTTGGTACGGCTTTCGGACATTACTGGCAGGCCTCGCAGGACTCGGGGTTTTCCAGGGAGCAGGCGACGGCGTCGGGGTCGGCGGCCTGCACGGGGATCGGGGTCGCGGCGCTCTGGGAGCCGGCCGCGCGGGCGATCCGGGTCGCGGGGCGGGACCGCAGGTAGTACGTGGTCTTCAGGCCCTGCTTCCAGGCGTACGCGTACATCGAGGAGAGCTTCCCGATGGTCGGCGTCTCCAGGAACAGGTTCAGCGACTGCGCCTGGTCGAGGTACGGGGTGCGGGCGGCGGCCATGTCGATCAGGCCGCGCTGCGGGATCTCCCAGGCCGTGCGGTAGAGGGCACGCACCTCCTCGGGCACCCAACCGAAGCCCTGCACCGAGCCGTTGGCCTCGCGCAGCGCCTCGCGGGTCTGCGCGTCCCAGACGCCGAGCCGCTTCAGCTCCTCCACCAGGTACGCGTTGACCTGGAGGAACTCCCCACTCAGCGTCTCGCGCTTGAAGAGGTTGGAGACCTGCGGCTCGATGCACTCGTAGACACCCGCGATGGACGCGATGGTGGCGGTCGGCGCGATGGCGAGCAGCAGCGAGTTGCGCATCCCGGTCGTGGCGATACGTTCCCGCAGCGCCGCCCAGCGCTCCGGCCAGTGCGCGGTCACGCCGTAGTGGTCGGGGTGCAGCACACCGCGCGCGGTACGGGTCTTCTCCCAGGCGGGCAACGGGCCGTTGCGCACGGCGAGTCCGGCGGACGCCTCGTACGCGGCGAGCATGATGCGCTCGGCGATGCGGGTGGAGAGGGTGCGCGCCTCGGGGGAGTCGAAGGGCAGCCGCAGCTTGAAGAACACGTCCTGCAGACCCATCGCGCCCAGGCCCACCGGGCGCCACTTGGCGTTGGAGCGGCCCGCCTGCTCGGTCGGGTAGAAGTTGATGTCGACGACGCGGTCGAGGAACGTCACGGCGGTACGGACGGTGGCGTCGAGGCGTTCCCAGTCGATGCCCTGCGAGCCGGCGTCCACGAACGAGCCGAGGTTGATGGACCCCAGGTTGCAGACCGCGGTCTCCCCGTCGTCCGTGACCTCCAGGATCTCGGTGCACAGGTTCGAGGAGTGCACCGTGTGGCCGGGCTCGGCGGTCTGGTTGGCGGTGCGGTTGGCGGCGTCCTTGAAGGTCATCCAGCCGTTGCCGGTCTGCGCGAGGGTGCGCATCATGCGGCCGTACAAGTCCCGTGCGGGGATGGTCTTCTGGGCCAGTCCGTCCGCCTCGGCCCTGCGGTACGCGGCGTCGAACTCCTCGCCCCACAGGTCGACGAGCTCGGGCACGTCGGCCGGCGAGAACAGCGACCAGTCCTGGTCGGCGTCGACGCGGCGCATGAACTCGTCGGGGATCCAGTGCGCGAGGTTGAGGTTGTGCGTGCGGCGCGCGTCCTCACCGGTGTTGTCGCGCAGCTCCAGGAACTCCTCGATGTCGGAGTGCCAGGTCTCCAGGTAGACGGCGGCCGCGCCCTTGCGGCGCCCGCCCTGGTTCACCGCGGCGACCGAGGCGTCGAGGGTCTTCAGGAACGGCACGATGCCGTTGGAGTGCCCGTTGGTGCCCCGGATCAGCGAACCCCGGCTGCGGATACGGGAGTACGAGAGGCCGATGCCACCGGCGTGCTTGGAGAGGCGGGCGACCTGGAGGTACCGGTCGTAGATGGAGTCCAGCTCGTCCAGAGGGGAGTCGAGCAGGTAGCAGGACGACATCTGCGGGTGCCGCGTACCGGAGTTGAAGAGGGTCGGCGAGGACGGCAGGTAGTCCAGGCGGCTCATCAGGCCGTACAGGGCGGCGACTTCGTCGAGGGCTCGGGTGCTGTCGTCCTCGGCGAGGCCCGCCGCGACGCGCAGCATGAAGTGCTGCGGGGTCTCGACGACCTTGCGGGTGAGGGGGTGCCGCAGCAGGTAGCGGCTGTGCAGGGTGCGCAGCCCGAAGTAGCCGAAGCGGTCGTCGGCGGCCGTGTCGATGAGGGCGTCGAGCCGCTCGGCGTGCGCCGCCACGAACGCGGCCGTACGGTCGGCGATCAGGCCTTCGCGGTGCCCGACGGCGACGGATTCGGTGAACGACGTGACGCCCTGCGAGGCCGCCTCGTCGGCGACGGTGCGGGTGAGCAGCCGGGCGGCGAGCCGGGAGTACGCCGGGTCCTCGGAGATCAGGCCCGCGGCGGCGTCGGTGGCCAGTTCGCGCAGTTCGGCCGCGTCCGAGCCCGCGTGCCGGCCGCGCAGTGCGGCTGCGGCGACCCGTCCCGGGTCGGTGTCGGGCAGGTCGGCGGTCAGCTCGGTCAGGGTGCGCAGGAGCGCGGTACCTGGGGCGTCTTCGTCGGCCCGGCCCGGTGCGGCCTGGGTTGAGACAGGATCGGCTGGCGCGATGGTCACGTGGAGCACTCCCTCGCTCGGCTCGGGGCCAGGCGGGCGGGAGTGGGCGTTGGGCGCACCGGGGAACGGCGTACCGCAGCGCGTCCACCGGCCCATTCCGCGAGGCCCGGACGTCGTCTGCACCCGGACCGGACGGTACGGGTGCGCCGTCGGCAGGTCTTCGGACTCGACAGGTACGCAAAAGCGCACCGATACACCGTTGCGGGACAGTTCCGGATTCGCACCGGATTCCCCTGCGGCGACAGCGAGGACGAGCATACATGTGGTGGGCGATGCTTGTGGGTGCCCCCATATGTTGTGTCGTACGACGAAGGGGCGGTACGGGACCGTGGTCCCGTACCGCCCCTCGAAGTGAGCGTCGGCGCTCAGCAGCAGCGGAAACCCTCGCGTGGGTCCGCCTCGCGCGCGTCCATGCGTTGCCGTTCGAACGCGCGCCGGCTCAGGATCTCCGCGTCGGGCGAGCAGGCCCGGGTGTGGGCGACGTACCGGTCGTACACCGCCTCCCCGGACAGCTCGCGCCACCAGTAACGGACCTGTGCCGCAAGGGAGTTCATCAGCGTGCCCCGGTGCCGACGCGCACGCCGCCGGTACCGTCACTGTCGCCGTCACCGTCGCTGTCGCCCGAGGGGCCCGAGCCGTCACCGGACGAGGCGGCCGCACCCACGGCCGCGAGCTCCGCCTTCTCCTCCTTGGTGGCCCAGAGCCCGGCCGGGGCGACCACCTTGGACTCGACGTACGGCGTCTCGGAGAGCTTCGCCGTCCCGGGGTTGCGGATGGCCTTGACGCAGACGCGGGTCGCGTCGGCGAGGACGATCAGGATGAGGACCGCGAACAGCACCGAAAGCACGCCGTCGACCGTGGAGTTGGTGACCACGGTCGACATGTCGTCCATGGACTTGGCGGGCGGCAGCACCTTGCCCGCGTCGATGCCGTCCTGGTACACGGAACGCTGGGCGAAGAAGCCGACCTTCGGGTCGTCCGAGAAGATCTTCTGCCAGCTCGCGGTCAGCGTCACGGCCACGTCCCAGAACAGCGGAACGGCCGTCACCCAGGCCCACTTGAGGCGTCCGGACTTGATGAGCAGCGTGGTGCAGACGGCGAGCGCGACGGCGGCGAGGAGCTGGTTCGCGATGCCGAAGAGCGGGAACAGCTGGTTGATGCCGCCGAGCGGGTCGTGCACGCCGACCCAGAGGAAGTAGCCCCAGCCGCCGACGACCACGGCGCTGGTGAGCCAGACGCCCGGTTTCCAGGAGACGTCGCGCAGCGGCTTCCACACGTTGCCGAGGGTGTCCTGGAGCATGAAGCGGCCGACGCGGGTACCGGCGTCGACGGTGGTCAGGATGAACAGCGCCTCGAACATGATCGCGAAGTGGTACCAGAACGCCTTGAGCCCGGCACCGCCGATCACCGCGGAGAAGATCTCCGACATACCGAGCGCGAACGTCGGGGCGCCACCGGTCTTGGAGAGCAGCGTGGGCTCCTCGACGGCCTTGGCGGCTGCCGTCAACTCCTCGGGGGAGATGGAGAATCCGAGGCTGTGCACCGCCTGCGAGGCGGAGTCGACGGTGGTGCCGAGGAAGCCCGCGGGCGAGTTGACCGCGAAGAACAGGCCGGGCTCGATGATGCAGGCCGCGATGACCGCCATGATCGCGACGAACGACTCGGTGAGCATGGAGCCGTAGCCGACCAGGCGGACCTGGGTCTCCTTCTGGATCATCTTCGGGGTGGTGCCCGAGGAGACCAGGGCGTGGAAGCCGGAGAGGGCGCCGCAGGCGATGGTGATGAAGACGAACGGGAAGAGCGAACCGGCGAAGACAGGACCGGTGCCGCTGGTCGCGAACTCGGTGACGGCGGGCATCTTCAGGTTCGGCAGCGCGATGACGACGCCGAGGGCGAGCAGCACGATCGTGCCGACCTTCATGAAGGTCGACAGGTAGTCGCGCGGCGCGAGCAGCATCCACACCGGAAGCACCGAGGCGAGGAACCCGTACACCACCATCCAGATGACCAGGGTGCCTGGTTCGAGGGTGAAGGTGTCGGCGAGTGAGGAGTCCGCGACCCAGCTGCCGGAGACGATCGCGAGCAGCAGCAGCGCGACGCCGATGACGGAGACCTCGGTGACCCGGCCGGGCCGCAGTATGCGCAGGTAGAAGCCCATGAACAGGGCGATCGGAATGGTCATCGCGATGGAGAAGACACCCCAGGGCGAGTGCGCCAGGGCGTTCACGATGACCAGGGCGAGCACCGCGAGCAGGATGATCATGATGGCGAAGACCGCGACCAGGGCGGCGGCGCCGCCGAACGGCCCGATCTCGTCCCGCGCCATCTGCCCGAGCGAACGCCCGTCGCGGCGGGTGGAGAAGAACAGCGTGACCATGTCCTGCACGGCACCCGCGAAGATCACGCCCGCGACGATCCAGATGGTCCCGGGGAGGTATCCCATCTGCGCGGCGAGTACGGGACCGACGAGCGGTCCGGCGCCGGCGATGGCCGCGAAGTGGTGGCCGAAGAGCACGCGCCGGTCGGTGGGGTGGAAGTCCACGCCGTTGTCGAGGCGTTCGGCCGGAGTGGCGCGGGTCTTGTCGACCTTCAGCACCTTGTCGGCGATGAACTTCGAGTAGAAGCGGTACGCGATGGCGTACGAGCCGAGCGCCGCGGCGAGCACCCAGGCGGCGGAGATCTCCTCACCGCGCGAGAGGGCGAGTACCCCCCAGCCCACGGCGCCGACCAGGGCGACGAGTGTCCAGATGACGATCGACTTGGGCGTGATTCTTCGCGTGCTCCGCGCCGTCGCGGGCGCCGACTCCGGCATGCTGGCTCCGTCCCTAGATCCCCTTGTAATGCGCTGGAAATCTAGGCGACCGTCTCGCCATGAGTCACCCCCTGTCCGCATATCGGTACGGCCACGAAATGCGCTTTCGACCCGTCAGCAGCAGCGGAAACCCTGCCGCGGGTCCGACTCCTGGCGGTCCGTCCGCTTCCGTTCGAAGGCGCGCCGCGACATCACGGCGGCGCACGGATGGTCCTTGCGCGCGTGCGCCACATAGCGGTCGTACGCCGACTCGTCGGTGAACTCGCGTACGTACCAGCGCACCGCCCGCCACCAGCGCGGGCCCCGGCCGGTCACGGTTCGCCGTCCGTGCGGGCGGAGTCGGGGCCGGAGGGTGGGGCGGCTGGGGCGGCCGTGGCGAGGGCGGCCTGCTCGGCCTTCTCCGCCTTGGTGGCCCAGATCCCGTCCGGCACGGTCAACTCCGACTTCACGTACGGCACTTCGCTGAGCCGGGAGGCGGCGGGGTCGCGCAGGTGCCGTACGCAGACCCGGGTGGCGTCGGCGATCACGACGAGGACGAGCAGGGCGAGCAGGGCCGCGAGGACGCCGTCGACGGTGGAGTTGGTGACGACGGTGTGCATGTCGTCCATGGACTTGGCGGGCGGCAGCACCTTGCCCGCGTCGATGGCGTCCTGGTAGATCGCGCGCTGCTCGAAGAAGCCGACGCGCGGGTCGCTGGAGAACACCTTCTGCCAGCTCGCGGTGAGTGTGACCGTGGCGTCCCAGGCGAGCGGAACGGCGGTGATCCAGGCCCACTTGAGGCGTCCGGACTTCACCAGGAGCGTGGTGCAGACGGCGAGCGCGACGGCGGCGAGGAGCTGGTTGGCGATGCCGAAGACCGGGAACAGCTGGTTGATCCCGCCGAGCGGCTCGTGCACGCCGACCCAGAGGAAGTACCCCCACAGGCCGGTCACCGCGGCGCTGGTGAGCAGCAGACCCGGCTTCCAACTCACGTTCCGGAACGGCTTGTGGACGTTGCCGAGCATGTCCTGGAGCATGAACCGCCCCACGCGCGTGCCCGCGTCGAGCGCGGTCAGGATGAACAGCGCCTCGAACATGATCGCGAAGTGGTACCAGAACGCCTTCAGGCCGCCCCCGGTGACCGTCGAGAAAATCTCCGAGACCCCGACGGCGAGGGTCGGCGCCCCACCCGTACGGGACAGCAGGGAGGCCTCCTCGACACTCTTCGCCGCAAGCGCCAACTCCTCGGGAGTGATGGAGTACCCGAAGTTCGCCACGGCCTCGGACGCGCTCTGCACGCTGTCGCCGATGACCCCGGCGGGCGCGTTCATCGCGAAGTACAGGCCCGGGTCGATGATGCTCGCCGCGATCAGCGCCATCACGGCCACGGACGACTCCATGAGCATGGAGCCGTAGCCGATCATCCGGATCTGCGTCTCCTTCTGGATCATCTTCGGCGTCGTACCGGAGGAGATCAGCGCGTGGAAACCGGAGAGGGCGCCGCAGGCGATGGTGATGAAGACGAACGGAAAGAGCGAACCGGCGAACACCGGCCCGTCCCCGCGCCCCGCGAACTCCGTGACCGGGTCCATCTTCAGCGTGGGCAGCGAGACCACCACCCCGAGCGCGAGCAGCACGATCGTGCCGACCTTCATGAACGTCGACAGGTAGTCGCGCGGCGCAAGCAGCATCCACACCGGAAGGACGGACGCGACGAAGCCGTACGCGACCAACCACACGACCAGCGTGGCCGGTTCGAGGGTGAAGGTGTCGGCGAGCGCGGACTCGGCCACCCAGCGGCCCGCGACGATCGCGAGCAGCAGCAGCGAGACCCCGATGAGGGTGACCTCGGAGACCCGCCCCGGCCGAAGGACCCGCAGGTAGAAGCCCATGAACAGGGCGATCGGAAGGGTCATCGCGATGGAGAAGGTGCCCCAGGGCGACTCGGCGAGCGCGTTCACGATCACCAGGGCGAGCACCCCGAGCAGGATGATCATGATGACGAAGGTGGCGACGAGCGCCGCGGCGCCGCCGAACGGGCCGATCTCCTCACGCGCCATCTGCCCGAGCGAACGGCCGTCGCGCCGGGTCGAGAAGAACAGCACCACCATGTCCTGTACGGCGCCCGCGAAGATCACGCCGACGATGATCCAGACGGTGCCCGGCAGGTACCCCATCTGCGCGGCGAGCACCGGACCGACGAGCGGCCCCGCCCCCGCGATGGCCGCGAAGTGGTGCCCGAGCAGCACGCGCCGGTCGGTGGGGTGGAAGTCGATCCCGTTGTCGAGCCGTTCGGCCGGGGTGGCGCGGGTCCGGTCGACCTTGAGCACCCGGTGCACGATGAACTTCGCGTAGAAGCGGTACGCGATGGCGTACGAGCCGAGGGCCGCGGCCACCATCCAGGCGGCCGACACCTCCTCACCGCGGGACAACGCGAGCACACTCCACCCGGCCGCACCGACCAGCGCGACGAGCGTCCAGACGAGGATGGTTCTGGGGCTTGCGGTACGCACCGGGGTTCCTCCCGTTCATGCGACGACGGGAGGAACGTAGAGCAGGAAGTGGTGCCGCACCAGGGGGCAGTCTCAGCCCGTCCGGCATCGTCCAGCCCGCCTGGCGCTTCAAATCAGCCCGTCCGGCTTCAACCAGCCCGCCAGCGTTCGGAATTCAGCCCGTCCGGCGATTGAGGACGAGCCCGAAGGGCGATCGACGGTTCCGAGCCGACGGTGCGGGCGCACAACCCCGGTGCGCACCCCCCACGTAAAGACTTACCCCTGCGGCCGCTGCAAGCGAGCGACGAACTTGTACCGGTCGCCGCGGTACACGGACCGCACCCACTCCACCGGCTGGCCCTCCGCGTCGACAGAGTGCCGGGACAGCATCAGCATCGGCAGCCCCACGTCCGTACCGAGCAGCGCCGCCTCGGTCGGGGTGGCGAGGGAGGTCTCGATGGTCTCCTCGGCCTCGGCGAGGTGGATGCCGTACACCTCGGCCAACGCCGTGTAGAGCGAGGTGTACTTGACCAGGGAGCGGCGCAGCGCGGGGAAGCGCTTGGCGGAGAGATGGGTGGTCTCGATCGCCATCGGCTCGCCGTTCGCGAGGCGGAGCCGCTGGATACGGAGCACCCGGCCGCCGGCGGCGATGTCGAGCAGCTCGGCGAGCCGGTCGTCGGCCGTGACGTACCCGATGTCGAGGAGCTGCGAGGCGGGTTCGAGCCCTTGCGCGCGCATGTCCTCGGTGTACGAGGTGAGTTGGAGCGTCTGGGACACCTTGGGCTTGGCCACGAACGTGCCCTTGCCCTGGATCCGCTCCAGGCGCCCCTCGACGACCAGTTCCTGAAGGGCCTGGCGCACGGTGGTGCGGGAGGTGTCGAACTCGGCGGCCAGCGTGCGCTCGGGCGGTACGGGCGTGCCGGGCGGCAGCGTCTCCGTCATGTCGAGCAAGTGCTTCTTGAGCCGGTAGTACTTGGGCACGCGTGCGGTACGGGTCGCGGCCTGCGGCTCGCGCGTCTCCGCGGACGCGATGCCCGTGCCGTTCTCCGTGCTGCTCGTCTCGGTGCCCATGCCCTGCCCATCTGTCCGAGAGGCCCCGCCCCTCTTCGCCGCTCCCTCGGACCCCGTCAGGGGGGACCGCCTGCGCGCGGTTCCCCGCTGCGGCTCCTGTGCTGCTGCCGTCACCGGCTCCTCCGTCTGTCGCGGCTCACATCGTGGCACGGCCCGGCCGCGACCTGTCGCTCTCCCTCAGGTGTCGGTCAGGTAACGGGATGCGGGACCCCTCTTATACACCCTTGACACCCCTAAAGGTCTAGGCCAAGCTCCCCGTACTGGTCTACACCATTAAAGACCAGGTCCCAGTCCCACGAACAGTGCACTGCCACATGTCGCCGAAGTGGGTGGGGGGTTGGTGGCATCCCTGAGGAGGGTGACGTGAAGCGCAAGCTCATAGCCGCGATCGGTGCAGCGGGCATGTTGGTGTCGGTCGCGGCCTGCGGTTCGGACGACGGCAAGAGCACGGGGGCGGACGGGTTCAAGGGCCAGACGCTGACCGTGTGGGCCATGGACGGTTCCACTCCCGACGGCTGGTCCAAGGACGTGAAGGCGGCCTTCGAGAAGAAGACCGGCGCCAAGCTCAAGGTCGAGATCCAGCAGTGGAACGGCATTCAGCAGAAGCTGACCACCGCCCTCTCCGAGGAGAACCCGCCCGACGTCTTCGAGATCGGCAACACCCAGACCCCGGCGTACGCGCAGACCGGAGGCCTCGCCGAACTGGAGGACCTCAAGAAGTCCATCGGCGCCGACTGGACCGAGACCCTCAACGAGCCCTCGGTCTTCGACGGTAAGCAGTACGCCGCCCCCTGGTTCGCCGCCAACCGCGTCGTCGTCTACAACAAGCGGGTCTTCAAGGAAGCCGGCGTCACCGGCATCCCCGAGACCCGCGCCGAACTCTTCGAGGCCTTCGACAAGATCAAGGCCAAGGGCAAGGCCGAGCCCGTCTACATGCCCGGCCAGAACTGGTACTTCTTCGACGGCCTGACCATCGGCACCGGCGCCGAACTGGTCAAGAAGAAGGGCGACAAGTGGGTCTCCAACCTCGCGGACCCCAAGGTCGGCGAGGCCATGGACATCTACAAGAAGTACGCCTCGTACTCCACCGCCCCCAAGGACAAGGACGAGGCCACCCCGCAGCAGGGTGAGGTCTTCGCCAAGGGCAAGACCGGCGCCTTCATCGGCATGGGCTGGGAATCCGGCATCGCCATCAAGGCCAACCCGAAGATCGAGAAGGACATCGGCTACTTCACGATCCCGGGCGACACCGCGGACAAGCCGGAAGGCGTCTTCCTCGGCGGCTCCAACCTCGCCGTCGCCGCGGGCAGCGAGAAGCAGGAACTCGCCAAGGAGTTCCTGAAGATCGCGCTCTCCGACAAGTTCGAGGGCCAGCTCTCCAAGGAACTCGGCGTCATCCCCAACAAGGAGTCGCTGCAGAAGAACCTCCAGGGCCAGCCCGCCGGCGAGGCCGCCGCTCCCGCCGTCGCCGGCGGCGGCACCACCCCGCTGATCCCCGAGTGGGCCGCCGTGGAGAACCCGCCGAACCCGATCAAGACCTACATGACCGCGGTCCTGAACGGTAAGTCGCACGCCGCCGCCGCCAAGCAGGTCGAGGGCGAGTTCAACAAGCGCCTCGCGCAGAAGCAGTGACCCACGCGCCGGGGACGGGCACCGGCCTCCCCGCCCCGCCCCCGGCGCGCCACTGCCGCACCGGAAAGCTCTCGTACGAAAGAGATGGCGAGCATGACCGTGCAGACCGAACGCCCGGACTCCCGCCCGGCGGAGGTCCTCAAGGCGGACGGCGGTGAACGGCGGGCGCCGCGCAGGACAGCGGCGGCACGGGCCCGCACCACCGCACTCGCGCCCTATCTGCTGCTGTTCCCCGCCCTCGCGGCGACCCTGCTGCTGCTCGGCTGGCCGCTGGTCAAGAACGGGCTCCTGTCGTTCCAGAACCTCAACATGAGGCAGCTGATCCAGCACCTCACCGAGTGGAACGGCATCGACAACTACGCCGAGGTGCTTGCCAGTTCGGAGTTCTGGCGGGTCGCCGTCCGCTCCGTCCTGTTCACCGGCGCCAATGTCGTACTCATCATGATCTTCGGCACCCTGGTCGGGCTGCTGCTCGCCCGGCTCGGCAGCAAGATGCGGCTGACCCTGCTCATCGGCCTCGTCCTCGCCTGGGCCATGCCGCCGATCGCCGGCACCACCGTCTTCCAGTGGCTGTTCGCCCAGCGCTTCGGCGTCGTCAACTGGGTGCTCGACAAGCTCGGCTTCCACTCGATGGCCGACCACAACTGGCTCGGCACGCAGTTCTCCACCTTCGCCGTGGTCACCCTGCTCATCGTCTGGCAGTCCATCCCGTTCGTGGCGATCAACCTGTACGCGGCCACCACCACCATCCCCAAGGAGCTCTACGAGGCCGCCTCGCTCGACGGCGCCGGCGCGTGGACGAGCTTCACCTCGGTCACCATGCCGTTCTTGCGGCCCTTCCTCCTCGCGACCACGTTCCTGGAGGTCATCTGGGTCTTCAAGGCCTTCACCCAGGTCTTCGCGATCAACGAGGGCGGCCCGGACCGGCTCACCGAGATCCTGCCCGTCTACGCGTACATCGAGGGCTTCGGCAACCAGCACTTCGGCATGGGCTCCGCCATCGCGCTGCTCACCATCGTGATCCTGCTCGCCCTGACCTCGTACTACCTTCGCATCGTGCTCAAGCAAGAGGAGGACGAGCTGTGAGCCGCTCCCGATCCACCGCGTCGCGGCTGCGCCGGATCTGGCCCAACGCCCTGGCCACCGTGCTGACCCTCGTCTTCGTCTTCCCCGTCTACTGGATGTTCGCCACGGCCTTCAAACCGACCGGCGACATCATCAGCGAGGACCCCGTCTGGTTCCCCCTCGACTTCACCTTCGAGCACTTCCAGACCGCCGTCACCGCCGACAACTTCTGGACCCTGGTACGGAATTCGGTCACCGTGACCGGGCTCGCGGTGCTGTTCTCCCTGGTCATCGCGCTGCTCGCGTCGTTCGCCCTGGCCCGGATGCGGTTCAAGGGGCGCCGCGGCTTCATCATCGCCTTCATGCTCGCGCAGATGGCGCCCTGGGAAGTCATGGTCATCGCGATCTACATGCTGGTCCGCGACGCCGACATGCTCAACAGCCTCGTCCCGCTCACCCTCTTCTACATGATGATGGTGCTGCCCTTCACGCTGCTCACGCTCCGCGGCTTCGTCGGGGCCATCCCCAAGGACCTGGAGGAGTCGGCGATGGTCGACGGCTGCAGCAGACCCCAGGCCTTCATCAAGGTCATCCTGCCGCTGCTCGCCCCCGGCCTGATGGCGACCTCCCTCTTCGGCTTCATCACCGCCTGGAACGAGTTCCCGATGGTGCTGATCCTCAACAAGCAGGCCGAGGCCCAGACCCTGCCCCTGTGGATCTCCAAGTTCCAGACCGTGTTCGGCGACGACTGGGGCGCCACCATGGCCGCCTCCTCCCTCTTCGCCATCCCGATCCTGCTCCTCTTCCTCTTCCTGCAGCGCAAGGCCGTCAGCGGCCTCACCGCAGGCGCCGTGAAGGGATAACCCCCGCCGTATGACGACACCCACCCGAGCCACCACCGGATCCAACGCGAAAGACGGGCTCGCCCGCGACGCCCTGGCCGTCCTCCAGCCGGGCTTCGTCGGCACCACCGCGCCCGAGTGGCTGCTCCGCCGCATCGGCGAAGGCCTGCACTCGGTCGGCCTGTTCGGCCGCAACATCGCCTCCCCTCATCAACTCGCCGCCCTCACCGCCCAGTTGCGCGCCGAACGCGAAGACGTGCTGGTGGCCATCGACGAGGAGGGCGGCGACGTCACCCGCCTCGAGGTCCGCTCCGGCTCCTCCTTCCCCGGCAACCACGCCCTCGGCGCCGTCGACGACCCGATCCTCACCCGCGACGTCGCCGCCGAACTCGGCCGTCGCCTCGCCACCTGCGGCGTCAACCTCAACTGGGCGCCGTCCGCCGATGTCAACTCCAACCCCGACAACCCGGTCATCGGCGTCCGCTCCTTCGGCGCCGACCGGGACCTGGTCGCCCGGCACACCGCCGCGTACGTCAAGGGCCTCCAGGCCGCCGGTGTGGCCGCCTGCACCAAGCACTTCCCCGGCCACGGCGACACCGCCGTGGACTCGCACCACTCGCTGCCGCGCATCGACGCGAGCCTCGACGTGCTGCGCGAACGGGAGTTGGCCCCCTTCCGCGCCGCCATCACCGCCGGCACCAAGGCCGTGATGAGCGCCCACATCCTGCTCCCGGCCCTCGACCCGGACCGCCCCGCGACGCTCTCCCGCCGCATCCTGACGGGCCTGCTCCGCGAGGAACTGAACTTCGACGGCCTGATCGTCACCGACGGCATGGAGATGCAGGCCATCTCCTCCACCTACGGCATCGAACGCGGCAGCGTCCTCGCCCTCGCCGCAGGCGCCGACGCGATCTGCGTCGGCGGCGGCCTCGCCGACGAGGAGACCGTCCTACGGCTCCGTGACGCCCTCGTCGCCGCCGTCCGCAGCGGCGAACTCCCCGAGGAACGCCTCGCCGACGCCGCCGCCCGGGTGCGCGCCCTGGGGGAGTGGACGACCACGGCGGTACGCGTCGAGAGCGGTGTCGGCCGCGACATCGGCCAGATCGCGGCCCGCCGCGCCCTCGCGGTCACCGTCGACGCCGAGCACCCGCTGCTCACCGCACCGGCCTTCGTCGCCGCACTCACCCCGATGGCCAACATCGCCGTCGGGGACGAGACCCCCTGGGGCGTCGCCGCCGAACTCACCCGCCTGCTCCCCGGCACCGAGACCGGCAGCTACGCGGCCGAGTCCGACCCCGCCGACATCCTCACCGCGGCCGGCGGACGCCGCATCGTCGCCGTCGTCCGCGACGCCCACCGCCACCCGTGGATGGCGGCCACCCTGGACGCCCTGCTCACCGCCCGCCCGGACACGGTGGTCGTCGAGATGGGCGTCCCCCAGGCACCCCCACGCGGCGCCGTACACATCGCCACCTACGGCGCGGCCCGAGTGTGCGCGGTAGCGGCAGCGGAGGCCCTGCTCGGCACGGACCACTGAACCCCACCGCAGCAGGTACGAAGGCGCCGGGCCAGTCCGCCGACCCCGGCGCCTTCGCCGTCTCAGCCGATCAAATCCCCTGCCAGGAGGGCTTGTTGTCGAAGGCGTGCCGGAAGTAGTCCGCCAGCTTCAGCTTGGACGCCGCCGCCTCGTCCACCACGACCGTGGCGTGCGGGTGCAACTGCAGCGCCGACGCGGGCACCAGCGAGGACACCGGCCCCTCGACGGTCTGCGCCACGGCCTCCGCCTTGCCCTCACCGGTGGCGAGCAGCACCAGATGGCGGGCGTCCAGGATGGTCCCGATGCCCTGGGTGATCACGTGGTGCGGCACCTGGTCGATGTCGTCGTCGAAGAAGCGCGCGTTGTCGATCCGGGTCTGCTCGATCAGCGTCTTGATCCGCGTACGCGAGGCGAGCGAGGAGCACGGCTCGTTGAACCCGATGTGCCCGTCGGTCCCGATCCCGAGGATCTGCAGGTCCACCCCGCCGGCCCCGGCCAGCGCCTTGTCGTACGCCTCGCACGCCGCCTGCACGTCCTCGGCGCTGCCGTCCGGCCCCATGAACTGGTCCGCGGGCAGTCCGAGCGGCTCGACCACCTGACGGAGCACGGTCGCGCGGTACGACTCCGGATGCCCGGCGGGCAGCCCCACATACTCGTCGAGCTGGCAGATCCGCGCCCGCGACGCGTCCACGCCGCCGCCCCGCACCTTGGCGATCAGGGCGTCGTAGATGGGCAGCGGGGTCGATCCGGTGGCCACGCCGAGCAGCGCGTCGGGCTTGCGGGCGAGCAGGTCCACGATGGCCCCCGCGATGAGCTCTCCGCCCGCCTTGGCGTCCTTGACGATGACAACTTCCACGCTGGGCCTGCCGATCTGAGGTAGTGGATAGTGCACGCGTTGGTCATGGTGGTATAGACCAATCTAACAGAGCAACCCCCGCCCCGCCGCCGGAACTCGACACCTCTCTCGGCGCCACTCTTCGCCCCTCGGGCGCTCCGCGATCCACCCCCGACCACTCCACACCCGAGCCGCCGGAGGTGCGAGTCGGAAGGGTGCGCGAGGGGGTGGCAGGGGTCCGCCGGTCTTCGGTCCACATGTCATGAGCTCCATTTCCCTAGCGGTCGCTACAAAAAGAACCGTAGCCCGATCTCGCCCAGATTTTCTAGTGTCCGCTATACAATTCACTCCATGGTGGCGAACCCGGCAGCGAAGCGACGCACGACCCCGGCGGCGACGGAGAGATCCGCGGACGCCGCGGCGGCGAAGGCGGTAGCGGCGGAGCCCGCGAAGAAGAACGTCAAGGATCCCGCCGCAGGCCCGGCGAAGCAGCGTGGGCGCCCGCGCTCCTTCGACCGCGAGAAGGCCCTCCGCCAAGCGATCTGGACCTTCTGGGAGCGGGGCTACGAAGCGACGTCCGTCTCCGACCTCACCCGCGCCATGGGTATCGGACCCCCCAGCCTCTACGCCGCCTTCGGCGACAAGCGCACCCTCTTCGAAGAGGTCCTGGAGACATACGTCGACTCGTACGGCTCCTTCGGCACGCGCGCTCTCGACGAGGAACCCACCGCCCGAGCCGCCCTGGGCCGGATGCTGCACGAGGCGGCCGCCGAGTTCGCCGCCCCCGGCCGCCCGCACGGCTGCCTCGTCATCCACGCCGCCACCAACTGCACGACCCCCGAGGTCGAACAGACCCTGCGGGAGCGGCGCGAGGCCAACATCAGCACGTTCGAGTCTCGTATCCGCGCCGGAGTAGCGGCCCGCGAACTGCCCGCGGACTGCGATCCCGGAGCCCTCGCCCGCTACACGGCAGCCGTCTTCCAGGGCATGTCGCAGCAGGCCAGGGACGGTGCCACCCAAGAGGAGCTGGAGCGCGTAGCCGACCTCGCGATGGCCGCATGGCCCCCCGCCCCGTGAGCGGTAGGGGACAGGGCGCAAGATGTGAGGGTGCGACTCATTGCGGCGCGGGCTGCCGCAGAGGTAGAAAGCCGCAGGGGCAGATGGCCGTTGAGGCGGCGCAGGAGAACAAACATCTACCCACGCATGGACATCCGAGAATGGTCTAGTCCACAATGCACTGGTAAAGCTTCCGCTCTTCCCGCACAGAAGAGCGGAGTGAGGCGCCCGACGCTCTCTGCCCTGACCGCGTCGGAGCCTCTCGGCCGCACGGGAACCGCACACCCGACGGCCGGAACAGCTCCGGGCTGCGGTGCCGAGAGGGTTGAGGGTCCCTCTCAGGTGCCGCGGCCCGCGGGTGTTTTCAGGCCCGGAACCGGCGCGCCCTACGAGGTCGGCGCTGTCCGAGGCGGCAGGTACGCTCGCACACGTGCCCTCCATGAACGAACTCGTACGCCAGCACACAGCCCTCGGTGACACCGACCTCGAGTGGCTGCACCTGCTGGTCTCGGAGTGGCAGCTGCTCTCCGACCTCTCCTTCGCGGACCTGGTCCTGTGGGTGCCCACCCGCGACGGCACGCGCTATGTGTCGGTCGCCCAGATGCGCCCCAACACCGGCCCGACCTCGTACCAGGACGACATGGTCGGCCACCTCGTCCCCCGCGGCCGGCGCCCCCTGCTCGACGCCGCGCTCGACGAGGGCCGCATCGTGCGCGAGGGCGATCCGGAGTGGCGCGAGGAGGTGCCGGTCCGCGTCGAGTCGATCCCCGTGCGCCGCGAGGGCCGCGTCCTCGGCGTCATCGCCCGCAACACCAACCTGCTCACGGTCCGCACACCGAGCCGCCTGGAGCTGACGTACCTCCAGAGCGCCTCCGACCTCGCGCAGATGATCGCCGCAGGGTCCTTCCCGTTCCCCGGTCAGCAGGTCGACATGGACGCGTCACCGCGCGTGGGCGACGGCCTGATCCGTCTCGACGCCGACGGCATCGTGCAGTACGCCTCGCCGAACGCCCTGTCCGCGTACCACCGCCTTGGCCTCGCCGCCGACCTGGTCGGCCACCACCTCGGCCGGGCCACCGCCGAACTCGCTCCCTCCCGCGGCCCCGTGGACGAAGCGCTGGTCAAGCTGGCCAGCGGCTGGGCGCCGCGCGAGACGGAGGTCGAGGGCGACGACGGCGTGATCCAACTCCGCGCCATCCCGCTCAAGCCCAAGGGCACCCGGATCGGCTCCCTCGTACTGCTGCGCGACGTGACCGAACTGCGCCGCCGCGAGCGCGAGTTGATCACCAAGGACGCCACCATCCGGGAGATCCACCACCGGGTGAAGAACAATCTGCAGACGGTCGCCGCCCTGCTCCGCCTGCAGGCCCGCCGGATCGACTCCGACCGCGGCCGCGCCGCGCTCGAAGAGGCCGTGCGTCGCGTGGGTTCCATCGCGATCGTGCACGAGACGCTGTCGCAGAACCTCGACGAGCGCGTCGAGTTCGACGAGATCGCCGACCGGGTCCTCGCGATGGTCGCCGAGATCTCCCCGGGCAAGGTCACCGGTCGCCGCAGCGGACGCTTCGGCATCCTCGACGCCGAGGTCGCCACCCCGCTGTCGATGGTCCTCACCGAGGTCTTGCAGAACGCCCTGGAGCACGGCTTCCGCGAAGGCGACCACGGCACGGTCGAGGTCTCCGCGGTCCGTGGGGGTACGCGGAAGGACGCCCGCCTCCTCATCACCGTCCAGGACGACGGCGTCGGCCTGCCCGCCGACTTCGACCCGCACCGCACCGGCAACCTGGGCCTGCAGATCGTACGGACCTTGGTGGAAGGCGAGTTGGGGGGCACGTTCGACATGGTCCCCGCACCCGAGCGCGGCACCCAGGTCATCCTCGACATCCCGGTGCGCGGCGACAAGTAGGCACGGGCGGCGAGGGGCACTGTGCCCTCGCCGCATCAACTCGACTTACCCGTAAGCCGGTTGACCTCCCGCGATGTGTCGCAGCACACAGCGGCAAGCCCCGCACAGCAGCGAGCCCCGCACGGCAGCAAGCGCACACAGCACTAAGCGCACACAGCAGTAAGCCCCGGACCTTGGTGGGTCCGGGGCTCAAAGCTCACGTTGCTGAGCGCATCGGGGGGTACTGCGCGCTGCGGCTCGGGGGCGGGAGATGCGTACTCGCCGTACGCGCCGCCGGGCTCAGGCCGTTCGGGGCGTGGGTGTCAGGCGCTGGCCTGGCGGGCCCGGTTGCGGGCGGCGCGGCGCTTCATTGCGCGACGCTCGTCCTCGCTGAGGCCACCCCAGACGCCGGAGTCCTGGCCGGACTCGAGCGCCCACTGCAGGCACTGCTCCACGACGGGGCAGCGGCGGCAGACGGCCTTGGCTTCCTCGATCTGCAGCAGCGCAGGACCGGTGTTGCCGATGGGGAAGAAGAGCTCGGGGTCTTCCTCGCGGCAAACGGCGTTGTGACGCCAGTCCATGGCTGCTACCTCTCCTTGGTATTACATGCAGGTTGCTTGTGAATGTGAACGCTTTCACGAATCCCCCCGCAAGGGAAGGGCCAGCCACCAGTCGCCTGGTGTAGGTCCTGTGTGAGAGAGGGGGTTCGGGCTCTCTGTGGGGCCGGTGTTGCGGGCCGTCCTGAGCGCCAAGAAGAGATTCGCAAACCTCGGCGGCGGATACAACCCCTTCCGGAAAGTTTTTTTTGATTCCTCGGTGTCGGCTAGGTCACAGCCGTACTTCCATGGGGTGGAGGCTGGTCTAAACGTTCGACTGAAAGGACTTAGGGCCCTTCCACTCACACAATCACACGCAGTGCACGGCGTACGCCTGTGAACGTCACGCTCGTACGGAGCCCCAGGTGGTCACCGTCCATCTGGAAGGGCAGCGGGACCTTTGATTGCAAGGTGAAGTCCGTCAGATCGTGCAGGGTGGCCGCGTGCTTTCCGTGCGGTCCGCGGTCGGGTGTCGAGGTCAGCAGCTGGGTCGCGTAACGGGCCATCGCCGGGGTCGACAGTTTCTTGAGTCCGAGCACGTCAAGGCCGGTGTCGAAGGATGCCTGCGGGGACGCGTACACCGGGCGATTGCCCAGGTAGGTCCACGGCGAGGTATTGCACACTATGGCCAGCACAAGATCGTCGAGTTCTTCTTCGCCGGGGCGACCGAGGGTGATCGTGCCATTCCTGCGGTGCTGTTCGTCGAGGAATTGGCGGACCATCTGTCGCACATAGAGCGCATGTGTCGAACGCCTGCCGCGCTCGCGTTCCTTCTCGACCCGGCCGATCACGCTCGCGTCGAAGCCGAGGCCCGCGCAGAAAGTGAACCAGCGCTCCGGAACCCCTTCGTCCTCCGTGCCCGGCGTGCCCGCGGCCAGACCGAGGCCGACCGTGCGCCGGCTGCCGGTGCGGAGGGCGTCGAGCAGGGCGCCGGTCGCCTCGACGGGATCGTTGGGCAGACCGAGGGCGCGGGCGAAGACGTTGGTGGAGCCACCGGGGACCACCGCGAGGCCCGGCAGGGAGTCTAGGTTCGGGCCGTTGTGCAGGAGGCCGTTCACGACCTCGTTGACGGTGCCGTCGCCGCCGAGGGCGACGACCAGCTCGATGTCCTTGCTCTCCGCGGCCTGCCGGCCCAGGTCGCGGGCGTGACCGCGGTACTCCGTGGTCACCGCCTCGAGCTTCATCTCGCTGGCGAGCGCGTGGATCAGTACGTCCCGCGTGCGGGCACTGGTGGTGGTGGCTGCCGGGTTGACCACGAGAAGTGCACGCATGCGGAGCAGCGTACCCATCGCTCTTTACGTGACCCAGACCCAGGTCCGCACCTGGCCCCCGGTGAGGCCGGGGTGCGGGGCTACCCTGCATGGGTGAGCAGTGCTGAGCAGACCCAGAACTCCGAAGGCCCGCGTCCCGGGCGACTGACCGCCGCCGCGGCGCTCGCCGCGCTCGAAGGGCTTGTGCTCGTCGCCGTGGGCGGATACCTGGCCGTGCAGGGGCTGGTCGGGGACGCGGGCGACATGCGGTCCGCGGTGACCGGTGGGCTCACCATGATCGCGCTTGCGCTGCTGCCGCTGATCGCCGCGCGGGGTCTGTTCAAGCTGCGGAGCTGGAGCCGCGGCCCTGCGGTCATCACGCAGATCATGGCGCTGCCGGTGGCCTGGCAGCTGCTGCAGACGAACAGCGTCGCCATCCCGGGCGGCATCGCGCTCGCCGTGGTCGCGGTGACGTCGCTGGTGCTGCTGGTGAACCCGGAGACGACCAAGGCGCTGGGCATCGGGCCGCGCGACGCCGCTTAGCGCGCCCGGCCCGTCGTACGACCTGTCGTACGTCTCGTTCGCGTCGGAGAGCTTGTCACTCCTCGACGAGCAGTCGTTCGCGCAGCTGGGCGAGGGTGCGGGCGAGCAGCCGGGAGACGTGCATCTGGGAGATGCCGACCTCCTGGGCGATCTGCGACTGCGTCATGTTCCCGAAGAAGCGGAGCAGCAGGATGCGCTTCTCGCGGGGTGGAAGGTCCTCGAGGAGCGGCTTCAGGGACTCGCGGTACTCGACGCCCTCAAGCGCCTCGTCCTCCGAGCCCAGGGTGTCCGCGACCGCGGGGGACTCGTCGTCGGTGTCCGGGACGTCCAGGGACAGCGTGGAGTAGGCGTTCGCCGACTCCAGGCCCTCCAGGACCTCCTCCTCGGAGATGCTCAGCCGCTCGGCCAGCTCGTGCACCGTGGGGGAGCGGCCGTGCTGCTGGGAGAGCTCGGCGGTGGCGGTGGTCAGGGCGAGACGCAGCTCCTGCAGCCGGCGCGGTACGCGCACCGCCCAGCCCTTGTCGCGGAAGTGGCGCTTGATCTCGCCGACGACGGTGGGTGTCGCGTACGTCGAGAACTCGACGCCGCGCTCCGGGTCGAAGCGGTCCACCGACTTGATCAGGCCGATGGTGGCCACCTGGGTCAGGTCGTCCAGCGGTTCGCCGCGGTTGCGGAAGCGGCGGGCCAGGTGCTCGACCAGGGGCAGGTGCATGCGGACCAGCTGGTTGCGCAGTTCCGCGTACTCCGGGCTGCTGTCGGGCAGCTTGCGGAGCTCGATGAACATGGCTCGCGCGCCGCTGCGGTCCTGCGGATCGTGGTGGTGCCCGTGCTCTGTCATGTGTCCCGCCCGTCGCCCCTCGCCGACCTGGCGCTCGCCCCTGTCGTCGCGCTGTGCCTGCTCCGTGGTGCCCGGTTCTTCCGGGTGCGGCCTGGCCTGTTGTTCGGGGATGCCCGTGGCGCGTCGCGCCCGGGACTCTCCGCCGCTGCCGTCGGCGTTCGCGGCGGGCAGACTCGATGTGCTGCGCTCTTCGTCACGCACCGGCCCGTCCCCGTCCCTCACGCCGGCCCGGGTCCCGCGCCGCGCTGTTTGTACAGGCTGATCGAGACGGTCTTGTCGTCGGCGACCGTGGAGTCGACCTTGCCCGCGAGGGCTGACAGGACAGTCCAGGCAAAGGTGTCACGCTCAGGGGCCCGGCCGTCGGTCGTGGGCGCCGAGACCGTGACCTCGAGGGAGTCGTCGACGAGGCGGAAGACACAGCTGAGCACCGAGCCGGGCACGGCCTGCTGCAGCAGGATCGCGCAGGCCTCGTCGACCGCGATGCGCAGGTCCTCGATCTCGTCCAAGGTGAAGTCAAGACGCGCCGCGAGGCCGGCCGTGGCCGTCCGCAGCACCGAAAGGTAGGCACCCGCAGCCGGCAGCCGGACTTCCACGAAGTCCTGAGTCCCGGGCTCGCCTGCGATCTGGGACACCCTCACCTCCAAGGTGGTACAAGCACGTTCGGGGTTCCGGCCCGCCGCTCGGCGGCGTTCCGGCACAGCGTCGCACGGGTGCTGCGCTGTGTGTTCAGCAGGTGACGCTATCGCGCTCCGGCGCTCTGTGTCCCGCGGACCCCAAGCCCGTCTGTTCACTCATAGTAAGTCGTTCGGTACGGACAGTGGCTAGGGGTTGCGCGGGTCCAATTGGAAAGAGCGCGCGCCGGGTTGACGTACCCAGGTCCGGGGCGGTCGAACCGCCCGGAGGCGCTCCTCGGCCGGTCACTGTCCGTTGTCACTAGACGAGTACGCCGTCCTCGAAGCACCAGCGCCAGTCCTGCCCCGGTTCGAAGGTGCGCATCACCGGGTGGCCGGTCTCCTTGAAGTGTGCCGAAGCGTGTCGGTACGGCGACGAGTCGCAGCAGCCTATGTGCCCGCAGCTCAGGCACAGGCGCAGCTGCACCGGGTGGCTGCCGACCGCCAGGCACTCGGGGCAGGTCGAGGTCAGCGGTGCGGGTTCGGGGTGCGGCAGCAGGGGGAGGTGCGAGCACTCGTTCATGATGGCCAGGTTACGACGCACCTGTGACAGTGCACTTGGACGTGCACGTGCCGAAGGGGACGGGCCCGAGCCGATGCATGCCTTGCCGTTGCTGTTGTTGGTCGCGGGCAGTGCCGTGGTGGCCGGGGTGGCCCGCCGCACCCCGGTTCCGGCGCCGCTGCTGCTGGTCGCCGCCGGTCTGGTGATCTCGTACGTGCCCGGCGTGCCCGCGTACGAGCTGGATCCGCAGGTCGTTCTGCCGCTGTTGCTGCCGCCGCTGCTCTACACGGCCGGTGTGGAGAGTTCGTATCTCGATCTGCGGGCCAACTGGCGGCCGGTGGCGCTGCTTTCCGTCGGTTACGTGCTGTTCGCGACGCTGGTGGTCGGCTACGCGGTGTATCTGATCGTGCCCGGTCTGCCGCTCACGGCGGCGCTCGTGCTCGGGGCGGTGATCGCGCCGCCGGACGCCGTCGCGGCGACGGCCATCGCGCGCCGGGTCGGACTGCCCTCGCGGATCACCACGATCCTGCAGGGCGAGTCGCTGGTGAACGACGCCACCGCGATCACCGCCTACAAGGTGGCGCTCGCCGCGGCGGTCGGTGATGGCGCCAGTTGGGCG
>NZ_JAAAHS010000289.1 GCF_009908195.1 Streptomyces boluensis | reverse complement strand
CAGGGCGGGCGGCGGGTGGCCGGCGCTGCTGTATCGGAGGGTGTGGCGCACGCAGTCGATGACCACCTGCACCGCGGTGGTGGACTCGGCGCCGTCGACATCGCGGGCGTAGAGGCCGAGCGCGTCGAGCGCGGCCGCCGGTCCTTCGGCCGCGCGTACCGCCGCGCTCAGCGCGCTGCGGAGCTGGCCCATGACGGCGGCCGCGGGAAGGCCGTGGCCGACGACGTCGCCGACGGCGACCGCGATCCGGTCGCCGGGCAGTTCGGCCAGCTCGTACCAGTCACCGCACACGTTCAACGCCCCGACGGCGGGCCGGTAGCGCACCGCCGTCCGGTGGTGGCCGAGCACCCGGACCGCGGGCAGCATCGCGTCCTGCAGGGTCAGCGCGACCTCGCGTTCGCGGGCGTAGGCCCGGCGCAGCCGCTCGTTGACCTCCTGCAGGTCGCGGCCGCGGGTGTACAGCTCGGCCTGCAGCACCCGGGACCGGTCACCGCCGTTGCTCCCGGCACCGCTGTCGGCACCGTCACCGGCGCCGCGACCGCCGCGCGCGCGGATCAGTTCGGTGACCTCCTCCACCCGGTGGAGGAGCAGCTCCACCCGCCCGTCCGCGCCGAACACCGGGGCGTTGACCGGGCTCCAGTAGCGCTCCTCCCACGTGCCGGGCCGCTCCGGGTCCTCCACGTCGTAGCGCTGCAGCGCCATCGCGTCGCGCTCGCCGGTGGCGGCCACCCGTTGCAGGGAGGCGTGGAGGTTGCGCATGCCGGTCGCGGCGGGGTCATTGGGGTTGTCGGGGAAGACGTCGAACAGGTAGCGGCCGATCACCTGCTCGCGGGTGCGTCCCGAGGCCTGCAGGAACGCCTCGTTGGCGTCCGCGTACACCAGGTCGGGGGTGAGCAGGGCCACCGCGCCCGGCAAGGACTGGAACACCTTCTCGTAGTCGACCCCTGGTTGCTGCAACGACAACGCGCTTCTCCTTGCCTGCCCTCCTCGGGTGCGGCGAGGAGCAACACCACTGCGATGAAACGACCACAGGGTGCCCCGGACGGCGGGGCCGGAGGTGCCATTGCGCCATCGGCGGCATGTCTTGCCCGTCGCGCCCAGCGCTGCCGGGACTCGGCCCGCGTACGGCCAAGTCCCGGCAGGGCAGGGTGTGTTCAGAGCGGCGACGGAGCCCGCTCAGGTGCCGCAGTTACCCGTCGCGGGCTGGTCGGCGAAGCGCTGGCCGAGCCATTCGAGGGCCGGGCCGTTGCCCTGGATCGCCGTTCCCACATGGGACTGTCCGGGGAACGTCGTCCACTGCACGGCGTTCCCGGCCGCGCACCAGTCGGCCCGCAGCTTCTGCCCGACCGTGTACGGGATCGTCTCGTCGGCGTCCCCGTGGTACAGGAACGTCGGCGCCGACGGCCGTACGGTGCCGACCAGTTGCTTGGCGATGGCCGCCTGCCAGTCCGGCTGGTCCAGCGGGTTGGACGTGGTGACGTCCTCTATCTTCTTGCCCTTGCCCGCCTCGAGGACCGTGCCGACGCATTCGTTGCGGACCACGTCGGCCAGCTTGCGGCCCTCGTCGTTGAGGTACTTGTCGAGGTCGAGGGACGGGTCGGCGGCGTTCTGGCCGACGGCCGACATCAGCAGGTAGCCGGCGCTGTCCCCGCCCTCCACCGAATCGGCGACCGCGGCGAGGTCGGCGGGGACTCCGCCGCTCGCCGTGCCCTTGACCTTCAGCTCGGGAGCGTAGCTCGCGGCCATCTCGGCGGCCTTCGCGCTGGCGCCGCCGCCCTGCGAGTAGCCCATGATCCCTACGGGTGCCTCCGCGGAGACCCCGTACGGGGCGGCCTCCGGGAGCCGTTGGGCCGCGCGCGCCGCGTCGAGCACCGCGCTGCCCTGGGCGGCGGCGACCATGTAGGTGTGGTCGCCGGGTGTGCCGAGGCCCTCGTAGTCGGTGACGACGACCGCGTACCCCCGGACTAGCGCGGCGTTGACCAGCGGCGCCTCGGCGGTCGTGCCGCCAGGGAATCCGGCGGACGGGGCGCACTTGTCACCGAGACCGACCGTGCCGACGGCGTACGTGATGAGCGGGCGCGGAGTGGTCTTGCCGTCGTCGGGGACGATCACGGTTCCGGAGACGGTGTTGGACTGCCCGGAGGCGGAGGTCGACCCGTAGGTGATCTTCCAGGCCTTGGTGGGGGTGGGCTGGCCCGGTGTGTACTGGAACGAGGACGGCTCCGAGGTGACGATCTCGCCGGGGCCCCCCTTCTTGCCCGGCTTCTTGCTCGGCTTGCCCGGCTTCTGGACGGGCTTCTTGACGGCCTTCTGGGCCTCGCCCGTGCCGGCGGCCGACGGCGGCGCGTCGTCCGGGACCGCGCTCGCGGCGGCGGACCCGGACAGTCCGAGCACCGTCAGCGCGAGGACGGCACCTGCGGCCACCGGTCGTCTGCGTAAGACTGATGTCATTCGGCTCTCCCAACTCTCCTGTGGGGGATGAGGGTTGGCAGCACCGTACTGACGCGTCAGTAATACGGCCAGGGTTGTGCACCGGCCGGTGCGTCGCTCCCCCTGGCCGGATCAGGGCGTGGCGACGAGCTCGCCGAGCCGCGTGGCCAGCCACGGCCTGCGGCCGCCCGCCCGCATCCGGCCGCGCGCGATCACCTTCCAGATCGGCGTACGCCGGAAGGAGACAAGCAGGAACGCGGTCGGCTCGGCCGTGATCCGGCAGTCGTACGTACGCGGCGGGGCGTCGCGGGTCACCGTGACCGTGCCGTCGTCGACGACGACCGCGAGGCGTGGGCCGCCCTTGATCGCGAGGTCGAAGGCGATGCTGACGCCCGCCGCCTTCGCGGGGTCGACGGCCAGCTGGATCATCGTCGGCAGCGCCTGGCCGAGCACGAGGCGGGCCTGGTCGGGGTCGATCGGCCACGGGGCCTTCGCGCCGCGCGCCACGTCGAGGCCGTGCACGAGGCTCTCGCTCAGCATGAGGCCGGTCACCACGGACAACGGCAGCTCACGCCCGTACCAGGGCACGGCCACCGGCGCGTCCGGGGCGAGTCCTTCGGTGGCGCGCAGGAACTTCTCGCCGCGTTCGGTGATGAACGCGCCGAGCCCGGCGCGTTCATCGGCGCCGAAGAGGCCGATGGACCGGGCGTTGACGGCCGCGATCCGTTCGACGAACGTCCCGTCGCCGGGCGGCAGCAGACTGTCCCAATCGACCGGCTCGTCGGTGGTGACGGCGGAGCAGAACCCGAGGTACGCGGCCGCGAGATGCGTACCGGCGTCGCCCACCGTCCACAGCGGGACCCCGGAGGGCGCGTCCAGGTCGGGGGCCTCGCGCAGCAGCCGTTCAAGGCGCGGGAGCGTGGCGCGTAGCGCGGCGCGGGTCCGTTCGTGCTCGGTGACCGGATCGAACGTCGTGACGGCACCCATGCGACTCCCCCAGGCTGCGGACGGACCCCGAACGTTACTGCCGGGTAAGGCAGTTGCGACAGGGCTCCGCGCGCCCGCTCCCGATCCGACCCGCCGCGCGGGTTCCTCAGCGGTGCCACCCCCGGGCCATCCGCCGCACGTGCCTGCGGAGCAGTCGTACGGCCTGGGTGGAGGTGGTCGTGGTGCGCGGCGTGGTCCGTGCGGTGCGGCCGAGGGTGACCAGCGGCATCGGGTAGCGGGCGCCGTCACTCTCCATCACGCAGAGCGGTGGCCCGTCGGCGCCTTCGACGGGGGCGAGGAGGACGCGGATCGGCCGGGGCGGGTCGCCGGGGAGCTCCGCCCCGAGCACCGTGGCGTCCTTGCCGGGCGCGTCATGGCAGGCGACCACCTTGCCGTCCACCAGCACTTCGACGACGCCGCGCGGGTGGGCGAGCAGGACCGTGACGGAATGACCGTCCTGGTCGATGTGGAAACAGTGGCCGCCTGCCATGACGCACCTCCCACCACCGGCACGCGTGACGTCCGCGGCGCCCGAGGCTCTGCTACCAGGGTAGACGCGGCCCATCGGTTCAGCCAGGGTCACCCGGGCCCGCCCGCACGGCCGACCGGCCCCACTGAAGGAGCGGATGGACTGGAGGAAGGGGTCCGGACGCCGTAGGGCTGTCACTGATGGCTCGTCATCCCCTGGACGCTCAGGCCGAGTTGGGATTTCATGATTCCATGACGACCAGGGAACGGGTGATCCTGGCTCTCTGGCTGGCCGGGGGTGCGGTGGCCGTCTGGGCCGTGATCCACTTCGGGTTCGAACCGGTCACTGCCGTGCTCGGTATCGGCGGGACGCTCCTCGTCACGTTTCCGGCGAAGGCCGCCCTCGCGCGCACCTGGGCGTGGAACGCCGAGCGCAGCGCGGGTGAGCAACTCGACGCCGCGGCGGCCGCGTTGAACCACGCGGTCGAGCAGCACTGGCGGAGCGAGGCCGGGCGGCGCCGACAGCATCTGGCGGTCGACCGCATCCCGGTCCGCTGGGACACCGCGCACGATCCGCGGGCCCGTACCGCGACGCACCCGCTGCCCGAGCGGGGCAGCCTCGACGAGCTGGTCGACGACTACACGGACCGGCCCTCGCGCCTGGTCGTCGTGGGTGCCGCGGGCGCCGGGAAGACCGGGCTCTGCGTCGACCTCACGCTGGCCCTGTGCCGCCGGGCGGATCCGCAGCGCGTTCCGGTGCTGCTCCAACTCTCCACGTGGCAGCCCGAGTTGAGCTTCCAGGACTGGATCGTACGGCGGATCGCGGACGACTACCGGTTCCTCGCGGACACCGCGCGCTACGGCGCGGACGCGGCCGGGGAGCTGCTCCGGCACGACCGGCTGCTGCCCGTACTCGACGGGCTCGACGAGTTGCCGTCCGGCCTGCGCGCGCAGGTGATCAGGGCGCTGCGCGACAACACGCACCTCCCCGCGGAGACCGTGCTGACCTGCCGCCCCGACGAGTACCGGGCGACCTCCGCCGAGGAGCCGCTGCCGGACAGCCGGGTGGTGCGGCTGCTGCCCGTGCCGGTGGACGACTCGGTCGGCTATCTGGAGTCCCACTTCCCCGACGACCTGGACCGCTGGCGGCCGGTGCTGCGCGCGCTGCGCGCCGATCCGGCGGGTCCACTGGCCGGTGCGCTGTCCCGCCCGCTGCTGCTGTTCCTGGCCCGTGCCGCCTTCCAGGCCCGCGACAGTACGCCGGAGGTGCTGCTCGACACCGCCCGGTTCGGGACGCGTGAGCTGATCGAGGCGTATCTGCTCGACACGTTCGTCCCGGTGGTGTTCGCCGCGCCGCCGCGAGGTGCCGACGACGGCAACCCGGCGCGCCCGTCCCGGAGTTGGCCGGTGGAGCGGGCCGCCCGGTACCTGGGCTCGCTCGCCGGCCGCCTCGAAGCGCGGCGCGCGGGCGGGGAGCGCGGGGCGGGCGAGGTGAGCTGGTGGGAGCTGCGCGACCTGTACGCGATCCCGCGCTATCCGTACATCGTGGTGCCCGCGGTAGTCGGGACCGTGGTCTGCGCGGCGCTCGGCCTGCTGGTTTTCGGCCTGTTCGGGCGCCCGGAGTTCGGCGCCGTGTTCGGGGCGGCCGTCGGCGTGGTGTGCAGTCCGCTGCTCGGCCTGGTGCGGGCGGAGCCGCCCCGCCGGTTCGCGCCGCGCCGCCCCCGGCAGCGGGAGCGGGTGCTGCGGCGTCCGCTCCTCGTCGATCTCACCTTCGGCCTGATCGGCCTGGTCGCGGGCGGCCTGATCGCGGGCCTCCTGTACTCGGTGACGTACGGCCTGGCGGCGGGGCTCGCCTTCGGCCTGGTCTTCTCCTCGGCCCGCCGCTTCACCCGGCCCACGGAACCGCGCCAGGTCGTCACACCCCTGCGCTCGCTGCGGGACGACCGGAACGCTGTCCTGTACGCGTGGCTGTACGGGGCCGTGGCGGGGGCGGTCGTCGGCGGTTTCCTCGCGACGGCCGGGGCCGACCGGGCTCGGGACGCGCTGGTGGTGTCCGTCTCCCCGGCGGTGCAGGGCCTGCTCGGCGCCGGGGTGGGCGCGCTGCTTTCGGGCGCGGGGGCCGGTCTTGTCGTGCTTTCGACGAGCGCGTGGGGGCACTACACGACGGCGCGGTGGTGGCTGGCCTGGCGCGGGCAGACGCCCCGCGATCTGGCCGCGTTCCTCGACGACGCGCACAAGGTGGGGGTGCTGCGGTCGACGGGTGCGCACTATCAGTTCCGGCACGCCAGCCTGCAGCACCGGCTCGCGGGTCCCGTACGCGTTCCGGCGCAGCCGTCGGCTCGGGTGCCGGGCGGGTCAGCCGCCCACTGACTCGTCGTACCGCCCGGCTCCGGCGCGGCTTTCGTCACCCGGCGCGGCCAGGGCGAGCACCGGCACGCCGAGCACCCAGAACGTGCCGCGGGTCGGCCGGTGCCGTTCGCGCGGGCTGCGGGGCGACTCGGGGTGGTACGCGGCGTGCGGGAAGCGGACCCCGCCGCCGCGCGCGGTGGTGACGAGGTCGACGTCCGTGAGGTCGGCATCCACCACTTCAAGGGCGGCGTACGGCGAGCCCGGCAGCGGGAAGGTGAACTCGACGGTGAGCCGCGATGACCGGCCCGCGGCGCGTTCCTCGGCCTGCCGGGCGAGGAGTGCGCGGACGTCGGCGGGGCGGGCCGGTACGTAACTCACCGCGCGGCGGCCGTCGTTGGCGGTTCCCGGCCGTGCCTGAACGGTGCAGCCGACGACCTCGAACCAGGTGTCCCGCAGGGCGGTGCTCCGCGCGGCGAGCCACCGCTGTTCGTAGCGGCGCTGCCGCTTCTCGGTCAGGCCGAGGGCGTACACGCGGGCGAGCAGCCAGGTCATGAGGGCGACGGCGGCCCAGGCGGCGTACGGACGGGCCTGCGGGGTCATCGAGAACTGCACGGCCGACAGGGCGAGAAGGGCGAGCAGCCACCACCGGTTCGCGGTGCGGGCCTCGGCGAAGCGGGGGGCGTTGAGCCGGACCAGGGTGTTCCGGACGAGTACGGCGGGCCGGGTGTCCGGCGGGTACAAGGGGACTTGGAGGTCGGGTCGGGCCTCGGGGCGAGTGTCCGGGTGGGCTTCGGGGTGGGCTTCGCCGTGGGCGGTGGAGTGGGCGGCGCAGCCCTGTCGGCGGTTCCGGATACCGGCCAAGTACCGGAGCGCGCCGCGCGCTTCGCGTGTCGCGGATGATGTGTCCACGTTCCTCCCGCCCTTTGCCGCTGTCGCTCCCCGACTGCAACGTACCCGTACGGCGGCCGGTATTACCCCCCGTTACCCGGACAGCTCGGCAGCACCTGTGGACTGGGTGCCGCGGCGCGCGGTAAGCCTCTTCAGCATGGGGGACGTGGCGGGTGAGGCGGCGGCGCTCGTGCGGTGCGCACTGGCCGCGCGGGGCTGGGGGTCGGTCCTGCGGTTCGTGTGCTTCCGGCACCGGCAGGTCGTGGCCGCCTTCGACCGGACCGCGCTCCCCCTCGTCGAACACACCGTCCAGGACGGGGCGCTCCGCCGTACGCTGCACACCTCGCTGCTCGGCACGAGCATGAAGGTCGGGCTCGCGATGTGGGGGTACGCGTCGATGGCGAAGGTCGCCTTCGATCCCGAACTGACCGTCCTGGCAAGCTCGTTCACCCGGCTCTACGACGATCTCATCGACAACTGCGACCGCGAGCACCTCGACGAGGACCTGGCCGGTCTCTTCGCGGGCGAGCCCTTCCGTCCGCACGGCGACCTGGAGGAGCTGCTGCTCGTCCTGCACCGGGCCATCGCCGCCCGGCTGCCGCACGCCCCGGACGACCCGATCCACACCGTGCTGCGCGAACTGCACGCCTTCCAGGTGCGTTCGCGGGCCCAGCGGAGCGCGGCGGTGTCGGCGGGCGAGGTCCTGGAGATCACGCGGGGCAAGGGCGGTCTCGGCATGGTGGCCCTGCTCGCCCTGCTCCGCCCGGCCATGCCGACGGCGGAGCGCGCGGTCCTGATGGAGGTCGGCGATCTCTTCCAACTCCTCGACGACATCCATGACTTCACCCTCGACCGGTCCGACGGCCTCACCACGAGTGCGACGCTCGGCCTGTGCTCCCTGACCGGCCTGGCCACCCGGATCACCGCCCTGCGCCCCCACTTCACCAGCTGCTACGGCACCGCCGCCCCGCTCTCCGCCCACCTCGCCCTGACCCTGCTCGGCGCCCCGTTCGCCGTCCGCCGCAGACGACGGGCACCGCGCGGGCGCGGTCAACGGGCGGGCCCCGTACGGCTGTTGTTCTCGCGGGCCGGGAACGTACGGCCGTGAGGGAGTGCGGCGGACCGGCCGCCCGCGCGTGGCTCAGTGCTGGGTGGCGGCGACGGTGACGCCGAGGCCGATGAGGGCGACACCGCCCGCGCCGCCGACCATCGACAGGCGGCGGTCCGAACCGGTGAACCACCCACGGGCGGCGGAGGCGCCGAGCCCCCACAGGGTGTCGCAGCACAGTCCGATGGCGGCCGGGACGAGCCCCAGGGTCATCATCTGCAGCGGTACGCCACCGGCGTCGTGGTCCACGAACTGCGGCAGGACCGCCGCGAAGAAGACGAGCCCCTTCGGATTGGTGACGCCGACGAGGAGCCCGTCCAGGACCGTGCGCAGGTCACCGCGGGTCTGGTCCCCGGCGACCGCCAAGTCCGCTCGCAGCCGGTGCCGTTGACGGAACGCCTGCACGCCGAGGTGGACGAGATAGACGGCACCGGCGAGTTTCACCACCGTCAGGGCCACGGCCGAGGCCTGCAGCAGGGTGCCGAGCCCCAGCGCCACGACCAGCACGAGCGCGTAGGACCCCAGGAGGTTGCCCAGGACGGTGGCGAGGGCGGTGCGGCGGCCGTGGGCGAGGGCACGGCCGACCACGAAGAGCACGCTCGGTCCGGGGACGGCGATCACCACGAAGGACATCGCGGCGAAGGCCAGCAGGTTCGAGGTGGACACCATGGGTCAGTTGCTTCCTTCGACGACGGCATACGGAGGTGGAGGTGGGGGTGGATGCGGTCCCGGACGTGCCCGTGCTCGGTGCGCGGGCGCTGCGGGTGGGGTGCTCCGACGAGCCTGAACGCCCCGGCGGGACTCGATCAACTGATGGTGGAATCATGCAATCGTGATCACGATGCGCTTCACCGGCACGGCCGCCGAGAACCTCGCGTTCTCCGCCTCCCCGCTGCTCGAAGCCGCGCACTCCTGGCACGCGCTCACCGACCCCGGCCACCACGCCCTGCACGTTCCCTGGGTGCGGCGCTGCCGTCGGCTCCCGGCGGCACTGCGGCGGCGGTTGCGCGCGCACGAGTTCGTCGTGGCCGACTACATCCCGGCGTTCTTCGAGTGCCGGGCCGACGAGCACGACACCGACTTCGACGGCCAGATCTCGGCCGTACGCGCGCTTCCGGTCCGGCAGGTGGCCGCCGAGCTGGCCAGGACGGTCGTCGACACCACCCGCTACACGGGTCACGACCTGGTCGAGGACCGTACGACGCGGGACGCGGCCCTGGCCGAGCTGCGGCGGACCGACCCGGAACGGTGTGCGCGCCTGGCCGGCATCCTCACCGACCCCGAGCCGGTCCTCGACGGGGCGCTCACCGCGCTGGAGGACTACTGGGAAGCGGCGTTCGCCGAGGAGTGGGAGCGCGTCGAGCCGACCCTCTACGAGGCGATCGCGTACGCGGGGCAGCGGATCGCCCACCAGGGCGTGCTGGCCATGCTCCGCACCCTGGTCCCGCAGATCCGCATGGACCCCGCGCAGCGGTCGTTGCGCCTGGACCGCCCGCACGACCACGACATCACCGTCACTCCGGCCCGCCCGGTGACCTTCACCGCGAGCCACTACGTGTGGCCGCACGTCCGGGTCACCTGCGACGAGCCCTGGCCCCTGCGGATCACGTACCCGGCGCTCCCCCTCGCCCCCGCCTCGGCCCCGCGCGCCGCCGGCCAGGAGGAACTCCTCGCCGCGCTACGGGCCCTGGCGGCCGCGCCACGGC
>NZ_JAAAHS010000288.1 GCF_009908195.1 Streptomyces boluensis | reverse complement strand
CCCCCTCCGCCCCAGCCCGCTCAAGCAAGTCGTCGTACTGGGAGGCGGCCTGGCCGGGATGCTCACCGCGGGCGTACTCGCCGACTACGCCGGGCAGGTCACCGTCATCGACCGCGACGCGCTGCCTGCGGGACCGCGCCCGCGCAAGTCGCTGCCCCAGGCCCGCCACGCGCACCTGCTCTGGTCCGGCGGAGCCAGGTCCTTCGAGCGGCTGCTGCCGGGCGTCACCGAGGAGTGGCTGGCCGCCGGGGCACGCCGGATACCGCTGCCGACGGGCATGGTGACGATGTCCGCCCAAGGCTGGCTGCGGCGCTGGCCGAAGGAAATGCAGTTCATGATCACGTGCAGTCGTGACCTCCTCGACTGGACCGTCCGCCGCCGCGTCACCGCCCGCGACAACGTGAGCGTTCTCCACCAGCACGAGATGCGGCACTTGACCGGGGACGCGCGCCGCGTGACCGGAGCCGTCGTCCGCGGTGCCGACGGCACGGAGCAGACCCTCACCGCGGACCTGGTCGTCGACGCCACGGGCCGCAGCTCGCAAGCCCCGCAGTGGCTCGACGCCCTCGGAGTACGCGGCATCGAGGAAGCGACGGTCGACTCCGGACTCGTATACGCGACCCGCGTCTACCACGCACCGCCGGACGCCTCCGAGTTCCCGCTGATCAACGTCCAGTCCGTACCGTCCGCCCGGGTCCCCGGCCAGACCGCGACGATCGTCCCCATCGAGAACGACCAGTGGCTGGTGACCCTGTCCGGCACCCGTGGCGGTGAACCCACCCGCGACCCGGCCGCGTTCGAGCCCTTCGCCCGCACGGTCCGCCACCCCGTCGTCGCCGATGTCCTCGCCCACACCACCCCGGTGACGGAGCGGGTCACCGTCTCCCGCAGCACCGTCAACCGGCGCCGCTACTTCGAGAACGCGCACACCTGGCCGGACGGCTTCCTCGCGGTCGGCGACTCCGTGGCCACCTACAACCCGCTCTACGGGCACGGCATGTCCGTGGCCGCCCAGGGCGTGGAGGCGCTCAGCGACGCCCTGGACAGCCGCAACCCGCACACGCCGGGCTTCACCCGCGACGTACAGGGTGCCATCGGCCGCACCACCAACCTGCCCTGGACGCTGGCGACTTCGCAGGACATCCTCTACCCCGAAGCGGTCGGCCACCGGCCGCCGAAGGGCACGGCGCTCATCAACAGCTACGCCGACCGCCTGGTCCGCACGGCTATCGGCCGGGCCCAGGTGATGGAGGCATTCCTCGCCGTCATCACCCTCTCGGAGAAGCCGGCGGCACGCTGGCTGCACCCCGACACGGCCATCGGCGTACTACGCGGCCCCGGCCTGCCTCCGCTGGACGGGCCGCCGTTGACCGAGCAGGAGATCAAGACGGCCACCGGCGGATCACCCGACCTCACCGCCACCCCCAAGGCCACCGGCCGGGAGTGACTACGCGGGGTCGATCCGGGAGATGCTGCCGCCGAGGTCGAGCACGTACAACTCGCCGTCGCCGCCCTGCGCGAACGACACGACCTCACCACCGTTGACCCCGAGGTCGCTCTCCCCGGTCACCTTGCCGTTCTCCATCTGCAGCGCGCGGACCGTGCCGTCGCAGTAGTCGCTGAACACGTACTGCCCCTGGAGTTCAGTGATCGCCGCACCCCGGTACACATAGCCACCCGTCACCGAGCAACCCAGCCCGTTGCGGTCGTACTCGTGCACCGGCGGCACATGGTTCGCGGGCTCGGTGCCGTCGCGGAACGGGTGGTTGCCCTCCATCTGCGACCAGCCGTAGTTCTCCCCGCCCTTGCTGCTCGCCGCCGCCCAGTCGATCTCCTCCCAGGCACTCTGCCCGACATCGCCGATCAGCAGATCGCCGGTGCCCGAGTCGAAGGAGAACCGCCACGGGTTGCGCAGCCCGTACGCCCAGATCTCCTCCTTGGCGCCCGCCTGGCCCACGAAGGGGTTGTCCGGCGGGATCGCGTACGGGTCGCCGCCGGCCGGGTCGATCCGCAGCAACTTGCCGAGCAGCGTGTCGAGTTTCTGCCCGTTGCCGTGCGGATCACCACCCGAACCGCCGTCGCCGAACGCGATGTACAGGTAGCCGTCGGGGCCGAACCTGAGATCGCCGCCGTTGTGATTCGCGTACGGCTGGGTCTGGGTCAGCACCGTACGCCGCGTGTCCGGCTGGAGCTTGCCGTCCCGCACGGCGAACTCGTCCACGGTGCTGGTGCCTTCGAGGTCCGTGAACGAGATGTAGAAGTGCGCGAAGTCCTTGTCGAACGCGATGCCGAGCAGGCCGCGTTCGCCGTCCGTGGTCGTCTCACCGGAGATGTCGAGGACCGGCTCACCAAGGCCGGAATCGCCCAACACCCTTACCGTGCCTGCCCGTTCGGCGATCCACACGGAGCCACCCGGCCCGGCGGTACCGGCGGACGGATTCTTCGCCGTGGCCACTTCCTTGAGTACGACCTTCGCCGCCTGCCCCGAAGAACCGGAAGCCACCGGCTCCTTCGCCGCGGCCGAGGCCAGACCGAGAGACGCGAGCAGACAGATGGTGCCGACGATCGCCGACGTACGCGTACGAACCTTCACCGTGATCCTCCTCGAGGCCGCGGCCTGCATGGGGGGAAGGGGGATGGTGTGTCACTGGCTACGGAGGAGGATAGTGAGACAACGGCAGTTGGCATAGACCAATGCACGCCATGGCTCGGTCCGAGATAGGGGACGGATGGCGGCTACTGCGGCTGCGTCGCGATCTGGATCAGATTGCCGCAGGTGTCATCGAGTACGGCCGTGGTGACCGGCCCCATCTCCAACGGGTCCTGGGTGAACCGCACGCCAAGGCCGCTCAGCCGCTCGAACTCCGCCCGCACATCGTCGACGGCGAACTGCGCGACCGGGATGCCGTCCGCGACGAGCGCGTCCCGGTACGGCTTCACAGCCGGGTGACCGGCGGGCTCGAGCAGCAGCTCGGTGCCGCCGGGCTCGTCGGCCGAGACGACGGTCAGCCACCGGTCGTTCCCGCCGACCGGGACGTCGTACTTCTTCACGAAGCCGAGGATCTCGGTGTAGAAGTGCAGGGCCTTGGCCTGGTCGTCGACGAACACGCTGGTCAGGTGGATCTTCATGGGGTGCTCTCTTCCGGTGCGGAGGTGTCGGGCAGGGGCCAGCGCTCGGTTATCAGGCGCAGTGGTCCCGTATCCAGATCATGGAACTTGTAGCGCCCCTCCCGCCTGCTCACGACGAGTCCGGCGGCCTCCAGGACGGCGAGGTGCTGGGACACCGCCTGCCGTGAGATGCCGAGGCGGTGCTTCATGCTCAGCCGCGAGCAGATCTCGAACAGCGTCTGCCCGGATTTCTCGACGAGTTCGTCGAGGATCGTCCGCCGGGTGGGGTCGGCCAGGGCTTTGAAGAGGTCGTCGGCCACACCCGCAGGATAGGCAAGTCTCCACTTGCCTATCAAGTCGGGTCGTCGCCGCCCGGTTCCGGCCGGGCGAACGCCCCGGCCCGCGCGGCCAGCACAGCGGTGGCAGCGGCCTGCTCCGGCATACGTGGATCGGGGTCGGCCCGCAGCAGCACCAGGTGGTGGTAGAGCGGCGCGGTGGCGGTGACCAACAGGCGCCGCGCGTCCGTGTCCGGCGCCAGCTCGCCGCGCGCGACGGCCCGCTCGGCGATGGCCTCGCAGCGCGCGTACCGGTCCTCCCACAGCTCCCGCTGCGCGCGGGCGGCCTGCTCGGAGCGGAACGAGGCGGCGATCAGACCGGTGACGACCGGCGGGCCGGAGGTCAAGGACGCCTGGATCTCGTCGTTGAGCGCCGTCAGGTCGCCGTGCAGAGAACCGGTGTCCGTCGGCTGCCAGTCGTCCTCGCCCGCGGCGTCGAGCACGTCGGCGAGCAGCCCGCCGACGTCCTGCCAGCGCCGGTACACCGTCGTACGGTGCACGCCCGCGCGCGCCGCGACGCCCTCCACCGACAGCCCCTCGTAACCGTGCGCCCCGAGCTCGGTGCGCACGGCGTCGAGCACCTGGGCCCGGATCCGGGCGGTACGGCCACCGGGCCTGCGGGCGGGCGACGCGTCCTTCGAGTCACCCGGGGCGCCTGGGCTGGCTGAGCTGTCCGGTGTATCTGAGGCGTCCAATGTGTCTGGGGAATCTGGGGTGTCTGTCATCGGAACCCTGTTGCTCGGCGGGGCAGGACCATGGCAAGCTTAATGCAACAGTCGTCGCACTAATGGAGTGATAGCGGTGCTCGTACGAAGCGTTCTCCCGACCCTGCGGCCCCACGCGGCCGTTCCGTCCCGGACTGCTTCGGAGGCACCCTCATGCGCACCCAGATCACCGCACTCGACCTCACCAAATCCTTCAACGGCAGGACCGTCCTCGACTCGGTGACCTGCGCGCTCACCCCGGGCGAGCGCACCGGCATCGTCGGCGAGAACGGCTCAGGCAAAACCACCCTGCTCCGACTCCTCGCCCAGCGGGACCACCCCGACCACGGCGAAGCCATCCTCCAGACCGACGGCGGCATCGGCTACCTGGCCCAGGACGCCGACCTGCCACCGGGGGTGACCGTCCAGCAGGTCATCGACGAGACCCTCGGAGACCTGCGCGCCATCGAATCCCGGATGCGCCACCTCGAAACGGCGATGACCGACGGCGACACCGCAGCCCTCCACGCCTACGGCGAGGCCGTCACAGCCTTCGAACTGCGCGGCGGATACGACGCCGAAGCCCGCCTCGAACGCGCCCTGCACGGCCTCGGCCTGCGCCAGGCCGACCGCACCCAGACCGCCGACAGCCTCTCCGGCGGCGAACAGGTACGACTGCGCCTCGCCGCGCTCCTCGCCTCCGCCCCCGAAGTGCTCCTCCTCGACGAACCCACCAACCACCTCGACGACGAGGCCCTCCACTGGCTCGAAGATCACCTGCGCACCCGGCACGGCACCACTGTCGCCGTCTCCCACGACCGCGGCTTCCTCGAACGCGTCACCACCACCCTCCTGGAAGTCGACGGCGACCGGCACACCGTCAACCGCTACGGCAACGGCTACACCGGCTACCTCGCCGAGAAGGCCGCCGCCCGCCGCCGCTGGGCCGAACACCACGAACAGTGGCAGGCCGACGTCGACCGGGCACGCGAGTCCGCCGCGGTCACCGCCCGCCGCGTGGCCCCCGGCCGGCCCAGGGCCGACGGCGACAAACTCTCGTACAACCTGGCAGGCGGCCGCGTCCAGCAATCCCTCGCGGCTCGCGTGCGCAACGCCGAGGAACGCCTGCGACGCCTTCTCGCCGCCCCTGTACCCCCACCACCCGAACCGCTGCGCTTCACACCCCAACAGCACACGGGACAACACCACGCGGGACAACTCCACGAGGGACAACACGACACAGGCCAACACCACACAGGCCAACAACACGGCACCGCGATCGAAGCCACCGCGGTCACCGTCGACGGCAGACTCGCCCCACTCGACCTGACCGTCCAGGCCGGCGAACACCTCCTCATCACCGGCGAGAACGGTGCGGGAAAGAGCACCCTGCTCCGCGTACTCGCCGGTGAACTGGCCCCCGACACCGGCCAGTTGGTCTGCCGCGGCCGCATCGGACACCTCGCACAGGAACCCGAGCCTGGCACACCCGACGACACCCTGCTCACCGCCTACGCACGAGGACGCACCGGACACACCGACGAACGCGCCGAACAACTCCTGGCCCTCGGCCTGTTCGACCCCGCCCAACTCGCCGTACCGGTCACACGACTGTCCACCGGCCAACGTCAACGCCTCGCCCTGGCACGGCTGTTGAGCGAACCCTGGGACGTTCTGCTGCTCGACGAGCCCACCAACCACCTCTCGCCCGCCCTCGCGGAGGAACTGGAAGCCGCCTTGGCGGGGTTCACCAACACCGTCGTCCTCGTCAGCCACGACCGAACACTGCGCCGCCGCTGGCACGGCACCCGGATGACCCTGCCCACCGCCCGCACACCCGCGACCACGCACGCATGACCAGGTCCGTATGACCACACCCGTATGAACACGCCCGCGCGACCACCCAACGAGAGGCCCGCATGACCCAGCCCCCGCCCGTTCCCGCCGACCCCACCACGCTCCACCCCATGCCCGGACAACCCCGCGTAGTGCTGCTCAAACCCCTGGTGAAGTCCCCACTGATCGAGGTCGGCGACTACTCATACTACGACGACCCGGACGACGCCACCGCGTTCGAGTCACGCAACGTCCTCTACCACTACGGCCCCGAACGACTCGTCATCGGAAAGTTCTGCGCTCTGGGCACCGGCACCCGCTTCCTCATGAACGGCGCCAACCACCGCATGGACGGCCCCTCGACCTTCCCCTTCCCGACCATGGGCGGCTCCTGGGCCGACCACTTCGACCTGCTCACCGGCCTGCCCAGCCGCGGCGACACCGTCGTCGGCAACGACGTCTGGTTCGGCCACGGTGCGACCGTCATGCCTGGCGTACGGATCGGCCACGGCGCGATCGTCGCCGCAGGCGCGGTGGTGACCTCCGATGTACCGGACTACGGCATCGTCGGCGGCAACCCGGCCCGTCTGATCCGCACCCGCTACGACGCCGAGGACGTGGCCCGTCTCCTCGCCGTCGCCTGGTGGGACTGGCCTGCCACACACATCACCACACACGTACGCACGATCATGTCCGGCTCCGTCACCGAACTGGAAGCCGCCGCCCCGCCCACCGCACACCCCGCATCCGGAAACGAGTGAACGACCTTGCCCCGCCACCCGCTCCACATCGCGATGATCGGCATCCCCATCGTCAGCCACGTCCTGCCGAGCCTCGAAATCATCCGCGAACTCGTCGCCCGCGGCCACCGCGTGACCTACGCCAACGACCCGTTCGTCGCTGAACCGATCGAAGCCGCCGGTGCTCAACTGGTGCCCTGCGCCTCGAAGTTGCCGGTCACCGACAACAACTGGCCCGACGACCCCATCGCCGCCGCCGGCCTCTTCCTCGACGACGCCGTGCACGTCCTGCCCCAACTCCACGCCGCCTACGACGACGACCCGGCGGACCTGTACCTGTACGACATCGGCGCCTACGCCGCACGCGCCCTCGCCGAAGCGCAGGGCCGCCCCCTCCTCCAACTGTCCCCGACCTTCGTGGCCTGGGACGGGTACGAGGAAGAAGTCGCCGCCCACCTGCGCAAACTTCCCGGCGCCGACGCGTACCGGGCACGATTCGCAGACTGGCTCGCCCACTGCGGCGCGACCACCACCGACGTGGACGCCTTCTCGGGCCCGCCCGCACACGCCCTGGCCCTGATCACCCGGGCGATGCAGCCACACGCCGAGAAAGTCGACACCGACAGGATCACCTTCGTCGGCCCCTGCTTCGACCCGCGTACCGAACCCGAACCCGAACCCTGGACCCGCCCGACGGACGCGGAGAACGTACTGCTGATCTCCCTCGGCTCCGCGTACAACCACCGACCGGAGTTCTACCGCCAGTGCATCGCGGCCTACGGCGACCTGCCCGGCTGGCACGTCGTACTGCAGATCGGCAAGCACACCGACCCGGCCGAACTCGGTACCGTCCCCACCAACTTCGAAGTCCACTCATGGGTCCCGCAACGGGCCATCCTCGAGAAGGCGGACGCATTCGTCACCCACGCAGGCATGGGCGGCTGCGGTGAAGGGCTCCGCGCCGGCACCCCGATGATCGCCGTACCCCAGGGCGCCGAGCAGTTCATGAACGCCGACCGCCTCGTCGAACTGGGAGTCGCCCGCCGCATCGACACCGAGGACGCAACCCCGCAAACCCTGCGGGCCGCGCTCATCGACCTCGTAGCCGATGACGAGGTCGCGCACCGGTCGGCACAACTGCGCGCCGCGGCCCGTTCTGAAGGCGGCACGACACGTGCCGCGGACTTGATCGAAAGCATGACCGCCTGAACCGATGAGTTCTGGCCGGCGCCCGGGTCTACCGTCCTGAACACCCTGACACCAACCGATGGGAGCGCCCAGCCATGTACCAGCAGATGATCTTCGTGAATCTGGCCACCGCTGATCTCGACGCGGCGAAGAAGTTCTTCACGGAGCTGGGCTACTCGATCAACACCCAGTTCAGCGACGAGACCACGGCCTCGATCCCACTCAGCGACACCATCGTCGTGATGTTCCACACCCACCAGAAGTACGCCGTGTTCACTAAGAAGCAGATCGTGGACTCGCCCAAGAACAGCGAAGTACTGCTCGCCCTGAGCGCGGAGAGCCGCGAGAAGGTCGACGAGCTGGTCGACAAGGCCATCGCGGCCGGCGGCAAGCCCACAGGAGAAACCCAGGACCACGGCTTCATGTACGGCCGCGCTTTCGACGACCTCGACGGCCACACCTGGGAGGTCGTCTGGATGGACCCGGCGGCGGTGCAGGGCTGACAAAGCGCTAAGCGTTGCCCGCGCCCGGCGCGAAGGCCGCCGTCAGCCGCACCACGGTCAACGCGGACGGCGGCCAGGAGGACGCTCAGTCGAGACAGAACTCATTGCCCTCGATGTCCTGCATATTGATGCACGACTCGTTCTCGTCATCGGCGATCAGCGTTCGCACATGCACCGCGCCGAGCGCGACCAGCCGCGCGCACTCGGCCTCCAGTGTGGCGAGGCGCTCCGCACCCACGAGCCCGGTGCCGGCTCGCACGTCGAGATGCACCCGATTCTTGACGACCTTGCCTTCGGGAACGCGCTGAAAGAGCAGGCGAGGGCCCACACCCGAGGGATCACTGCACGCGAAGTAGACGACCTGCTTCTCGGGCGGCAGCGAGCGATGGTAGTCCTCCCAAGTGCCGAACCCCTCCGGGACCGGCGGTACGACGTACCCCAACACCTCGCACCAGAACCCGGCAAGGCGCGCAGGTTCAGCGCAGTCGAAGGTGACTTGGAACTGCTTGATCGAAGACATCGGCGCACCATAGCAGGGGCATCCAGGGCCAGATCAGGGTCAACTACCCTTGTGCCGATGAGTAGTTGCCAGGCGGCAACGGGTTCTATGACCCACCGTCTGCAACGAGAGGAAGCTGACGACCGTCATGCCTGAGACTGCCGGCGCTCTTGGCCCCGCATCCGAACTCGCCGCGTGGCTCATGGAGTTCAGTGATCTGGGGTTCTGCCTGACCCTGACCAGGAACCGAAACGCCGAGGACGTCATCCGCGCCTACGGCATCGACCCGGCACACGCCAGGCCGCTGCCCCTGGACGCCTTCCTGGAGGTCGACCCCAACGGCACCGGCGTCGACGAGGGCACCGTCATCCGGTTCGGCCACAGCGGCCAGAACGCTTTCTCACTCGAATACCTTGACACGAAGGGCGGCCGGCACCCGGTGCTCGCCAACCTGTCCGCCGGCACCGAGACAGTCGTGCTCACCGAAGCCGCCGACGCCATGACCCTGTTCAGGCACGCCCGTGACGGCGTCAGACTCAGCAGCTTCGAGCCGGACGCCCCTCAGGAGACTCTGAACGGCCCGGGGCCACACACCTACGCGGAACTCCTGCAGCGCGTCATCACCGAGCGGGCAACCGACGACGAGGCCGACAGGAAGACAGCCCTCCAAGACACCTTGCGCGTGGTTCACGACCAGTACGGCGAACTCCCGGCCCCAGCGCAGCTCAGCGGCCCGCTGCTCACCGCCTACCTACCGGACGTCCCGTAAGAGGCAACGGCCACAGCGCATCACGGTCCTGTCGGCTCGTCGGCCAGTGGCCCCGGTCGACCGGCGCATCCACAGCCGTTGCTCCCGGTATCCAGGCGGCTCGATGCCGCCCTCTCGCCAAACCCAGGAGTCGATCCCGCACTTCTCGCCACAGGGGCCGCTTTGGTATACGAAGTGCGGCCCCTCGCGTATAGGTTGGCGACTGCCTGAAGTTGAGCACCGTTCAACTTCGTGTTCTTGCCACCCTGTTCAGGAGCCAACCTTGAGCTACGGATACCCCCACCC
>NZ_JAAAHS010000287.1 GCF_009908195.1 Streptomyces boluensis | reverse complement strand
CCACCGCCAGCGCCGCCGAAGCCGCCGCCGCGGCCCTGCGGTCGAGCCGGGCGGCCGTACCGCGCACTGCGTGCCGTGCCTCGTCCGCCGCGAGGCAGGCCAGTTGCGGCAGCAGGTCCGTGGAGCGGCGCAGCACCCAGCCCGTACCGGCGGTCGCGAGCCACCACAGGGCGGCCGTATGCGTCGGCGCGGGCTGTTCCGGCGTACGGGACGGGGCGGGACCCAACTCCCATCCCCTGGCGGAGAGTTCGGCATGGAATCGGACGGCGAGGGCGCGGTGGCCGCGCTCCCCGGGGTGCAGCCGGTCGGCGCTCCAGAGGGACCGGTCCGCGACCCACTCCGCGTCGGCGGCGTGCACATGGACGGCGCCGTACCGCGCGGACAGGGCGTGCACCACGGTGTTCACGGCGCGCTGCCGGCGGGCCAGCGGCCGGGCCAGGGTGCCCGGCAGGCCGAGCAGCGCGCCCGGGTCGGGCAGGCAGGCGGTGAGCACCTGGGCGCCGCCCGCGGCGAAGGCTCCGTACACGCGGTCGAGGCGGGCGGTGACGCGGTCGATGTCGAAGGTTCGGCGCAGCGTGTCGTTGACACCCACGACGACGGCGGCGACGTCCGGGGCGAACTCAAGGGCCCGTGGGGTCTGCCGCTCCCACACATCGGCGCTCTGGGCCCCGCTGACCGCGAAGTTGCGGAATTCCACCGGCACTTCGCGCACCCCACCTTCGCGCACCCCTCCCTCGCGCACCCCTCCCTCGCGCACCCCTCCTCCGCTCACTCCGCCTCCGCACACCCCGCGCCGCGTCGAGAAGCACGGAGCGAGCAGTTCCGCCCAGCCGCGCAGCCCCTCCCCCACCGGATCACCCACGCCTTCGGTGAGCGAGTCACCGAGCGCGGCGAACCGCACCGGGTCCGCCCCGCTCACCGCGCTCACCGCGCACTCCGCACACTCACGGGCGCCGAGCCTGGGGCCGGAGGGGCCCCATCGACCGGGAGCGCGTCGTGCGCCGCCAGGAACGCCCCGACCGACCGCTCCCAGCCGAAAACCTCCGCACGCGCGCGTGCCGCCCGCCTGCGTTCCGGTTCGGGCCGCTCCAGCACCGCGAGCACCGCGTCCGCGAACCCGCCCCCACCAACGGCAGCCGCACCCGCACCGGCCACACAGGCCACCGCACCCGCCACGCGGGACGACGCCGTATCCTCCACCCCCACGACCTCCGGCAGCGCCGACCCCGCGTGCACCACCACGGGCGTCCCGCAGGCCAGCGCCTCCAGTGCCGCGAGGCCGAAGGTCTCCGCGGGTCCGGGCGCCAGGCACACGTCCGCCGTGGCCTGCAGGGCCGCAAGACGGGCCCGGTCGGCGACGTGTCCGAGGAACGTGACGCTCAACCCCCGCGCGCGTGCCCGCCGTTCGAGGCGGCCGCGCAGCGGTCCCTCGCCCGCGACCACGAGCCGGGCCCGCACACCCCGCGCCCGCAGCTCCGCAAGGCAGTCGAGCGCCGTGCCGGGACGCTTCTCGACGGAGAGACGTGAGCACAGGACGAGCAGTACCTCACCGGCACGCGCGTAGTGCCCCCGTAGCGCCGTGTCCGCCGCCTCGGGGCGGCACCGCTCCAGGTCGACGCCGAGCGGGGCGCGGACGACGTTGCGGGCGCCGATCCGGTGGAACTCCCGCTCCGCCCACGCGGTGGTGCACACCACGCGCGTATAGGCGTGTGCGGTACGGGAGTTCAGGGCGTCGGCCGCCCGTCGCGCCAGGGGCGCGGGCACACCCCAGGTGCGCAGCACGCCGTCGGCCGTCTCGTGCGAGACCATCACGGCGGGCACCCGGGCCCGCCGCGCCCACTCCCCGGTCCAGCGCAGCGTGGTGCGGTCGGAGACCTCGAGCCGGTCCGGCGCGAGTTCCTCCAGGAGGCGGCGGAGCCGGTCCCGGTCGGCGAGCACCCGGTAGCCGCCGCTGCCGGGCAGCACGGGCCCGGCAAGGGTGATCACCCGCCCCTGCGCCGTCTCCCGGTCGTCGTGGCGCGCACCCGGCACGACGAGCACCGGCTCGTGCCCGGCCGCCCGGTAGCCCGTACCCAACTCCCTCAGTGCGGTGCGCAGTCCGCCCGATCCCGGGGTGACGAAGTTCGCGAGCCGCACGATGCGCAGGCCCTCAGCGGCGACGCGCCCCGCGCCACCGCCACCGCCACCGCCGTACGACTGTGCCGCACTCATGCCGCCACCGCCGTGCGCCCGCCGAGAACGGCACCGTAGTGCTCGATGAGCCGGTCCCCGACGGCCTCCCAGGTGCGGCCCTCGACGGCAGCACGCCCGGCGCGGCCGTACGCGGCCCGCAGCGCGGGATCCGCCGCGAGCGCCCACACGGCGTCGCGCACGGCGGCCGCGTCGTCCGGCGGCACGAGCAGCCCGGTGCGGCCAGGACGTACGAGATCGAGCGGGCCGCCCGCCGCGGGCGCCACCACGGGCACGCCGCTGGCCATGGCCTCCTGGACGGTCTGGCAGAACGTCTCGTACGGCCCGGTGTGCACGAAGAGGTCCAACGAGGCGAAGATCCGGGCGAGTTCGTCGCCGGTGCGGCGGCCGAGGAAGACCGCGCCGGGCAGCGCCGCCCGCAGCGACGGCTCGCTGGGCCCGTCGCCGACGACGACCACGCGGACACCGTCGAGGCCGCACACCCCGGCGAGCAGGTCGACCCGCTTCTCGGGGGCAAGCCGTCCCACGTAGCCGACGAGGAGTTCACCGCCGGGCGCGAGGCGGCGGCGCAGCGCGGCGTCCGCGTGCGCGGGCCGGAAGCGCGCGGTGTCGACGCCGCGCGGCCAGAGATGGACCCGGGGGACGCCGTGCCGGGTCAGTTCGCGCCGGGCGGCGGTGGAGGGGGCGAGGGTGCGGTCGGCCGCGGAGTGCACGGCGCGGATCCGCCGCCAGGCGGTGCCCTCACCGGCGCCGACGTAGGTCCTGGCGTAGCCCGCGAGGTCGGTCTGGTAGACGGCGACGGCGGGGATGCCGAGGCGGGCGGCGGCCGCCATGCCGCGCGCGCCGAGCACGAACGGGCTGGCCAGATGGACGAGTTCGGCCCCGTACGCGGAGAGCGCGGCGGCCACCCGGCGGCTCGGCAGCGCCACCCTGACCTGCGGGTAGCCGGGCAGCGGCAGGGAACGGACGCGGAGCACGGGGCAGGGCCCGTCGGCCTCGGGCGGTGCGCCGGGGGCGGCGGGGGCGATGACGAGCGGCTCGTGTCCGCGCCGGAGCAGGTGGCGGACGGTCTGCGCGGCACAGTGGGCCACGCCGTTGACGTCGGGAGGGAAGGACTCGGTGACGATGACGACACGCATACGGGTGTTGTCGTCGCCCGCGGCATGGCCACGCCAACGTGGATCTTTCCGGCCGCGGAACGTCCCATGAGCGTTCCGGGCCCGCGCGGGGCCCGGCAGTGGTCGCCCGGGAGTCCGGTCCCTGAACTCCGGTCAGACGGCGGAGGCGTCGGGGCCGATCCGGCTGCGTACGGCCGTCTGGACCTCGTCCTCCTCGGCCGGGTCGGCGGCGAGCCTGCGGAGTTGCTCGACGACGCGCGCGTCGCCGGTCTCCGCGTGCCGGGCGGCGACTTCGCGGGTGGACTCCTCGCAGTCCCAGAGGCATTCGACGGCGAAGCCCGCGGCGAACGACGGGTCGGTGACGGCGAGCGCACGGGCGGCGCGGCCGCGCAGGTGGGAGGAGGCCGTCTCGCGGTAGACGTGGCGCAGGACGGGGGCCGCGCAGGCGATGCCGAGCCGTCCGGCCCCGTCGACGAGGGTCCAGAGGGTGGCCGCATCGGGCCCTTCGCCGCGCACCGTCTCGCGCAGCGCGCCCAGTACGAGTCCGGCGTCGTCGGCGCCGCCCCGGCAGGCGAGGACGCGGCCGGCGGCGGCGCCCAGTTCGTCGGGCCTGCCGACCCAGGCGCGGGCCTGGCCGACGGCACCGTCGCCGCCCATCCGCTCGAAGGCGTCGACGGCGGCGTCCACGACGATCCGCGAGCCGTCGGACACGGCGGCGGCGATCAGTTCGAGCACCTGCGGATCGCGGGCGTCGGCGAGGTAGCGCAGCGCGGTGCTGCGGGCGCCGTCACTGCCCGCCCTGGCGGCGAGCACGATCTCGGCGCGGTCCTCGGGCGTGGCCACGGCGGTGAGGCAGCGGGCGGCGGGCACATGGAGCCCGGCCGTACGCCCGATGGCCTCCTCGGCCCAGTCGAAGACGGCCCGGACGCTCCAACCGGGGCGCGGGCCCGATGAGTTGAGCTGCCGCTGCCACTGCGCGAAGGAGCCGCGCTCCTGGGCGCCACGGACACGTTCGGCCAGCTCCGGCCGGGTGGGGTCGTCGGCCCAGAGCCGCCAGGGCCGCGGCTCGAAGGCGTCCCGTACGACAGCGGCGAGTTCGGCCTCGCCCTCCGGGGTGCGCGGGAAGCGGGCGAGCACCGGTCCGGCGAGGGCGCGCAGCCCCGCGTCCTCGTCACGCAGCGCCAACTCGTCAAGCGCCCACGCCCAGTTGCTGCCGGTGGCCGCGTACCGCCGAAGCAGCAGGAGCGCGTCGCCCCTGCCGTACGAGGCGAGGTGGCCGAGGACCGCGAGGGCGAGCCCGGTACGGGTCTCGTCGTCGTCCAGGATGTCCGCCGCGCAGAACAGGTGCCGCTCGATGCCGTCGAGCTCGCCGTGCAGGTCGAGGTAGAGGCGGGCGTAGTAGAGGGAGCGGTTCTCCACCTGCCAGTCGTGCCGTGGATCGCTCAGCACGCATTGGTCGAGGGCGGCGAGGGCTTCCTCGCGGGGAGCTGTGAGCGCGTGCAGTGTGCCGTCTCCGCGGCCCCGCTGAAGCAGGCCGAGCAGAGTGCCACTGGGCGCTATGACCGTGTCGAACATGGAAAATGCCTCACATCAAGCTGTCGACGCAACAGGGGATCGCGCATTACCTGCCGGCGCGACAACACGTGTGGCTGCCCGTCGTCAAATGCTTGTCGTAGACCATTTTCCTCTGCCTCTCGTCGTGGCCCGGAACGGGGCCGTCACGGCCCGCGTGCTGCAGCGTCTGCCCAGCAGTCGTGTCCGTGAACCACGACGTCATGATGGACCAGCGGCTTCGGCGCCCGCGACCAGATTTACGGCTGCTCGCGGGCCGCCCCCGCTACTGGGCGTCGAACAGCTCGAGCAGCTCGGTCTTCCCGAACATCCGCGCCGTGTCCACCGCCGACGGCGTCCCGGCGGCCGGGTCGGCGCCGCCTTCGACGAGGGCCTTGATCACGTCGTCCTCGCCCTTGAAGACGGCCCCGGCGAGCGGGGTCTGGCCGCGGTCGTTGACCCGGCCCGCGTCGGCGCCGCGGGCGAGCAGCGCGCGCACCGCGTCCGCGTGGCCGTGGTACGCGGCGAGCATGACGAGGGAGTCACCGCGGTCGTTCGTGAGGTTCACCGGGACACCCGCGTCGAGGTACGCGGCCAGCGCCTCGGTCTCGCCCTGCCGTGCGAGATCGAAGATCTTCGTGGCGAGCTCCACGACCTCCGGATCGGGGGCTTCAGTCATCGGCAGGACCGCCTTTCGCAGTGAGTGGGCCGTACGAGTGAAAGCGCCAGCGTACTGCCCCTGTCGGTACATGACCGAGCGTGCCCGAGGCAAAGATTCCGGCGGCCCCGGTGGGGCCTCGCGGACGCTCGGGCGGCCCAGAACATTGGGCCAGATTAGGGAAATTGGGCGAATTTCACCCTGTTGCACCTTTTATCGTATGGATACATGCTGTGAGCCTGGAAGAACTCATGGTGACTGTCCCCATCAACCAGGAGAACCCTCATGATCCTGTCCATCTCAGGCGTCGTGCTGCTCGGAATCATCGTCTTCCTGTTCTTCCGCAAGGACGGACTCAAGGCATCACACGCCCTGGTCTGCGCCCTGTTCGGCTTCTACCTCGCGGGTACCGCCATCGCCCCGAGCATCAAGGCCGGCGGCGCGAGCCTGGCCAGCCTGCTCGGCGGGATCAAATTCTGACCTTCCGGACCCGCGCAACAACTTCAGGAGACAGACGTGGCCAGGCGTCCACTGCCCCGCATTCTCACCAGCGGCACCGTGTCCATCGCTCGGAGCCGAGAGCTCGCCAGGACGGCCGCCGACAGCGCCACCGACGTCCTCCACCCCTTGATCACCATCACCAAGGGACTGCGCCGCCTCGCTGCAGCCGGGCGGCGCAAATGGACCGAGACCCCCAAGGACCGGCGCGGACCACTGCTGTTCCTCGTGGCCTCCGTGATCCTCGTGGTGGCCCTCATCCCGTACGGGCCACTGCTCGGCCTGGTCACGCTCATGGCGACCGCCGCGTGGCAGGGCCGTGACCGCACCCCGGTGCGGACCGGTCCCGACGAGGCCCAGGTCGAACGGCTCAGCTCGCTCTACGAAGCGCTGGTGCCGTACTTCTCCGTGGCCGACGACCCCAGCCCGCTGTACTCCCACGGCGGCGAGTGGGACAAGGTGTTCAGCGGCCACGACTTCGACAACGACGGCCGGATCTCCCGGCTCGTGCTGCGCTACCCGGCCTACTTCACCGACGGCGAGGCCGACGCGCGCGCTCGCATCGAGCACCTGCTGCACGCCAAGTCCGGGCGCGGCCGCGAGTACCACTTCACCTGGGACGAGGAGGGCAACCGCCTCACCCTGACCGTCCTGGCCCCGCTCCCGACGGACATCGCCGCCCAGCGGTTCGTCACCTCACCCGGCGAGACGGTGCTCGGCTTCACCGACGAGACCTCCGTACAGCGCACGCTGCCGGTCACGGACGGCGCCCAGAAGCAGCGGGACGTGCCGCCCGTGGTGTGGCGCACCGGCATCCGCTCCACCGAGCCGCACCTCCTCGCCGTCGGCCAGCCCGGCAGCGGCACCACCACCCTGCTGCGGTCCGTCGCGGTGCAGGCCCTGCTGCACGGCGACGTGGTCATCGTGGAGGGCAGCGGCACCGGCGAGTACGCCTGCCTGGTCGGCCGCGGCGGCGTGCTCGCCGTGGAGTGCGGCCTGTCCGGGGCGCTGGCCACGCTCGAGTGGGCGACGAACGAGACCGAGCGCCGCCTCATCGCCGCCAACCAGGCACGGCAGGCCGGCCACCCCACCCCGGACGACTGCAAGCGCCCGCTGTGGATCCTGGTCGACCGGCCGAGCGCCCTGGGCCACCTGGCCGCCGCGGACGGCGTGAGCGACCCGCAGGCGCTGCTCCAGGTGCCCCTGCGGCACGGCCGCGCGGCGGCCGTCACGGTCGTGGTGGCCGAGCAGTTCGACAGTCTGGACGCCCTGACCGACCCGGTACGCCAGCACACCCGCGCGCGCGTGGTGCTCGGTCCGGCGACGCCCGCCCAGATGAGGGAGGTGCTCGGCGTCGAGCCGCGCACCACGCCGACCCCCGACGTCCCGCCGGGCCGCGGCTACGCCCGGCTCGGCTCGGGTCCCGTGCACCGCCTCCAGGTACCGGCCACGCCCGACCCGTACGACGACGCGACCAGCGACGCGCACTGCAGGGCCGTCCTCGAGCTGCTCCCCGAGCGGTCCGCGCCACCGGCCGACGCCGAGCCGGAGCCCGCGGTCGTCGAAAGCTGATCCGCACGCGCGAAAACGCGACCCACGCGCGCCCGCGCGTAGGGCCGCGTCAGGCCACGAAGGTACGGGGCGGCTCCGCGCCCGTACCGGCCCCCGACGCCACCAGGCGGGCCGCGGCGGCGAGCCGGGAGGCGGCCTCGTCGGCGACGGCGCCGCCGACCGTGAACGGCAGCCGCACATACCCCTCGAACGCGCCGTCCACGCCGAAGCGCGGACCGGACGGCACCCGGACCCCGACGCGTTCGCCGACCTCGGCGAGGCGCGAGCCGGACAGGCCGCCCGCGCGCACCCAGAGCGTGAGGCCGCCGCTCGGCACCTCGAACTCCCAGTCGGGCAGTTCACGGCGGATGGCGGGCACGAGGGCGTCGCGGTTCTCCCGCGCCTGGTCGCGCCGGATCTCCACCGCCTGCTCCCAACCGCCGGTGTTCATCAGCCAGTTCACCGCGAGCTGCTCGAGGACCGGGGTGCCGAGGTCGGCGTAGGCGCGGGCCGAGACGAGGCTGCGGATCACGTCGGGCGCCGCGCGCACCCAGCCGATCCGCATGCCCGCCCAGAAGGCCTTGCTGGCCGAGCCGACCGTGACGACGGTCGCGCCGCCGGGGTCGAACGAGCAGACCGGACGCGGCAGCTCCAGGTCCTCGTCGAGCCAGAGCTCGGACATCGTCTCGTCGGCGACCAGGACCGTGCCGGCCGAGCGGGCGGCCTCGACCAGGGCGCGCCGCTGCGCGTCGTCGGGCAGGGCGCCACTGGGGTTGTGGAAGTCGGCGACCACGTACGCGAGCCGGGGCGCGGCGTCGCGCAGCACCTGCCGCCAGCGGTCCATGTCCCAGCCGCTGAGGCCCTCGGCCATGGCGACGGGCACCAGGCGCAGGCCCGCCTCGCGCATCAGCTGGAGGATGTTGGCGTAACTGGGCGACTCGACCGCGATGCGCTCGCCGCGGCCGGCGAACAGATGGCAGATCGCGTCGATCGCGCCCATCGCGCCGGTGGTGACCATGATCTGCTCGGGCATCGTCGGGATGCCCCGCGCGGTGTACCGGTCGGCGATCATCTGCCGCAGCGCGGGTAGCCCCGCCGGGTAGTCGCCGTGGGTGTGCGCGTACGGCGGCAGCTCCTCGAGGGCGCCCTGCACCGCGCGCGTGAGCCACGGTTCGGGGGCGGGCAGCGCCGCGCAGCCCAGGTCGATCATGGAGCCGAGGGACTCCGGCGGCAGCGGTTCGAGGCCCCGCGCGGGCAACGGATTCCCGGCCGGTACGGCGGTCCAGCTCCCGGCGCCGCGGCGGGACTCGAGGAAGCCCTCGCCGCGCAGCGCCTCGTAGGCGGCGGCGACGGTGGTGCGGCTGACGTTCAGGGCGAGGGCCAGCTCGCGCTCGGCGGGCAGCCGGGCGGCGACCGGGACGCGGCCCTCGAGGACGAGCAGCCGGATGCCGTCGGCGAGCGCGCGGTAGGCGGGCGGGCGGCGGCCGGGGCTCGCGGGGCGCTGCTGCGAGCCGATCAGCCGGGCCAGCTGTCCGGAACCCACCGCCGAAGTCCACTGTGCCATCGCGACCAGTCCACCTTCCTCGAATTGGCCATGGTTGGCTCTGCCTGACAGGCCACACAGTGTCATGGGTCGGACCACTGGCACCACAGTCGGCCGCACCGAGACCTCACGAGACCTCATCAGGGGGGCACACCTTGTCCGAGCCGCCGAGCCCACGGAGCGCTCATCTCCCGCGCCGCGTACTGCAGTTGTACGTAGGGCTCGCGCTGTACGGCGCCAGCTCCGCGCTGCTGGTGCGCTCGGGACTCGGTCTCGAACCGTGGAACGTGCTCCACCAGGGCCTGGCCGAGCGCACCGGCCTGACCATCGGCGTCGTCTCGATCATCGTCGGCGCCGCGGTGCTCCTGATGTGGATCCCGCTCAAGCAGCGCCCCGGCCTCGGCACCGTCTCCAACGTCTTCGTGGTCGGCATCGCGATGGACGGCACCCTGGCCCTGGTCCCGGACGCGCACGCCCTCACGATCCGCGTCCCGCTGCTCGTCGGCGGCATCCTGCTCAACGGCCTGGCGACCGGGCTCTACATCACCGCGCGCTTCGGCCCCGGCCCGCGCGACGGCCTGATGACCGGCCTTCACCAGCGCACCGGCCGCTCGATCCGGCTGATGCGCACCGTGGTCGAGGTCGTCGTGGTGGCTGTCGGCTTCCTGCTCGGCGGCACGGTCGGCATCGGCACCGTCCTGTACGCCCTGGCCATCGGCCCGCTCGCCCAGTTCTTCCTGCGCGTGTTCGCCATCCCCGCGGCGGACGACGGCAGCACGGTGGTCGCCGGGGCGCCACGGAAGCGGGCGATACTGCGGCGGTGAGCCCCGTCCCGCAGCACCCCCGCCACCCCTACCT
>NZ_JAAAHS010000286.1 GCF_009908195.1 Streptomyces boluensis | reverse complement strand
CCCCCTCTCCACCCGCGCTCTAGAGTGATCGCCCATGACGACCACCCAAGCCCCCGCCTCCTTCGCCGCGCACATCCCCGATGCCGTACTGGAACCGGAACCGCTCGACCCGGATCAGATCGTCTCCGGCGACCCCGTAGTGACCGGCAAGGTTCTGTGGGAGTCGCCGGACGGACGGCAGGCGCGGGGTATCTGGCAGATCACCCCCGGCGTTGTGACGGACACCGAGGCCGACGAACTCTTCGTCGTCGTGAGCGGGCGCGCCACGGTCGAGGTGGAGGGCGGTGACGTGCTGGAGCTGGGCCCCGGTGACATGGCGGTGCTGCGCGCGGGCGACCGCACGACCTGGACGGTGCACGAGACGCTGCGCAAGGCGTACCACGTCAACCTCTAGCCGCCACCCGGCGAGACGCCCCGGCCGCCGCGACCGTTCAGAACAGCGGCTGCGGCAGGACCCCTTCGAGGGCGAGCAGTTGGCGCTTGGTCTCCAGGCCGCCGCCGAAGCCGCCTATGCCGCCGTCGCTCTCGACCACGCGATGGCACGGCACCACGACGGGAAGGGGATTGGCGCCCATGGCCGCACCCACGGCCTGGGCCGCTCCCGGCTGGCCGACACGGGCCGCAAGATCGCCGTACCCCACCACCGTGCCGTACGGCACGCCGGAGGCGAGCTCGCGCAGGACCTCGCGGTTGAACCCGGAGATCAGCGTCCAGTCCAGATCGAGCGTGAAGGCCCGCAGCTCACCGGCGAAGTAGGCCGCGAGCTGGCGTATCGGCTCCGCGAGGCGCGGGGAGGCAGGGGCCTTGACCGGCGCGCCGCCGAAGCGGGCGGCGAGCCGCTCGACACTCGCCTTCCGCACCGCGTCATCGGCGTGGAAGACGACATTGACGAGCCCCTGACCGGTCGCGGCCAGGAGCAGCGGGCCGATGTCGCTCTCGACAACGGCCCACTCGACGCCCTGGCCGGTGGTCTGCGGATCACGGTTCGCTTTCACACAGACCACCGTACGGCCGGGCACTGACAACGGGCCCGTCACCGGCGGAACGAACAGCCGGAACGGGCCCCGCCGCTCAGCCCGCTCAGCCCCGTACGACCCGGACGGCACGAGCGCCGAGACGGCTCGGGCGGCTCAGTCCTCGGCGATGGCCGAGCGCACCACGTCCGGCTTGTTGCTGATGATGCCGTTCACCCCGAACCCGGCGGCCCGCTGGGCGTCGGCCGCCTCGTCGACGGTCCACGTGAAGATCTCCAACGGCTTGCCGTGCGGACCCTCCTGCTTGTGGATCGCGGCGACGTACTCGTCCGAGATCGTGGTGTGCCGCGAGTTGATCTGGTCGACGAACCGCGCGTACTCGGGCAGTTCGGCGGCCGTGGGCGTACCCAGGAAGCCCTTCTTGATGTCGGGCCGCAGGGCGTGCACCGTCTTCATGCTCTGCGCGCTGAAGCTCTGCCACACCAGCTTGCTGTTGATGTGGTGCTCGTCGAGCCAGCCCGTCTTCTGCAGCACCCGCAGGGTGTCCAGCTCGATCCCCGGGTACAGCTCCGGCTTCTTGACCTCGAGGACCAGCTTCTGGTTGTTGTGCGACAGCCGGTTCATGTACTGCTCGAGGGTCGGCACGCGCGCGCCCGCGTACTTGGCGTCGAACCAACTGCCCGCGTCCAACTGGGAGATCTCGGCGGCGGTGAAGTCCGCGACCTTCCACGGGGAGCGGTCGGGGAACACCTCCTCGGCGTTCGTCGTCCGCTTCAGGTTGTCGTCGTGCATGATGACGAGCTCGCCGTCCTTGGTGCGCTGCACGTCGTTCTCGACCCAACGGAAGCCCATGTCGCGGGCCTTGTCGATGGCCGCGAGGGTGTTCTCGGGCGCGTAGGCGGAGGCGCCGCGGTGCGCGACGACGAGGGGGCTGTCGGTCTCTGTGGAGAGCGGGGTGGCCGCGGATGTGCGCTCGGGGGAGGCCGCTTGTGCGGTGGCCGTGGGGAGCAAGAGCGCGCCGACTCCCAGTAGCGCTGCTGCGGTTGCTGCTGCGGGGCGTGCGTACACGTGAACTCCTCGGGTCGATAGATCGCGGACCGGACGAGGGTGACAGTCCATGACCAACGCCGGACTGGCTCCGGATGGACACAGGTTGAACGGAGTTGCCCCGAGACAGCCCGAACACGCCCATCCCGCCTGATTCTTTGCCGAAAAATCGCTAGTACGTTCCTCAGTGCGCTCTAATCTCTGCTCAACCACTGCCTCAAGAGCAGCGGTTGAGCGGGGGCTCAAGAGGATTTCGGGTCAATTCGGGTGGAAGGGCTGCCGCGCATGCAGGGGACCGTCGACGGATTCAGTTATGGGCTCGTCACGCCCGTGGTCGCTTACCTCATGGCCTGCCTCGGCGGCGCGCTCGGGCTGCGCTGCACCACCAGATCGCTGCTCGTGGAGAACGCCTGGCGGCCCGGCTGGCTCGCGCTCGGCTCGGCCGCCATCGGATCCGGCATCTGGACCATGCACTTCGTCGCGATGATGGGGTTCACGGTCGAGGAGGCGCCGATCCGGTACGACGTCCCGATCACCTTCGCCAGCCTCGCCGTCGCGATCGTCATGGTCGGCATCGGCATCTTCATCGTCGGCTACCGCGGTGCGACGGTCATGGCGCTGTTCACGGGCGGCACCATCACAGGCCTCGGCGTCGCCTCCATGCACTATCTGGGCATGGCCGGAATGCGATTGCACGGCGCACTCCGGTACGACACCCTCACGGTTTCCTTCTCCGTGGTGATCGCCGTCGTCGCAGCGACCGCCGCCCTGTGGGCCGCCGCACAGGTCCGGGGATTCGTCTGGAGCCTCGGCGCCAGCCTCGTCATGGGGCTCGCGGTCAGCGGCATGCACTACACCGGAATGGCCGCCCTCGAGGTCCGTGTGCACACGCACGGCATCGGTGACCGGCCGGCCGGTGACGCCCCCGCCGAACTCCTCGCGCTGATGATGGTCGGGCCGCTCGCCTTCCTCGTCCTCGCCGGCGTCGTCGTGATGTTCGACCCGCTGATGATGCTGGGCAAGGGCGACCGGCAGGCCGCCGAGCCGGGCGCGCGACCGGGCCCCGGCCGCCCGGCGCAGCGTCCCGGCGTCCCGGCCCACAGCCCCGGCGCCCGCGGTCGCCTCCCGCGCCCGCGCCGCGGCCCCGCCACCGCACCGCCCCGAGGGCCCCGCTCCCGCCAGAACCGGTGATCACCGCGGGGTCGCGCCGGACGGTTCCGGGGCCGGTTGTCAGTGGGGAGTCGTACGGTGGTTCTCATGCGGCCCGTATCCAAGATCGAACGCACGGTGGCACCTTTCGAGGTCGTCAGTCCGTACCAGCCAAGCGGCGACCAGCCGACCGCCATCGCCGACCTCGAGCGGCGTATCCGCGCTGGTGAGAAGGACGTCGTCCTGCTCGGCGCGACCGGCACCGGCAAGTCCGCCACCACCGCGTGGATGATCGAGAAGCTGCAGCGCCCCACCCTCGTGATGGCGCCGAACAAGACGCTCGCGGCCCAGCTGGCCAACGAGTTCCGCGAGCTCCTGCCGAACAACGCGGTCGAGTACTTCGTCTCGTACTACGACTACTACCAGCCCGAGGCGTACGTCCCGCAGTCGGACACCTACATCGAGAAGGACTCCTCGATCAACGAAGAGGTGGAGCGCCTGCGCCACTCCGCCACGAACTCCCTGCTGACCCGGCGCGACGTCATCGTGGTCGCCTCGGTCTCCTGCATCTACGGCCTGGGCACCCCGCAGGAGTACGTCGACCGCATGGTCCAGCTGAAGGTCGGCGACGAGATCGACCGCGACCAGCTGCTGCGCCGCTTCGTCGACATCCAGTACACGCGTAACGACCTCGCGTTCACCCGCGGCACCTTCCGGGTGCGCGGCGACACCATCGAGATCTTCCCGGTGTACGAGGAACTCGCGGTCCGCATCGAGATGTTCGGCGACGAGATCGAGGCCCTCTCCACCCTGCACCCGCTCACCGGCGAGGTCATCAGCGACGACGAGTATCTGTACGTCTTCCCGGCCACGCACTATGTCGCGGGCCCGGAGCGCATGGAGAAGGCCGTCACCGGCATCGAGAAGGAGCTCGACCAGCGCCTCGCCGAGCTGGAGAAGCAGGGCAAGATGCTGGAGGCCCAGCGGCTGCGCATGCGCACCACGTACGACCTGGAGATGCTCCGCCAGATCGGCTCCTGCTCCGGCATCGAGAACTACTCGATGCACTTCGACGACCGCGCCCCCGGCACAGCGCCGAACACGCTGCTCGACTACTTCCCCGAGGACTTCCTGCTCGTCCTGGACGAGTCGCACGTCACCGTGCCGCAGATCGGCGCCATGTACGAGGGCGACGCCTCCCGCAAGCGCACCCTCGTCGACCACGGCTTCCGCCTGCCGTCCGCACTCGACAACCGCCCCCTGAAGTGGGAGGAGTTCCAGAAGCGCATCGGCCAGACCGTCTACCTCTCGGCCACACCCGGTGCGTACGAACTCTCGCGCGGCGACGGGTACGTCGAGCAGATCATCCGCCCCACCGGCCTGGTGGACCCGGAAGTCGTCGTGAAGCCCACGGAGGGGCAGATCGACGACCTGGTGCACGAGATCCGCACCCGCGCGGAGAAGGACGAGCGCGTCCTCGTCACCACACTCACCAAGAAGATGGCCGAGGACCTCACCGACTACTTCCTCGAACTCGGCATCCAGGTTCGCTACTTGCACAGCGACGTCGACACCCTGCGCCGCGTGGAACTCCTGCGCGAGCTGCGCGCGGGCGAGTTCGACGTCCTGGTCGGCATCAACCTCCTCCGCGAGGGCCTCGACCTGCCCGAGGTGTCCCTGGTGTCGATCCTCGACGCCGACAAGGAGGGCTTCCTGCGCTCCGGCACCTCCCTGATCCAGACCATCGGCCGCGCCGCGCGCAACGTCTCCGGACAGGTCCATATGTACGCGGACAAGATCACGCCGGCGATGGAGAAGGCCATCGACGAGACCAACCGGCGCCGCGAGAAGCAGGTCGCGTACAACAAGGCGAACGGCATCGACCCCCAGCCGCTCCGCAAGAAGATCAACGACATCGTCTCGGCCATCGCCCGTGAAGAGGTCGACACGGAGGAGCTCCTCGGCTCCGGGTACCGCAAGTCCAAGGACGGCAAGGGCGCCAAGGCGCCGGTGCCCTCACTCGGCTCCGCGAAGGCCGACGGCGGCACCGCGGGCAAGGCCGCCAAGGGGGCGAAAAAGAGCGCCAAGTCCGCGAAGGGCAAGGCCGAGCAGGCGCCGACCGACCGCCCCGCCGCCCAACTCGCCGAGCAGATCGAGGAGATGACCGACCGGATGCGGGCTGCGGCCGCCGACCTCCAGTTCGAGGTCGCCGCACGACTGCGCGACGAGGTGCACGAGATGAAGAAGGAACTGCGCCAGATGAGAGAGGCGGGGCTGTCCTGAGGGGCGCGGGGGAAGCCTGAGCGCCCGGCCGGGCGAGGCCCGTCCGGCCGGTGCGCCGACAGGGCCGGGCGGTGTGTTGCAAGAACGCCACAAACAACCGCCGGGCTGCGGTGATGTACGTCGCACTGCGTAGGGTGCTGACCAGCCGACCGCGACTGGGGCGATCGGTCGTCGGTAAGGGTTCGAGAGGGGACACTGCGTGTCGGTCAACATGGCCAAGGGGCAGGCGATCAGCCTGCAGAAGGACGACGGGGGCACCCTGACCGCGGTGCGCATGGGGCTCGGCTGGCAGGCGGCGCAGCGCCGCGGCCTGTTCGGCTCCCGGACCAAGGAGGTCGACCTCGACGCGTCGGCGGTCCTCTTCGCCGACAAGGAGCCGGTCGACGTGGTGTTCTTCCGGCACCTCGTCAGCGACGACGGCTCGGTGCGGCACACCGGCGACAACCTCGTCGGCGGCGTCGGCCAGGGCGGCGACGACGAGGCGATCCTCGTCGACCTCCAGCGGGTCCCGGTCCACATCGACCAGATCGTCTTCACGGTGAACTCCTTCACCGGCCAGACCTTCCAGGAAGTGCAGAACGCCTTCTGCCGCCTGGTGGACGAGACCAACGGCCAGGAGACGGCCCGCTACACCCTCGACGGCGGCGGCCAGTACACCGCCCAGATCATGGCGAAGGTGCACCGCGTGGGCGCGGGCTGGTCCATGACGGCCCTCGGCACCGCGGCCAACGGCCGCACGTTCCAGGACCTGATGCCGTCGATCCTGCCGCACCTGTAACGGACGCGGACCCGGCCGCGCGGTCAACTCGCGGCGGTGGCAACACAGCAGTGGCAACACAGCGGTGGCAACACATCTGAAGAGAAGCGCGACGAGGGGAACGAAGGCGATGACGGCCGAGCTGGTCAGGGGCCAGAACCATGTACTGCCCCGGACCCGACTTGAGATCCGGGTGTCGGCCGGCCGGCCGATCGTGGCGGGCGCGACGATCAGCGACGAGCAGGGCAAGGTACGCGGTGGCGACTGGGTGGCGCACCCCGGATCGCCCAGCCTGCCGGGCCTGGAAGTCTCCAAGCAGGCCGCCGCCGACCACCGCCTCGCCGTGGACCTGGGCGCCCTGCCGCCCGGCGCCGACCGGGTCAACATCCTCCTCGCACTGCCCGTCACGAGCGGCGCACCCGGCGAGGGCGGCGGGTCAGGAGCGGTCAGCTTCGGCGCCCTTGCCGCACCGTTCGTCGCGGTGACCGGACTCGACGGCTCCGAGATCGCCAGCTACACCATCACCGACCTCGGCGCCGAGTCCGCCGTCGTCGCCCTTGAGCTGTACCGCCGACAGAACGCCTGGAAGGTGCGCGCCGTCGGCCAGGGGTACGCGGGCGGCCTCGCCGAGATGCTCACCGACCAGGGCCTGGCGGAAGCGCGCGAGCTGGCCGCACGGATCCTGGACGCGGTGGCGAGCGGCATGGCCCGTTCCGTCGCCCCGCCCCCGCAGCGCACGGCGGAGTCCGACCGGGTACGGCAGTCCGCGCAGTCCGCGCAGTCCGCGCAGTCCGGGCAGTCCGCGCAGTCCGGCACCGACGGCCACAGCCACGGCCACAGCACCCAGTCCGCCGCGCCCGCCCCGGCGGAGGGGTACACCGCCGGGTCCGCTGGCGAGCAGGACGACTTCACCCTCCAACGCCCCGCCCCGCCCACCTCCATGACGCCGGATCAGCCGGGGCAGCCGGATCAGCCGGGTCGGCCCGAAGTCGCCGACCAGCAGGGCCAGTCGGCGCAGACCCCCGACGCGGCGTCCACCGGCGGGCCCGTCGACTACACCCACCCCTCACGTCGTACCGCCGCACCGCCCGTACCCGCGCCGACCGCACCACCCGCGGAGCCGGGACAGCCCGCGCGGCCGGTCGCCGGCGACGCGAACGGCTGGTCCATGGAGGAGCGGCTCTACAACCAGGTGTGGGGCATGTTCGAGGACCTGGCCCGCAGCGTGGCCGCGTACCGCAGCGCCGTCGACTTCGCCGAGTCCCGTATGGAGAAGGAGCTCGACCAGGTCCTCTCCGACCCGCGCAGCAGGATCGGCGGGCAGGGCGACGCCGCGCGGGAAGCGGCCCGCGCCAAGCAGGCCAAGCTCGTCGAGCAGGCGAGAGCGGTCCTCGACCGGGATCTGGCCCAGCTCGCCGCCGAGTCCGAGGTGGTCGAGCCCGCGCTGCCGCCGCCCTTCGCGGCCTGGGACAACCCGGTCTGGCACGCGTACCGCGTCCCCATGGAGATCCCCATGGCCCTGCGCCTCGGCGATCTGCACCTGCCCGAAAGCGCCGACCTGCGGATCCCGATGCTGATGAGGCTGCCGCTCGAGCGCGGCCTGTGGATCGACAGCGGACGCAACGCCTCCTCGGCGACCGCGTCCCTCGCCGACAGCGACGAGATGGGCCGCCTCGCCATGGACACCGCCGTGGCCATCGCCGCCCGGCTGCTCGCGGTCTATCCGCCCGGTGACTTCGCGGTGCACGTCATCGACCCCGCGGGTACGGCGACCGGTTCGCTTGCGCCGCTGCGGGACGCCGGAGTGCTCGCCGGGTCGCCCACCGCGGGCGCGACCGGGGTGTCCGAGACGCTGGCCCAGCTGACCCGCCGGGTCGACCTGGTGCAGATGGCGGTGCGGGCCCGCGCCGCCGACTCGCTCCCGCCCGACGTGGACACCGCCGAGCAGCTCCTGATCGTCAACGACTTCCCGCACGGCTTCGACGACCGCGCCGTGACCCAGCTGCGCTACCTCGCAGACGAGGGGCCCGCCGTCGGCGTCCACCTGATGATGGTCGCCGACCGCGAGCAGGCCTCCGGGTTCGGACCGGTGCTCGACCCGCTGTGGCGCGCGCTGCTGCGGCTCACGCCGGTGCCCGACGACCACCTCGCGGACCCGTGGGTCGGCCACGCCTGGACGTACGAGCCGGCGCTCACCCCGCCCGGCAGTCAGGTGCTGCCGGACGTGCTCGCGCGGGTGGCGGACGCCCGCCGGGCCTGGGGCCGCTGAGCCGAGACCGGCCGCAGACGAGGGCTTTTGCTCAGTAATCCTCTGGCAAAAGCCCTCTGGCCTGCGGTTTTGGCTTGTGCTTTACCTCACGCTTTACCTTTCTTTGGTAATTCGCGTAGTCTTCTTCTCGCGGAGGGGAGTACTCCTGACTGCGGCGTTCCCGTCAATACGGACCTGGGCCAGGTCCCGGGGCGTCGGCCCGTGTGGCGCTCGTGCAGACGACGTCCCGGGTGGAAGAGACCTCCGGCAGCGACGACGCTGGTGTTTGTGCCGTTACGTACTGCCGGAGGCGCAGTGGATGTTTCCCTGACCATGTGGGTCCTCACGATCGTGGGTCTGTGTGCCCTGATCGGCGCGGACTTCTTCATCGGGCGTAAGCCCCATGACGTATCCATCAAGGAAGCCGGAGTCTGGACGGTCGTCTGGATCGTCCTGGCGGCCCTGTTCGGGCTCGGGCTTCTGATCTTCGGTGGCGGACAGCCCGCCGGAGAGTTCTTCGCCGGCTTCATCACCGAGAAGTCGCTGAGCGTCGACAACCTCTTTGTCTTCGTGATCATCATGGCGAAGTTCGCGGTGCCGTCGCAGTACCAGCAGCGCGTGCTGCTGGTCGGCGTCCTCATCGCCCTCGTGCTCCGCGCGATCTTCATCGCCGCAGGTGCCGCGATCATCACGAGCTTCTCGTGGGTGTTCTACATCTTCGGCGCGTTCCTCATCTACACCGCCTGGAAGCTGATCCAGGAGGCCCGAGCGAACGACGAAGACGAGGAGTGGGAGGAGAACAAGCTGCTGAAGGCGGCCGAGAAGCGCTTCGGCGTGGCCGACCGCTACCACGGCACCAAGCTGTGGATCCAGCAGAACGGCAAGAAGGTCATGACGCCGATGCTGGTCGTCATGCTGGCGATCGGCACGACCGACGTCCTCTTCGCCCTCGACTCCATCCCGGCGATCTTCGGCCTGACCCAGGACCCGTACATCGTCTTCACCGCGAACGCCTTCGCGCTGATGGGTCTGCGGCAGCTGTACTTCCTCATCGGCGGACTGCTCAGGAAGCTGGTCCACCTGAGCTACGGCCTGTCGGTCATCCTCGGCTTCATCGGTGTGAAGCTGGTGCTGCACGCCCTGCACGAGAGCGGTGTGCACGTACCGGAGATCTCCATTCCGTTCTCCTTGGGTGTCATCTGCGCCGTGCTGGTCGTCACGACGATCACCAGCCTGATCGCCTCGAAGAAGCAGGAGAAGGCGGCAGCCGCGGAGCCGCCGAAGACCGACTCCGCCGAGACCGACGCCGGCAAGGGCGACACGGTCAAGGTCGAGTCCGGCAAGGCCGAGTCCACCAAGGACGACATCGAGGCCTGACGTCCGGCGGCTCGCGCGCCGGGTCACCACGACAGCCCGTCTCCGCCCCGAACCGGGGTGTAGGCGGGCTGTCGACGATCTGTCGACGGGACGCGAGACCGTCGCCCCATGACTTCGTACGCCGACTCCCTCCC
>NZ_JAAAHS010000285.1 GCF_009908195.1 Streptomyces boluensis | reverse complement strand
GTCGGGGTCGGGGTCGAGGGCTGCCGTCCCTGTGTGCACGGTCAGCGAGCCCAGCACCCCGAAGATCATCGGTTCAAGTTATCCGACCCTCGTCGTCGACGGGAGGCGGACGGCGGGACCGTGTCGGCGGCCGGGAGCACCGACAGCGATCCGACAGCGGTCCGACGGGACTCCCCGGCACGGTGTTCCTGGGCCGAACGGAACGGCCCGCACATCACCGCACACCACCGGCCGCCACCGGCCGCCGCACCGCACGCAACAGCGGCCTACCGAAGGAGAGTTGAGATGTCGCGAACGACCGCGGACCCCACGGCCACGCCCCCCGAAAGCGTCACCGGCGCAGTCACAGACACAGACACCGCCACAGGCACCGCCACAGAAACCGCCGCAGACACCGGCGCCGTCACGGTTCTCGGGCTCGGGCAGCTCGGCACCACCCTCGCGCGGGCCTTCCTGGCTGCCGGGCACGCGACCACCGTGTGGAACCGCAGCCCACGCAAGGCCGGCTCGCTCGTCGCGGAGGGTGCGGCCGCAGCGGCGTCCCTGACCGGAGCGCTCGCGGCGGGGCCGCTGGTGGTGATCGCCGTCTCCGACTACGCGGCCGTACGGGAACTCCTCGAACCGGTCGCCGACCGGCTGCGGGGCAAGGTGCTCGTCAACCTGACCTCCGGTACCCCCGAACAGGCGCGAGCTGAGGCGGCCTGGGCCGGACAGCACGGTGCCGCCTACCTGGACGGAGCGGCCATGAGCGGCACCCGGATCGTCGGCACGCCCGAGGCGCTGTTCGTGTTCAGCGGCGCGCCCGAGGTGTTCGAGGCCCGCCGCGGAGTGCTCGCGGCGCTCGGTAACGCCCTGCTCGTCGGGCCGGACGCCGGTGCCGCCGCGGTGTACGACACGGCGCTGTTCGGCCTGGCCTGGGGGGCGCTCGCGGGCTTTCACCACGCGGTCGCGCTGACCGGGGCGGAGGGGGTCGATCCGGTCGCGTTCGCGACAGTGGCCGCCGGTCACATGCCGTTCGTGACGGGCCTGATGGTCACGCACGCGGACCACGTCGCGACCGGCCGGTACCCGGACGACGACGGCACCGTCGACGTCCACGCGGCCGCCCTGGAACACCTTGCCGAGTCCAGCCGCGTGCGCGGAATCGGCACCGAACTCCCGGACATGGTCCGTGCGTTGCTGGCCCGCGCGAGCGCCGCGGGGCACGGCGCGGACGGCATCGCGGCTGTCGCCGAGGCCTTCCACACGGCACAGGAGCAGAACCATGCGTGAGAACCAGCGGCACACGTCCCGGGTATCCGTACTGGGACTGGGACGCATGGGCGCCCCCATCGCCCGGACCCTGCTCGCCCAGGGGCACCATGTCACCGTCTGGAACCGGACCCCCGAGCGTGCCGAGCCCCTGGTACGGGACGGCGCGCGCGTGGCCGGAACGGTGGCCGAGGCCGTCTCCGACGGGGAGTTGGTGCTGGTCACGCTCCTCGATCACGAGGCGGCACGGGACACCCTTGCGCGGGCGGGCGAGCGGCTGCGGGACCGGGTGGTCGTGAACCTCACCACCAGCACTCCGCAGCAGGCACGGGAGTTGGCCGGCCAAGTGGCCGGTCACGGGGCCCAGTACCTGGACGGGGCGATGCTGGGGCTGCCCGAGACCGTGGGGACGACGGAGGCGTTCTTCCTGTACAGCGGGGATGCTGAGGCCTTCGCGCGGCATCACGCGGTGCTTGAGCTGCTCGCTCCGGCGCACCATCTGGGGACGGATCCGGGGCTCGCCGAGTTCGAGGACCTGGCGCTGCTCGGCGGCGGATACGCGACTCTCGCCGGATTCGTGCACTCCGCCGCGCTGCTGGCCTCCGTGGGCAGGAGGGCCTCGGAGTTCGTGCCGCTCCTGTCCCGCTGGCTCACCGGGCTCCTCGCCTTCCTCCCGGAGCTGGCGCGGGAGATCGACGCGGGGGCCTACGCGGACGGCGCCTCGACCGTCGCCATGAACCGTACGGCTGTGGCCGGGCTTGTCGAGGTGAGTCGCGCACAGGGCGTCCCCCCAGGGCCGCACGCCGCGCTGCTCGATCTGCTCACGCGCCGGGAGGCCGAGGGCCATGGCGGCGACAGCTTCGCGAGCGTCGTGGAACCGCTGCGGCGACCCGGCCCGCCGGTCGGCTGACGGCCTCGGCTCCGTGCGGCCTCGGCTCCGTGCGGCCTCGGCTCCGTACGGCCCGGGGCCGCCCTCAGCCCGCCCTGCCCCGCAGCACCGAGCGTGCCGTCGAGTGCGGGAGCAGGTCGGCGGGGGAGCCGGGGAGGAGGACGCGTACGTCGGTGTCCTCGCGGAAGCGGTACGGGCGGTGGTCGAGGAGGCCCGCCAAGTAGCGGCGTATCCGGGAGAGTTCGGCGCGCACCGTGACCGTGCGTTCCGGGTCGCCGAACACGTCCGCCGCCAGGTCGGCGGCCGTGCGGCCCGTCGGGTGCGTGGCCAGGACGTAGAGGAGTTCGGCGTGCCGGGGCGAGAGTTCGTGGGTCCAGCGGCCGGTGCTGCCCGACACGGTGAGCGTCCAGTGCCGGGTGCCCGTCAGGTCGAGGACGAGGGACGTGCCGGTCCGTGCGTCCTGCGCGTCGGGGGCCGGGTCGGGGCGGAGCAGCCAGCCGCCGCCCGGCAACTCCTCGGCCGTGCACCCGCCGAGGGAACCCAGCCACGTACGGCCGCCGGTGAACGCTTTGGGCAGCGGGATCCGGTCGACCGGCGGCATGCCCGTGACCGCGGCCGTCCAGCCGTTGTCGTCCACCACCACCGCGCGGCCCGTCAGCCGGGAGAGCAGCGGCAGGGCCACCGACCGCAGCCGGTCGAGGGTCTCCAGATGCCGGGTGCGCAACTCCGCCTCCGCGAGCCGGGTCACCGAGTGGACCAGGGCCAGCGTCGCCGGATGCATCGTGTCGACCGGGCCGCTGATGTCGACGACGCCGATCAGCCGGCCGTCGCGCGGATCGGTCACGGGCGAGCCCGCGCACGTCCACGAGTGGTGGGTCCGTACGAAGTGCTCCGCCGAGAACACCTGCACCGGTCTGCGCACCACAAGCGGGGTGCCCACGCCGTTCGTGCCGACCGTCGACTCCCGCCAGTCCGCGCCCAGTTCGAAGCCGTGGCCGTCCGCCTTGCGCAGCACCGAGGTGTGACCCTCGCGCCACAGCACCCGGCCCTCCGTGTCGGCCACCACCATGATGTGCTGCGCCGCGTCCGCGATGGACACCAGGCCCTCCCGCAGCACCTGCACGATCTCCCGCAGGGGCGAACTGCGGCGCCGCTCCTCGATGTCCTCCACGGCGAGCAGTCCGGTCCGGTGGTCGTGGTCCGGGTCCACGCCGCCGCGCAGCATCCGGTCCCACGACTCCTCGATGACCGGGCGTGGTCCGACCGGTGACTCCGCCCCGGACAGGGCGGCGTCGCGCACGCCCTTGAGCAGCCGGGCGGCGCGGACCGAGTCCATCGCCGCGAGCCGTACCAGGTCGATCGTCGAGTTCGTCACCGGTGCCTCCCCGCAACCCCAGCGCGTATTGCTCTCGCTCGGCCCATCGTCCCGCCGGAACGGCCGGACGGGGCCGAGTTGGAAGGAGTCGATGCAACGGTGTGCAACTCTCGCGGAGCGGGGAGGCGTTGACCGAAAGTGGGCAGTAGGGGTGGTGCCGTGTCGGCGCGGCATCACCCCTGCGGCGCTTTCTTTTACGTCGGCGTACGTCGCGCCCTCTTTGTGGGGCACCCTCGATCGCCCTGCGGGCTCGTCCTCAAACGCCGGACGGGCTGGATTTCCCGGGCTACCCGAACTCCGGCGCCGCTCGCTCGACCACCGCCCCCAGATCCAGCGTGTGCGGCAGCGTGCCGAAAGCCGTGCCCCAATCCCTGCCCAAGCGGGACCCGCAGAAGGCGTCCGCTACCTCGGGGGGTGCGAAGCGGACCAGGAGGGAGCCCTGGAGGACCAGGGCGATGCGTTCGGCGAGGCGGCGGGCGCGGGCCTCGATGCCGTTCAGGTCGGCGAGTTCGGTCAGCAGGTCCTTGATCGCGCCGTCGAGCCGGTGGTCCGCGCCACGGGCCAGGCCCACCTCGCGCAGGAACGCGTCCAGCGCCTGCGGTTCGCGCTGCAGGGCGCGCAGTACGTCGAGGGCCTGGACGTTGCCCGCGCCCTCCCAGATCGAGTTCAGCGGGGACTCGCGGAGGAGGCGCGGCATGCCCGACTCCTCCACGTACCCGTTGCCGCCCAGGCATTCGAGGGCCTCCGCCGCGAGGGGCGTGCACCGCTTCGTCACCCAGTACTTCGCCGCCGGAACGGCGAGCCGCAGGAACGCCCGCTCCCGCTCCCCGCCCTCGTCGTACGCCGCCGCGAGCCGCAGCGCGAGCGTCGTCGCCGCCTCCGACTCCAGGGCCAGGTCGGCGAGGACGTTCCGCATCAGCGGCTTGTCGATGAGCGGGCCGCCGAACGCGCTGCGGTACGTGGCGTGGTGCACGGCCTGTGCGACGGCCTGCCGCATCAGGGCCGCCGAACCGAGCACACAGTCCAGGCGGGTCGCCGCGACCATCTCGATGATGGTGCGCACCCCGCGCCCCTCCTCACCGACCCGGCGTGCCCACGTACCGTCGAACTCGACCTCGGCGGAGGCGTTCGAGCGGTTGCCCAGCTTGTCCTTGAGCCGCTGGATCGCGAACGCGTTGCGGGTGCCGTCGTCCAGGACGCGGGGGACCAGGAAGCAGCTCAGGCCTTCCGGCGCCTGGGCGAGGACCAGGAAGCCGTCCGACATGGGCGCCGAACAGAACCATTTGTGGCCGGTCAGGGCGTACTCGCCGGATACCGAGAGCGGGCGGGCCGCCGTCGTGTTGGCGCGTACGTCGCTGCCGCCCTGCTTCTCCGTCATGCCCATCCCGAACAGCGCACCGGCCTTCCGCGCGGCGGGCCTGAGGCCCTGCTCGTACACCGTGGACGTGAGCCGGGGCTCCCACTCGGCGGCGAGTTCCGGGTCGGTGCGCAGGGCGGGCACCGCCGCGTGGGTCATCGAGACCGGGCAGCCGTGACCGCCCTCCGCCTGCGTCCACACGAGGAATCCGGCGGCCCGTCGCACATGCCCGCCCGGCCGGTTCCACGCCGAGGTCAGGCCCGCCGACACGGCGCCGTCGAGCAGCCGGTGCCAGGCCGGGTGGAAGTCGACCTCGTCGACGCGGTGGCCGTAGCGGTCGTGGGTGCGCAGCTTCGGCGGGTTCTCGTTGGCGAGGACGCCCCACTCCTGCACCTCGGCCGATCCCGCGGCGGTGCCGAGGGCGCTGAGTTCGGTGCGGGCCGCGTCGAGGAGGTCCGGGTCCAGATGCCTTTCGACCGCTTCGGACAGGGCTCGATCGGACGTGTACACGTCGTATCCCACCAGGGGAGGCGCCTGATTGGTCACGGTGTGGGTGCTCGCTGCCATACGGATACGGTAAGGACGTGCACCAGGCAAAAGAAACACCTGAGACCACCTCAGGACGGCTCCACCGCGCGCGGGTCCTCTACCGGAACGTCTCCAAGCGCAAGACCGCCTGGCTGCTGGTGAAGGACACCGTCGACTCCTGCGTCGAGTACCGCATCCTGGGCCTCGCCGCGGAGGCCGCGTTCTTCACCCTGCTCTCCGTACCGCCGCTGCTGCTCAGCCTGATCGGACTTCTCGGCTACGTCGACACCTGGACCGGCGCCGACACCATCCAGTCGCTGCGGGAGAACATCCTGGAGGCCGCGAGCACCGTCCTGTCCGACCGGGGCGTCACCGAGATCGCGAGGCCGATCCTCGACGACGTGATGAAGGGCGGACGGCCCGACGTCATCTCGATCGGCTTCGTGATCTCGCTGTGGTCGGGCTCGCGCGCGGTGACCGTGTTCATCGACACCATCACCGTGATGTACGGCCTCGACGGGGTGCGCGGCATCGTGAAGACGCGGCTGCTCGCGTTTCTGCTGTTCATCGTCGCGCTGCTGATCGGCTCGGTCGCGCTGCCGCTGATGGTCGCGGGCCCTGACGCCGTGATCGACCTGGTGTCGTGGTCCGAGTCGCTTGTGCGGGTCCTGTACTGGCCGGTGGTGATCCTGCTCGGGATCATCTTCCTGACGACGCTGTACCACGTGTCCGTGCCGGTGCGTTCGCCGTGGGTGGAGGACGCGCCGGGTGCGCTGGTGGCGCTCGGGATGTGGGTGCTCGGCAGTTTCCTGCTCCGTATCTACCTCACCAACACCATTGAGGGGCCCAGCGGCAGACCCACGATCTACGGTTCGCTGGCGGCGCCCATCGCGGTGCTCCTCTGGATCGGGGTCGCGGCCTTCGCGGTCCTGGTCGGCGCGGCCGTGAACGCGGCCGTCGACCGGGTGTGGCCCTCCCTCGCCACGGCCGCGGCGCGGGCCGCCAACGAGCGGGTCAGGGAGGCGCGTGCCGCCGAGGTCGTGGCCAGGGCGAGGGCGGCGCGGGCGGCGCAGGAGGACCCGGACAACCCGGAGATGCCCTCCGAGTTCCCGGAGCGCTGGGCGCAGTTCCTGCCGCCGGACGATGTGACGGGGCGCCTGCGGACCCACACCCGCAAGTCCGCCGACCCCTCGGACGAACGCCGCCACCCGCACGACTGAGGCAGACGTGGGGGCGGTGCCCCCAGAGCGGGGGAGGCGCTGAGGCCCGACAACTCGTCGTCTCCGTAAGGCAATTGCGCGACCTCCTGCCGGGTTGTGGCGTAGGTCACTCCACGGCAAGGTGCCCGCCATGCCAGAGCAACCAACCACACCTGAGGTCCATCGCCTCAAGGCCAACTCCGTCGGTCTCGTCGGCGTCGTCTTCATGGCGGTCGCCACCGCGGCGCCCATCACGGCGATGACCGGGAACCTGCCCATCGCCGTCGGCGCGGGCAACGGCACCGGCGCGCCCGCGGGCTATCTCTTCGCGACCCTCGTCCTGACCGTCTTCTCGGTCGGCTATGTCGCCATGGCCAAACGGATCACCGCCGCCGGCGCCTTCTACGGCTACATCTCGCACGGTCTCGGCCGGATCGCGGGCATGGCGTCCGGGATGCTCGCCGTCCTCGCGTACGTCGTCTTCGAGGCGTCGATCGTCGGCGTCTTCGCCTACTTCGCGAAGACCACCGTCCACGACCAGCTCGGCACCGACCTGCCGTGGATCCTCTACGCGGCCGCGATGCTCGCCGTCACCGCCGTCCTGTCGCACTTCGACATCAACCTCACCGCGAAGGCGCTCGGCGTGATGCTGATCGCCGAGATCGCGGTCCTCTTCGCCGTGGCCACCGCCGTACTGCTCCACGGCGGCGGCCCCGACGGCATCCCCGTCGAACCCATCAACCCGGTGAACGCCTTCACCGGCACATCCGCCGGGCTCGGCCTCTTCTTCGCCTTCTGGTCGTGGGTCGGCTTCGAGTCCACCGCCATGTACGGCGAGGAGTCCCGCAACCCCAAGAAGGTCATCCCGCGCGCCACTCTCATCTCGGTCGTCGGCGTCGGTCTCTTCTACATCTACGTCTCCTGGATGACCATCGCGGGCAACGGCCTGTCCGGTTCGGTGAAGGTCTCGCAGTCCACCAGCCCGCTCGACCTGTTCTTCGACCCGGCGCACTCCTTCATCGGCGCCTGGGCCGTCGACGCCTTCCAATGGCTTCTGATCACCGGCTCATTCGCCTGCGGCATGGCCTTCCACCAGTGCGCGTCGCGCTATCTGTACGCGATCGGGCGCGAGGGATTCCTGCACCGGGGCCTCGGGCGTACGCATCCCGCGCACGGCTCCCCGTACATCGCCTCCTACGTCCAGTCGGCGATCGCCGTCACCCTGGTCGCCGCCTTCTGGCTCACCGGCCAGGACCCGTACATCCACCTGTACACGCTGCTCGCGATCCTCGGCACGATGGCGATCCTCATCGTGCAGACCCTCTGCTCGTTCGCCGTCATCGGCTACTTCCGCAGGAACCACCCCGAGGACCGGCACTGGTTCACGACCTTCCTCGCCCCGCTGCTCGGCGGCATCGGCATGATCGCCGTCGTCGTCCTCCTGGTGATCAACATGGACACCGCGGCGGGAACGGCCGCCGACTCCCTCTTCTTCAAGGCCATCCCCTGGATCGTCGGCCTCGTCTTCTTCGGCGGCCTCGGGCTCGGCCTGTATCTGCGCGCGAAGCAGCCCGCCCGTTACGAGATCATCGGCCGGATCGTCCTCGAGGACGCGGCCGAGCGCGCCACCGACACAGACACCGACAGCGCCACCAGCACCGGCACCGAGCCATCGTCCGCCACCGTCTGAGGAGATCTCCCGTGTCTCGTACGCATCCCATGCACGCGTTGAAGCGACTGGCAGCAGAGCACGGCGAGGCCCGGCGCCTCGGAGTACCCGTCGCCGAGGTCCGCGGCGCGGCGGCAACGGCACCGGCGCGCCGGACGGTCCTCAAGGGGGCAGCGGCGGCGGGCCTCGCGATCGGCGCCGGTGTCGCTGCGGCACCCCGAGCGAGAGCCACTGGCGCCGCACCCCGCATCGCCGTCGTAGGAGCCGGAATAGCGGGACTCACCGCGGCCCTCACCCTCCACGACGCGGGCCTGAACTGCACGCTCTACGAAGCGAATCCGGACCGCGTCGGCGGCCGCATGTACTCCCAGCGCGACCACTGGGCGTACGGCCAGACCTCCGAGATCGGCGGCGAGCTGATCGACACCAGCCACAAGAAGATCCTCGAACTCTGCCGCCGCTTCGACCTCCCCGTCGAGGACTTCCTCGGCGGCGGTCCACAGGGTGCCGAGGAGATCCTCTGGTTCAACGGCGCCTACTACCCGCGCGCCCAGGCCGACGAGGACTTCAACGCGGTCTACCAGCTCCTGCGCCGCGACCTGTCGGAGGCGGGCGAGGTCTTCTGGAACCAGACCACCCCGACCGGCACCGCCCTCGACAACATGTCGCTGTACGAATGGATCGACTCGCGCGTCCCCGGCGGACACGGCTCGCCGCTCGGCCGCTGGTTCGACGTCGCCTACAACGTCGAGTACGGCGCCGACACCACGGACCAGTCCGCGCTCGCCCTCGTCCTGCTCATGGGCTACCAGACGAATCCGGGCCACTTCAACATCTGGGGCCTGTCCAACGAGCGCTACCACATCACCGGCGGCAACGATCAACTCCCGCACGCCATCGCCGACTTCCTGCCCGACGGCACCCTGCGCCCCGGCTGCGCCCTGACCGCCGTACGCGCCAACGCCGACGGCACCCAGACGCTCACGTACACCGAGGCCGGCGCCACCCGCACGGCCACCGCCGACCACACGATCCTGTGCGTCCCGCTGCCGGTCCTCAAGCAACTCGACCTCACCGGGGCCGGGTTGGACCCCCGCATGACGAACCTGCTGCGCGACGCCCGGATGGGCCACTGCACCAAGCTCAACATGCAGTTCTCGAGCCGCCCCTGGCGCGGCACCGGCGCCTGGCCCGGCGTCAGCGCCGGCGACTGCTTCACCGACACCGACTTCCAGCAGACCTGGGACACCACCAAGGTCCAGCCCGGCACCGGCGGCATCCTCATCCAGTACGGCGGCGGCACCCTCGCCAAGTCCCTGTCACCGGCGGGCCCGTTCAACACCGAGACGGACCCCTACGTACGCGACCTCGCCACCCGCTACCTCGGCCAGATCGACCAGGTCTTCCCCGCCACCTCGGCCGCCTGGACGGGCAAGGCCCAGCTCTCCGCCTGGCACAAGAACCCGTACGCGCTCGGCGCCTACTCCTACTGGCCCGTCGGCTATCTGCACCGCTACGCCGGCTACGAAGGCACCCCGCAGGGCAACCTCCACATCGGCGGCGAGCACTGCTCCTACGACTTCCAGGGCTTCATGGAGGGCGGCGCGACGGAGGGAGAACGCGCCGCCCGTGAGGTGATAGGGAAGCTGACCTAGGGGCGGGGCCTGGCCGTCGGTACGACGACGGGGGCGCCGTCGCCGGGGGCGGGGAGGATGTCCGCGTCGATGCCTGTCT
>NZ_JAAAHS010000284.1 GCF_009908195.1 Streptomyces boluensis | reverse complement strand
CCGGAAAATTCAGCCCCTCCGGCGTTTGAGGAGCAGGGTCCGGGGCGGAGCCCCGCGGCGGTTCGCCGCAGCGGCGTACGCTGAAACTCCCCCCGGCCCGGTACCCGTGTCGGGCTCCTCGCGTTGCCCGCTTCCCGGACGGAAACCCCCTTCATGAGCCTGCACGGTCTGCTCGACGCGGTAGTCAAGGACACCGCTCTCACCGAAGCGGTGAAGGCCGCCACCGACGGCAACCGCATGCACATCGACCTCGTCGGCCCCGCCGCGGCCCGCCCCTTCGCCGTGGCCGCCCTCGCGCGGGAGGCGAAGCGGCCGGTGCTCGCCGTGACCGCGACCGGCCGTGAGGCCGAGGACCTGGCGGCCGCGCTGCGCTCCCTGCTCGACCCGAGCGGCGTCGTGGAGTACCCGTCCTGGGAGACGCTGCCGCACGAGCGGCTCAGCCCCCGCTCGGACACCGTCGGCCGGCGGCTCGCGGTGCTGCGCAGGCTCGCGCACCCGAGCAGCGACGGCGACCCGGAGACGGGACCGGTCTCGGTGGTCGTCGCGCCGGTGCGTTCCGTGCTGCAACCGCAGGTCAAGGGGCTCGGCGACCTGGAGCCCGTGAGCCTGCGGCACGGCCAGTCCGTCGACCTCGGCGAGACCGTCGAAGCGCTCGCCGCGGCGGCGTACTCCCGGGTCGAACTGGTCGAGAAGCGCGGCGAGTTCGCGGTCCGCGGCGGCATCCTCGACGTGTTCCCGCCGACCGAGGAACACCCGCTGCGCATCGAGTTCTGGGGCGACGAGGTCGAGGAGATCCGGTACTTCAAGGTCGCCGACCAGCGCTCCCTGGAGATCGCCGAGCACGGCCTGTGGGCGCCGCCCTGCCGTGAGCTGCTGCTCACCGACGAGGTGCGGGGGCGGGCCGCGGCGCTCGCCGAGCGCCACCCGGAGCTGGGCGAACTGCTCGGCAAGATCGCCGAGGGCATCGCCGTCGAGGGCATGGAGTCGCTCGCCCCGGTCCTGGTGGACGACATGGAGCTGCTCGTCGACGTACTGCCGAAGGGCGCGATGGCGCTTGTCTGCGACCCGGAGCGGGTGCGCACCAGGGCCGCCGACCTGGTCGCGACGAGCCAGGAGTTCCTGCAGGCCAGCTGGGCGGCGACGGCCGGTGGCGGAGAGGCCCCGATCGATGTGGGCGCCGCCTCCCTGTGGGGCATCGCGGACGTCCGGGACCGGGCCCGTGAGCTGGACATGATGTGGTGGTCGGTGTCGCCGTTCGCGGCCGACGAGGAGCTCTCCGCCGACACCCTGAAGCTGGGCATGCGCGCCCCCGAGTCGTACCGCGGCGACACCGCCCGCGCCCTCGCCGACACCAAGGGCTGGCTCTCCGAGGGCTGGCGCACCGTGTACGTGACGGAGGCGCACGGCCCCGCGGCCCGTACGGTCGAGGTGCTCGGCGGCGAGGGCATCGCCGCCCGCCTGGACGCTGACCTGGCCGAGATCGCCCCGTCCGTGGTGCACGTGGCCTGCGGCTCCGTCGAGTACGGCTTCGTGGACCCGGCGCTGAAGCTGGCGCTGCTCACCGAGACCGATCTGACCGGGCAGCGCGCCGCCGGCAAGGACGGCCAGCGGATGCCCGCGCGGCGCCGCAAGACCATCGACCCGCTCACCCTGGAGCCCGGCGACTACATCGTGCACGAACAGCACGGTGTCGGCCGCTACATCGAGATGGTGCAGCGCACCGTCCAGGGCGCCACCCGCGAGTACCTGGTCGTCGAGTACGCGCCCGCGAAGCGCGGCCAGCCCGGCGACCGGCTCTACATCCCCACCGACCAGCTGGAGCAGATCACCAAGTACGTCGGCGGCGAGGCCCCGACGCTGCACCGGCTCGGCGGCGCCGACTGGACGAAGACGAAGGCGCGGGCCAAGAAGGCCGTCAAGGAGATCGCGGCCGACCTGATCAAGCTGTACTCCGCGCGCATGGCGGCCCCCGGCCACGTCTTCGGCCCGGACACGCCCTGGCAGCGCGAGCTGGAGGACGCCTTCCCGTACGTGGAGACCCCGGACCAGCTGACCACCATCGCCGAGGTCAAGGAGGACATGGAGAAGTCGGTCCCGATGGACCGCCTGATCTGCGGCGACGTCGGGTACGGCAAGACGGAGATCGCTGTTCGCGCCGCGTTCAAGGCGGTGCAGGACGGCAAGCAGGTCGCGGTGCTCGTGCCGACGACGCTGCTCGTGCAGCAGCACTACGGAACGTTCACCGAGCGGTACGGACAATTCCCGGTCAAGGTACGGGCGTTGAGCCGCTTCCAGACGGAGACCGAGTCCAAGGCGACCCTGGAGGGACTGAAGGACGGCGCCGTCGACATCGTCATCGGCACGCACCGTCTCTTCTCCTCCGAGACCAAGTTCAAGGACCTGGGCCTGGTCATCGTCGACGAGGAGCAGCGCTTCGGCGTCGAGCACAAGGAGCAGCTGAAGAAGCTCCGCGCCAACGTCGATGTGCTGACCATGTCGGCCACGCCCATTCCCCGTACGCTCGAAATGGCCGTGACCGGCATCCGCGAGATGTCGACGATCACGACGCCGCCGGAGGAGCGCCACCCGGTCCTGACCTTCGTCGGGCCGTACGAGGAGAAGCAGATCGGCGCGGCCGTGCGCCGTGAACTGCTGCGCGAGGGCCAGGTCTTCTACATCCACAACCGGGTGGAGTCCATCGACCGGGCGGCCGCGCGGCTGCGCGAGATCGTGCCGGAGGCGCGGATCGCGACGGCCCATGGCCAGATGTCCGAACAGGCCCTGGAACAGGTCGTCGTGGACTTCTGGGAGAAGAAGTTCGACGTGCTCGTCTCGACCACGATCGTCGAGTCCGGCATCGACATCTCCAACGCGAACACCCTCATCGTCGAGCGCGGCGACAACTTCGGCCTCTCCCAGCTCCACCAGCTCCGCGGCCGCGTGGGACGAGGACGGGAGCGCGGCTACGCGTACTTCCTGTACCCGCCCGAGAAGCCCCTGACCGAGACCGCGCACGAACGCCTCGCGACGATCGCCCAGCACACCGAGATGGGCGCGGGCATGTACGTCGCGATGAAGGACCTGGAGATCCGCGGCGCGGGCAACCTCCTGGGCGGCGAACAGTCCGGGCACATCGCGGGCGTCGGCTTCGACCTGTACGTACGCATGGTGGGCGAGGCGGTCGCCGACTACCGGGCGCAGATGGAGGGCGGCGTCGAGGAGGAGCCGCCGCTCGAGGTCAAGATCGAGTTGCCGGTCGACGCGCACGTCCCGCACGACTACGCGCCGGGCGAGCGGCTGCGCCTGCAGGCCTACCGCTCCATCGCCTCCGCCAACACGGAGGACGACATCAAGGCGGTACGCGAGGAACTCGTCGACCGCTACGGCAAGTTGCCGGAGCCGGTGGAGAACCTGCTCCTCGTCGCGGGCCTGCGGATGCTCGCCCGCGCCTGCGGGGTCGGCGAGATCGTGCTGCAGGGCAACAACATCCGGTTCGCGCCGGTGGAGCTGCGGGAGTCCCAGGAGCTGCGCCTCAAGCGGCTCTACCCGGGCACCGTCATCAAGCCCACGGGGCACCAGCTCCTGGTGCCCCGCCCGAAGACCGCCAAGGTCGGCGGCAAGCCGGTCGTGGGTCGCGAACTCCTCGCGTGGGTGGGGGAGTTCCTCACCACGATCCTCGGGTAACTCCTCGGGTGGCGAGGCCTCCCTGCACCCCCAGGCCCGGTCAGACCGTGGGGGTGCAGGCCGCCGCGACCGACACGCTGTTCTCGTACAGGTGGTGCCGGATGACGCGGCCGCCCTCGACGGTCAGGCGCAGCGCGAAGGGGCCCTCGAAGGACTTGCCAGTGGCGCTGACCGTGCCCGAGAGGTGGCCGAAGAGAACGGCGTCGGCGCCGTCGACGAGGAAGGTGTCGACGGAGGCGCGGCTGTCCTCGCTGACGGTGTACCCGGCCATCTCCTCGGCCTGCGTCGCGCACTCGGCACCCGTGGTGCGCGGCCGGATCCACGGGACGACGGGGTTGTCGGCGAGCAGCCAGTCGACCTCGTCGGCGAAGATCTCCACGAGCCGGCCGGTGTCCCCGGCGATCCGGGCGGTGAGGAACTCCTGCACGACGGCACGGGTCGCATCGGCCTGTGCGGCTGAACTCGCGCCGTTCACGGGGGAGTTGGTGGCGGTCGTGGCAGTCATGGCGCACTCCTCGGAGGTCGGTCGGGCGGCTCGCTGTTCTGTGACCGATCATGCGGGGGAGCGGTCGGGGGGTCGATTACCCGCGGGGTAATACGTGCGGCCGTACGGTTCCGAGGCCTTGTGGGCGTGGTCGTACCGCCCTGTGCGCGCCGGCTACCCGCCCTGGAACAGCAGCCCGGTGAGGTCCCGGAACATCTCCTCCGGATCCCGGTCGCCCAGCGGCCCTTCGAGGTTGCCGCCGAGCAGCAGCGTTGCGAAGCCGTGGGCCAGCGACCAGGCGGCGACCCCGGCGAGGCGCGCGTCGTCCCCGCGCCCCGACGCCGCCAACCCGGCGACGCCCGCCCGTAGTTGGTCCCCGGCACGTTCGCGGGCGGCGAGGAGTTCCGGGTCGTCGGCGCGCAGCAGTTCGGGCGCGAACATCACCTGGAAGTGCGCCGGGTGCTCGCGGCAGAAGCGCACGTACCGCACGCCCCGTTCGTTCAGCTCGGGCGTCTCGGCGAGGGCGTCGGCGAGTAGCCCGTACCCCTCCGCGGCGATGGCGGTGAGCAGGCCCGTGCGGTCCTTGAAGTGGTGCGCGGGCGCGGCGTGCGAGACGCCCGCGCGCCGGGCCAGATCGCGCAGGCTCAGCGCGGCGGGCCCGGACTCGCGGATCGCGTCGAGCGCGGCGGTCAGCAGGGTGCGGCGCAGGTCGCCGTGGTGGTAGGCGCGCTGTTCGGTCATGGTCAGCAGGCTACGCCCGATCTAGGCATTGACAAGTTCTGGTGCGGGCGCGCAATCTAGACAGTGACAAGTTCGCAGTGACAAGTTCATTCGCAGTGACAAGTTCAATGGGCCCGCTGTCCCGGGAGGCGTCATGCCGGAGCTGTACATCCACGCCGAGCAGGCCGCTGGGGGCTTCGAGCCCTCTCGCGCACGGCAGTTGTGGCACCTGCTCGAACCGCTGCACGCGGTGCTCTACTACGCGCCGGAGGCCACCGAGGAGGCCGCCGCGCTCGGCTACGACACCGCGGAGCGCTGGCCCGGCTACTTCGCCTACCGCGCGGCGCCGCTGGGTGCCGCGAGCCGGGAGTCGGTGCGGGACACCTTCCACAGCTTCGCGCCGGGCATGGTCGCCGCGTACGTACCGGCCGTGTGGGACGTGGCGCCGCCGGAGGCCGTCCTCGACGCGCGACGCCGCGCCGTCGACCGGGCGCTGCGCGCGCTGTTCGGTGCCGCCGTCGACAGCCCGGACCTGGCGGAGGCGGCCGAACTCGCCCGCCGCGCAGCCGAGGCCGCGCACGCCGACTCCGTGGCCCGCCCGCTCGCCGCCGCCAACGCCGCGCTGCCATGGCCGGACGCGCCGCACGAGGTGCTCTGGCACGCGGCGACCGTGCTGCGCGAGCACCGCGGCGACGGGCATGTGGCCGCCCTGCGCGCGGCGGGGCTCGACCCGGTCGAGGCGCTCGTGTCGTTCGCCGCCGTCGGCGCCGCCGCGCCCGCGACCTTCGCGAGCCGCGGCTGGAGCCCCGACGAGTGGACGTCCGCCCGCCAACGCCTGGTCGTACGCGGCCTGTTGGAGTCCGACGGTACGGCGACGGAGGCGGGCCGCGCGCTGCGCGCCGAGGTGGAGCGGCGCACCGACGAACTGGCCGTGGCGCCCTGGCAGTCGCTAGGGGACGTCTCCCCGATCTTTGCGGGTCCACGACGCCTGGCACGCACTCTCGCCGCACGCCCGAATCACCCAAGTACGTCCAGTACGAGGGCAATCCGGGCGCACGCCGAGAGCACGCACCAGACGCCGCGGCCTGATCCGCAAAGATCGGAGAGACGCCCCCTAGTCCCCGAGCCCCGCGAGGTCCCGCAGGCGGCGGCCCTGGGCGGCGCGCTCGGCGATGCGCTGGTCCTCGTACGAACGGGTGACGGCGCCCTGCAGCAGCGCCTTGGTCTCGATCACCGCGTCGCGGGGCGCGGCGAGCAGCGCGGCCGCCAAGTCGCTTGCGGCGGCGTCGAGTTCGGTGCCCGGGACCACCAGGTTGGCCAGACCGATCCGCTCGGCCTCCTCGGCGTGCACGAACCGTCCAGTGGCGCAGATCTCCAGGGCGCGGGCGTACCCGACCAGGGAGACGAGGGGGTGCGTGCCGGTGAGGTCGGGCACCAGGCCGAGGCTGGTCTCGCGCATGGCGAACTGCACGTCGTCCGCCGCGACCCGCAGGTCACAGGCGAGCGCGAGCTGGAAACCGGCGCCGATGGCGTGGCCCTGGACCGCGGCGATGGTGATGAGGTCGCTCCGCCGCCACCAGGTGAACGCCTCCTGGTACTCGGCGATGACCGCGTCGAGCTCGGCGTCGTCGCCGCGCGCCATATCGAGGAACGACGGCTCGCCGTCGAAGCCCTCGGGCGTGAACGCCTGCCGGTCGAGCCCCGCGGAGAAGGACTTGCCCTCGCCGCGCAGCACGACGACCCGCACACTGCCGGGCAGCGCCCGTCCGGCCTCGGCCAACGCCCGCCACAGCGCGGGACTCTGGGCGTTGCGCTTGTCCGGATTGATGAGCGTCACCGTGGCGGTCGCGTCGTCGACGGCGAGTCGGACGCCGTCCTTCGCGAACACTTCGGTTCCGGCGGTGTGCTGGGGGTCGGGCGAAGCCATGCGGTGCCTCCGATGGGGCTGCGGTCGACATCTGCCTCGGGCGGAACGCGCCGGACGCGGACGTCCTGTGCGTACACCTGTCAGCTAAGTGACTGCACAGTAACCACCCGGTCGATCACGGGATCGACCGGGTGGGCACCATCGAAGTGGATGAGCGGCCCGTGCTCAGCCGGCGGCGGCCTTCTTGCCCCGCGTCGCCCCGCCGCGTCCCCGCAGCGTGACTCCGGATTCACTGAGCATCCGGTGCACGAAGCCATAGGAACGGCCCGTCTCCTCGGCGAGTGCCCGGATGCTCGCACCGCCGTCGTACTTCTTCTTCAGGTCTGCCGCGAGCTTGTCGCGCGCGGCGCCGGTTACCCGGCTGCCCTTCTTCAGAGTCTCGGCCACCCGTGCCTCCTCGTGGGAAGTGCGCTCTGGACTTCTCATGATCACCCCTCAAGAGCGTCCTGGCCACCCATTCGGCAAGGTCCGTGAGACGAGGTTCACGCCAAGGCCGGCGCCTGACACGAGCGGAATGCCCGACTCCGGGGCGCGCGGCGGGTACGGCCGAACGGGTGTCGCGACGAAGTGCCAGGTCAGCGACGTGCGCCCGGCCGTCAACCGACGACCGGGCGCACAGCCACGAAATCCGTGTACGACACACCTCGGTACGAGGCGATCTCACTCAGATGAAGGATCACGCGTCCGGCGAATGATCCATACGGAGTTGATCAGGGTGCCCCGGCCGTGCCGGAGGCGGTCCCGGAGGAAGTCCCGGAGGCGTCGCGGAGGCTCAGGCGAGCGCGACCAGGTCCGCGTAGTCGGCGCCCCACAGGTCCTCGACGCCGTCCGGGAGCAGGATGATCCGCTCCGGCTGGAGCGCCTCGACGGCGCCCTCGTCGTGGGTGACGAGGACGACGGCGCCCTTGTAGGTGCGCAGCGCGCCGAGGATCTCCTCGCGGCTGGCCGGGTCGAGGTTGTTGGTGGGCTCGTCGAGCAGCAGCACGTTCGCCGACGAGACGACGAGGGTGGCCAGGGCGAGCCGGGTCTTCTCGCCACCGGACAGGACGCCCGCGGGCTTGTCCACGTCGTCGCCGGAAAACAGGAACGAGCCGAGCGTCTTGCGCACCTGGACGAGGTCGAGGTCGGGCGCCGCCGAGCGCATGTTCTCCAGGACCGTGCGCTCGGGGTCGAGGGTCTCGTGCTCCTGCGCGTAGTACCCGAGCTTGAGGCCGTGGCCCTCGATGACCTGGCCGGTGTCGGGCTTCTCGGCGCCGCCGAGGAGGCGCATGAGCGTGGTCTTGCCCGCGCCGTTGAGGCCGAGGATGACGACGCGGGAGCCCTTGTCGATGGCGAGGTTGACGTCGGTGAAGATCTCGAGCGAGCCGTACGACTTCGAGAGGCCCTCGGCCATCAGCGGCGTCTTGCCGCACGGCGAGGGGTCGGGGAAGCGCAGCTTGGCGACCTTGTCGTTCTGGCGCACGTCCTCCAGGCCCGCGAGGAGCTTGTCGGCCCGCTTGGCCATGTTCTGCGCGGCGACGGTCTTGGTGGCCTTGGCCCGCATCTTGTCGGCCTGCGAGTGCAGCTGGGAGGCCTTCTTCTCGGCGTTCTGCCGCTCGCGCTTGCGGCGCTTCTCGTCGGACTCGCGCTGCTGCTGGTACAGCTTCCAGCCCATGTTGTAGACGTCGATCTGGGAGCGGTTGGCGTCCAGGTAGAAGACCTTGTTGACGACCGTCTCGACCAGTTCGACATCGTGGGAGATGACGATGAAGCCGCCGCGGTACGTCTTGAGGTAGTCCCGCAGCCAGACGATGGAGTCGGCGTCGAGGTGGTTGGTCGGCTCGTCGAGGAGCAACGTGTCCGCGTCCGAGAAGAGGATGCGGGCGAGCTCGACGCGACGGCGCTGACCGCCGGAGAGGGTGTGCAGCGGCTGGCCGAGCACCCGGTCGGGCAGGCCGAGCGCGGCGGCGATGGTGGCGGCCTCGGCCTCGGCGGCGTACCCGCCCTTGGTGAGGAACTCGGTCTCCTGGCGCTCGTACTGCTTGAGGGCCTTCTCGCGGGTGCCGCCCGAGCCGTTCGCGATGCGCTGTTCGTTCTCCCGCATCTTGCGGATGAGGGTGTCGAGGCCGCGGGCCGAGAGCACCCGGTCGCGGGCGAGCACGTCGAGGTCGCCGGTGCGCGGGTCCTGCGGGAGGTAGCCGACCTCGCCGGAGCGGCTGATGGTGCCGCCGGCCGGGGTGCCCTCGCCTGCCAGGCACTTGGTGAGCGTGGTCTTGCCGGCGCCGTTACGGCCGACCAGGCCGATGCGGTCGCCCTTGGCGATACGGAACGAAGCGTTCTCGATGAGGATGCGGGCGCCGGCGCGCAGCTCGATGCCGCTTGCGGTGATCACGGACAGACTCCAGGCAGGTGGGAAAGGACGGCGGACGGGCGGAGGCGCTGGTCGACGCCGTCTAATGCACAAGGAGAATGGCCATACGGGCAATTCTAACGGTGGTGTGCAACCACTTTTTCCGGCGCCTGGGCGGTACCCTGCGCGGCCGCGGCGCCGGGCAGCGCGTTGCCGAGCGGCTTGCGCCCGGGGGCGATGCGGCCCAGGTCGTCCACCGCGGTCAGCTGCTCCGGCCAGGCGCTTGTGGCCGCGCCGCAGGGCTGGGCGACGAGCAGCGCGGGCCCGTGGTGCACGGCCCGGCTCGGCTCGAAGGCGCAGCCGGGCTCGGCGGGCAGCACCCAGCGCAGGTCGCCGTCGGCGGTGCGGTAGGCGGCGATACGGCGCGGGGTGACAACCGCCACCATGCGGGCGCGCGGGTCGAGGGTGCGCAGCACTCCGGCGCCGCCGCGGGCCTCGGGGGTACGCAGCCAGTCCGCGCCCGCGGGGATCGCCCGGTGCCAGCGCACGGACCGGCCGGTGCGGCGCTCGGTGTCGGTGACCAGGCCGTCGTCCCAGAGCGCGAGGGCGTGGCCCGGTGTGGGCAGCACGGCGAGCGGGCGGTGCCCCACGCGCGCGTGCGTCCAGCGGGCCCGCCCGGTACCGGGGTCGTACGCCTGCAGGGTGCGGCCGCGCGTACGCAGTGCGGGTTCGGCGGCGGTGTCGGACTGCACGCGCGCGTGGACGGTGAGGCGGTCGCCGTAGGGCGCGGGGCGCGCGTGCTGGCCGGCGGTGACGAGGGGCACGGCGAACAGGGCGAGCGAGGCGAGGAGAACGGGCAGGGCGAGGCGGGTGTGGCGGCGCGCGGGGTGCGGT
>NZ_JAAAHS010000283.1 GCF_009908195.1 Streptomyces boluensis | reverse complement strand
GCCCCAGCCGGTGTCGGCGGCCTCGCCCGTGACAGTGCCGGGCGTGACGTTGTCGAAGCCGAGGAAGCGGGCCACGAACGCGTCGGCGGGCCGCTGCCACACGTCGAGGGGCGTGCCGCTCTGCGCGATCCGCCCGTCGCGCATCACGACGACCCGGTCGGCGAGCGCGAAGGCCTCGCCCTGGTCGTGGGTGACGGCGAGCACGGTGGTGCCCAACTCGCGGAACAGTTCCCGGAGTTCGACGACGAGCCGTTCGCGTAGGGAGCGGTCGAGCTGGCCGAGCGGTTCGTCCAGCATCAGCAGCCGGGGCCGCGGGGCGAGCGCCCGCGCGAGGGCGACGCGCTGCTGCTCGCCGCCGGACAGCGAGCCGACGGCCCGCTTCCCGGCGCCGGGCAGTCCGACGAGGTCGAGCAACTCCCGTACGCGGGCGTCCTGTTCGGCACGTGGCACGTGGTGCATGCGAAGGCCGAAGGCGACGTTGCCGGCGACGTCGCGCTGCGGGAACAGCTGGTGGTCCTGGAACATCAGGCCCACGCCGCGCTTGTGCGCCGGTACGCCGCGCTGGTCGCGGTCGCCGAGCAGGACCCGGCCGCCGTCGGTGTCCTGGAGCCCGGCGACGACGCGCAGCAGGGTGGACTTGCCGCTGCCGCTGGGCCCGAGCACGCACACGGTCTCGTGCTCGGCGACGTCGAGGTCGACACCGTCGAGGGCGGGGGTGCCGCCGGGGCCGCGGAAGCGCACGGACACGTCGTCGAGTCGCAGCATCTAGAACTCTCCGGTCCGGTCGGTGCGGATGCGTTCGAGCAGCAGCAGGGAGGCCGCGCACACCAGCATCAGAATCGTGGAAAGGGCCATGGCCTGCCCGTAGTTGAGCTCTCCGGCCCGGCCGAGCAGGGTGGCGACGGCGACGGGCAGCGTCGGGTTGTCGGGCCGGGCGATGAACACGGTCGCCCCGAACTCGCCGAGCGACACGGCGAACGCGAAGCCCGCGGCGACGAGCAGCGCGCGCCGTACCAGCGGCAGGTCGACCTCGCGCCAGACCCGCCACGGCGAGGCCCCGAGCACCGCGGCGGCCTCCCGCAGCCGATGGTCGACGGCGCGGAGCACGGGCAGCATGGTGCGGACGACGAAGGGCACGCCGACGAGGGCCTGGGCGAGCGGTACGAGGATCCAGCTGGAGCGCAGGTCGAGCGGCGGCTCGTCGAGGGTGATGAGGAAGCCGAAGCCGACGGTGACGGCGGACACCCCGAGCGGCAGCATGAGCAGCGCGTCGAAGCCGCGGACAAGGCGTCCGGCACGCCGAGTGAGGGCGGCCGCGGCGAGACCGCCGACGGTGAGGGCGATGGCGGTCGCGGCGAGCGCGTACTCCAGAGAGTTCCCGATGGCCTCGATGGGCGGTACGAGGAACGCGCCGCCCTCCTCGGAGGTCAGGGCCCGGAAGTAGCCGAGGCCGTACCCCTCCGCGGTGTGCAGGGAGCGCTCGACGAGCACCCCGAGCGGGACGACGATCAGGAGCAGCACGGTGAGCAGCACCGCGCCGAGGAGCATCCGCTGTCCGGCGCCGCGCGGGCGGCGGGCGGTCTGCGCGGCGTCGACGAGCCGCAGCTCGGACTCGCGGCGGCGCACGGTCCAGGCGTGCACGGCGAGGATCGCGCCGACGGCGGCGAACTGGACGAGGGTGAGGGCGGCGGCGGTGTCGAGGGCGAGGAGCTGCGCGGTCTGGCGGTAGATCTCCACTTCGAGGGTGGCGAAGGTGGGCCCGCCGAGGATCTGCACGACACCGAACGAGGTGAACGTGAACAGGAACACCATCAGCGCGGCCGCCGCCACGGCCGGGCCGAGCGCGGGCAGCGTGACCCGGCGCCAGGCGGCGAGCCGGGAGGCGCCGAGCATCCGCGCGGCCTCTTCCTGGCGGGGGTCGAGCTGCCCCCACAGGCCGCCGACGGTGCGGACGACGACGGCGTAGTTGAAGAACACGTGGGCGAGGAGGATCGCCCACACCGTGGTGTCGAGGCGCACGCCCCACAGGCTGTCGAGGGCGCCGCCGCGTCCGAGCAGCGCCAGGAAGGCGGTGCCGACGACGACGGTGGGCAGCACGAACGGCACGGTCACCACGGCGCGCAGCAGTTCCTTGCCAGGGAAGTCGAAGCGCGCGAACACATACGCGCCGGGCAGCGCGATGATCAGGGTGAGCCCGGTGGAGGCGAGGGCCTGCCAGCCGGTGAACCACAGGACGTGCAGGATGTCGGGGTCGCCGAGCACGTCGGCGAGCCGGCCGAGCCGCCAGCTCCCCTCCACCTTCAGGCCGCGGGCGACGATCGCCGCGACCGGCCAGGCGAAGAACACCGCGAAGAACGCGGCGGGCAGGGCCATCAGGCCGAGCCGCACCGCGCTCCCGCGACGGTCCTTGTGCGGTGCGCGGGCCTTTACTTCAGAACCAGCGACTGCCACGACTTGACCCAGTCCTCACGGTGCTCCGCGATCTTCTTCGGGTCCAGGGTCTTCGGGTCGTCGACCTTCGCGCCGAACTCGGTGAAGAGTTCGGGCAGTTGGATGCCCTCGCGCACCGGGTTCACGAACATGTTCAGCGGCATGTCCGCCTGGAACTCCTTGCTGATCAGGAAGTCCAGGAGCGCCTTGCCGCCCTTCTCGTTCTTCGCGCCGTCGAGCAGCCCGGCGAACTCGGTCTGCCGGAAGCAGGTGCCGGTGGCAACACCGGTGGGCGCCTCCTTGGGCTGCGGCTTGGCATACAACACCTCGACGGGCGGGCTGGACGCGTACGACACGACGAGCGGCCGGTCGGCCTTGGCCTTCTTGCCCTCCGACGAGCCGGAGAACTCCTCGTAGTACGCCTGCTCCCAGCCGTCGACGACCTTGACGCCGTTGGCCTTGAGCTTCTTCCAGTAGCCCTGCCAGCCCTCGTCGCCGTACTCGGCGGCGGTGCCGAGGAGGAAGCCGAGGCCGGGCGAGGAGGTGGCGGCGTTCTCGGTGACGAGGAGGTTCTTGTACGCGGGCTTCGTCAGGTCGTCGAGGTTCTTCGGCGGCGCCAGCTTCTTGTCCGCGAAGTACTTCTTGTCGTAGTTGACGCAGATGTCGCCGGTGTCGACGGGCGTGACCCGGTGCTGCCCGTCCGCCTTGTACTCCCCCTTGACCTGGTCCAGGCCCTTGGCCTCGTACGGCGTGAACAGCTTGTTGTCGAGGGCGCGGGACAGCAGGGTGTTGTCGACACCGAAGAGGACGTCGCCCTGCGGGTTGCCCTTGGACAGGACCGCCTTGTTGACGACCTGCCCGGCGTCACCGCTCTTGAGGACGTCGACCTTGTACCCGGACTCCTTCTCGAAGGCCTTGAGCACCTTCGGGGAGACGTTGAACGACTCGTGGGTGACGAGAGTGACGGTCTTGGAGTCCTCACCGGAGGCACCCGACCCGTCCGAACTGCCGCACGCGGCAAGGCCGGTGACGCCGATGGCTCCGCAGACCACGGCCACGCAGGCACGCCGAAAAGTACTGTTGATCATTGCTGCTGACTCCCTACGCCGGTATGACCCGGATCAGGTCCGAGGGTCTGCGGCGGTGCCGCACTCTCAGCGCCCTGGTGGCGCTCCCCTGTCGGAATTCACGTGTCGAAATTCATTTGTACGAATGCACGGTACTGCACGTGGGCCGGGCTGACCCAGCCCGGCCCACGTGCGGTGCTGCTCAGCGCTCGGACGCGGCGAGCTGCCCGCAGGCTCCGTCGATCTCCTGGCCGCGGGTGTCCCGGATGGTGACGGGCACCCCGTGCGCGGCGATCGCGTCGACGAACGCCTTCTCGTCCTCGGGCCGCGACGCCGTCCACTTCGAGCCGGGCGTCGGGTTCAGCGGGATCAGGTTCACATGGACCCGCTTGCCCTTGAGGAGCCGGCCGAGCCGGTCACCGCGCCACGCCTGGTCGTTGATGTCGCGGATCAGCGCGTACTCGATGGAGATGCGGCGCCCTGACTTGTCCGCGTACTCCCACGCGGCGTCGAGCACCTCGTTGACGTTCCACCGGGTGTTGACGGGTACGAGGGTGTCGCGCAGCTCGTCGTCGGGGGCGTGCAGCGACACCGCGAGCCGGCACTTGAAGCCCTCGTCGGCGAACCGCAGCATCGCCGGCACCAGACCGACCGTGGACACCGTGATGCCGCGCTGCGAGATACCGAGGCCGTCGGGCTCGGGGTCGGTGAGCCGCCGGATGGCACCCACGACCCGGTTGTAGTTGGCGAGCGGCTCGCCCATGCCCATGAACACGATGTTGGACAGCCGGGCGGGCCCACCGGGGACCTCGCCGTCCCGCAGCGCCCGCATGCCGTCCACGATCTGGTGGACGATCTCCGCGGTGGACAGGTTCCGGTCCAGACCGGCCTGACCGGTGGCGCAGAACGGGCAGTTCATCCCGCAGCCGGCCTGCGAGGAGATGCACATGGTGACCCGGTCCGGGTACCGCATCAGAACCGACTCGACGAGCGTGCCGTCGTGCAGCTTCCACAGCGTCTTACGGGTGGTGTCGTCGTCACAGCTGATGTGCCGCAGCACCGACATCAGGTCGGGCAGCAGCGCTTCCTGCAACTTGCCGCGCGCGGCGGCGGGAATGTCCGTCCACTGCGCGGGGTCGTGGGCGTACCGCGCGAAGTAGTGCTGGGACAGCTGTTTGGCGCGGAACGGCTTCTCGCCGATCGCGGCCACCGCTTCCTTGCGCTCGGCGGGCGTGAGGTCGGCGAGGTGCCGCGGCGGCTTCTTGGCTCCGCGGGGCGCGACGAAAGTGAGTTCTCCGGGCTTAGGCATGGCTGTACCAGTGTCGCAGACATACGACAACGGGCCCGCCGCCCTGTGGACGACGAGCCCGCAACCGTAAAAACCGCAGCTCAGAGCCTTGACGAAAGCCTCAGCGAGATCCTTTTGGGGTCAGCCGGAGCCGACGAAGAGCACCAGCAGCAGCCACACCACGGGCGCCGTCGGGAGCAGCGAGTCCAGGCGGTCCATGATCCCGCCGTGACCGGGCAGCAGCGTGCCCATGTCCTTGATGCCCAGGTCCCGCTTGATCATCGACTCGCCGAGGTCACCGAGCGTCGCGCTCACCGCCACCGCGAGACCGAGCAGCAGCCCCTGCCACCAGGTGCCGTCCTCGATCAGGAACTGCATGCACAGCGCGCCCGCCACCATCGCGAACGACACCGCGCCGAGCAGCCCCTCACGGGTCTTGCCGGGACTGATACGCGGCGCCAGCTTGTGCCTGCCGAACCGCCAGCCCACCGCGTACGCACCGGTGTCGCTGACCACCGTCAGGACCAGGAACGTCAGCACCCGCCAGGCGCCGTCGTCTGCGGTCAGCATCATCGACACGAACGTCGCGAGGAAAGGCACGTAGAACGCCGCGAACACCCCGGCCGTGACGTCCTTCAGATAACCCTCGGGGGGCTCCGTCATCCGCCACACCAGGACCGCGAGCGCGGTCAGCGCCATCGCGACCCAGGCACCCTCGGCACCCCGCGCGTAACCGGCGACGACCATCGCCGCACCGCCCACCGCGAGCGGCACGAGCGGCACCTTGATGCCCTTGCGCTCCTGCAGCCGCGAGGCCAGCTCCCACAGACCGACGACCACGGCGACCGCTATGACACCGACGAACAGCGCCTTCACGACGAACAGGGACGCGACGATCACCGCGCCCAGACCGACACCGACCCCTATGGCCGCCCGCAGATCGCGGCCCGCACGCTTCTTCTGCGGCGGCTGCGGCACCTGAGGTGTGGGGCTTGCCATGGGCTCCTGCGGCATCTCGTCGCGGAACAGGGGGCCACCCGCCAGAGCGGCCCCCGCTTCCCGGTCGTCGCGGTCTGCAGCGTCTCCACTGGTGTCAGGCACCTCGGGCACGATCGGCATGGGCCGAGTCTGCTGCGCACCGGCCTCATCGTAGGCAGGACCCGCCGGGGAGCGCCCCTGGACGGAGCCCATCTCGGGCGGTCCCCAGTGGCCGGCCTGCGGCGGAGCCCCCCAGGAAGAGTCGTTCATCAGACCTCGAGCAGCTCGGCTTCCTTGTGCTTGAGCAGCTCGTCCACCTGCGCGACATACTTCGCGGTGGTGTCGTCGAGCTCCTTCTCCGCACGACGGCCCTCGTCCTCGCCGACCTCGCCGTCCTTGACGGCCTTGTCGATCGTGTCCTTGGCCTTGCGGCGCACCGAGCGGATCGAGACCTTCGAGTCCTCGGCCTTGGTCTTGGCGACCTTGATGTACTCCCGGCGACGCTCCTCGGTCAGCTCCGGGAACGTCACCCGGATGATGTGACCGTCGTTGCTCGGGTTGACGCCCAGGTCGGAGTCCCGGATCGCCTGCTCGATGTTGCGCAGCGCGCTCTTGTCGAACGGGGTCACCACGGCCATCCGCGGCTCCGGCACCGAGAACGAGGCGAGCTGGTTGATCGGGGTCAGCGCACCGTAGTAGTCGGCCACGATCTTGTTGAACATCGCCGGGTGGGCACGCCCCGTACGGATCGCGGCGAAGTCCTCCTTGGCGACCACGACGGCCTTCTCCATCTTCTCCTCGGCCTCGAGGAGGGTCTCTTCGATCACCACTTGCTCCTGCGTGTCTTGAGTGAGTGAGGCCCGGCATGCACGTGGGCGGCCGGCTGCGTCGCGTATTCCTGCACGGTGTCCGACCGGCAGGACATTGTCCATCCCCCGGGCCCCGCCCGGGAGATGAGGGTCAGTTACGGGTGCCCTCGTCGCTGACGAGCGTGCCGATCTTCTCGCCCTTGACGGCGCGAGCGATGTTGCCCGACGTCAGCAACTCGAAGACGAGGATGGGCAGTTTGTTGTCCCGGCACAGCGTGATGGCCGTCATGTCGGCCACCTTCAGGTCACGGGTGATGACCTCGCCGTACTCCAGGGCGTCGAACTTCACCGCGTCAGGGTTCTTCTTCGGGTCGGAGTCGTACACCCCGTCGACGCCGTTCTTGCCCATCAGCATCGCCTCGGCGTCGATCTCCAGGGCGCGCTGCGCGGCGGTGGTGTCGGTGGAGAAGTACGGCATGCCCATACCGGCGCCGAAGATCACGACGCGGCCCTTCTCCAGGTGCCGCACGGCCCGCAGCGGAATGTACGGCTCGGCGACCTGCCCCATGGTGATGGCGGTCTGCACCCGGCTGTCGATGCCTTCCTTCTCCAGGAAGTCCTGCAGCGCAAGGCAGTTCATGACGGTGCCGAGCATGCCCATGTAGTCGGAGCGGGCCCGGTCCATGCCCCGCTGCTGAAGCTCCGCGCCACGGAAGAAGTTGCCGCCGCCGATGACGAGGGCGATCTGCGCGCCGTCCCGCACCACGGCCGCGATCTCACGCGCGATGGCGTGCACCACGTCGGGGTCGACGCCCAGGCCCCCACCCCCGGCGAACGCCTCACCGGAGAGCTTCAGCAGAAATCGGCCGGTCGTTTTGCCGTCGCCGCTCTGGTCGGCCTTGGTCATGGAGATCTCGCTCTCTTGCGTGGCACACATACAAGAAGGCCATTGCCGGGGGTACTTACGTCCCACTGCGGCAATGGCCTCCTCGTCAGATCTGCGGTCGTCCGCCGCCCACGGCATTCCGTGGACGCATCCTGTCCCGGACGGCTGCTGTCGACCCTAGCGGGGTCTTGAGTCGATCGCGGTACGGACTCAGATGCCGACCTTGATGCGCGAGAAGCGCTTCAGGCTGACACCGGCCTCCTTGAGGACCTGCTCGACGGACTTCTTGTTGTCAAGGGCGTACGGCTGACCAAGCAGCGTGACTTCCTTGAAGAACCCGTTGACGCGACCCTCGACGATCTTCGGGAGCGCGGCCTCGGGCTTGCCCTCGGCGCGGGTGGTCTCCTCGGCGACGCGACGCTCGGACTCGACGACCTCGGCCGGGACGTCGTCACGGGTCAGGTACTTCGGCGCGAACGCGGCGATGTGCTGCGCGACACCCTTGGCCAGATCGGCGTCAGCCTTGTCCAGCTCGACCAGAACACCGATCTGCGGCGGCAGGTCGGGCATGGTGCGGTGCATGTACGCCGAGACGAAAGCGCCCGAGAACTGCGCGAAACGGTCCAGGACGATCTTCTCGCCCAGGTTCGCGTTGGCCTCGTCGACGTACGCCTGCACGGTCTTGCCCGGCTCGATCTCCGAGGCGAGCAGCGCGGCGAGGTCGGCCGGCTTGGTGGCGGCGATGTGCGCGGCGAGCGCGTTCGCGACGGCCTGGAACTTGTCACCCTTGGCGACGAAGTCCGTCTCGCACTTCAGCTCGACGATGACACCGTCGGTGTTGTCGTCGGCGATCAGGGAGACGACGGCACCGTTCTCAGCAGAACGGCCCTCGCGCTTGGCGACGCCCTTCTGACCCTTGATACGGAGCGCCTCGACGGCCTTGTCGACACTGCCATCGGCCTCGTCGAGCGCCTTCTTGCAGTCCATCATGCCGGCGCCGGTGAGCTCCCGGAGCTTCTTGACGTCGGCGGCGGTGTAGTTCGCCATGATTCAGTGAATCTTTCTGAAGTCTGGGACGGCCGCCCGAAACCCCTGGAAAGCCCGGGGCGACCGGAGTCTACGGTGACGGGTGAACGGCGGGGGCCTCTCGACCCCCGCCGTCAACTACCGAACCTGAGATCCGTTACGGATCAGGCCTGCTCGGCGGCGGGGGCCTCGTCGGCCTTCTCGGCCTCAGCCGGCTTCTCAGCCTCGGCGGACTCGACAGCCTCGACGGCCTTCTCGTCCTCGGCGGGCTTGTCGGCCTCGACCTTCTCGGCGTCAGCCTTCTTCTCGCCCTCGAGCAGGTCGCGCTCCCACTCGGCGAGCGGCTCGCCGGCGGCCTTCTCGCCCTTGCCCTCACCAGCGCCACCGGAGCGGGCGATGAGGCCCTCGGCGACAGCGTCGGCGATCACACGGGTGAGCAGGGTGACGGAGCGGATCGCGTCGTCGTTGCCCGGAATCTTGTAGTCGACCTCGTCGGGGTCACAGTTCGTGTCGAGGATCGCGACGACCGGAATGTTGAGCTTCCGGGCCTCACCGACAGCGATGTGCTCCTTCTTGGTGTCCACGATCCAGACGGCGCTGGGCACCTTCTGCATCTCGCGGATACCACCGAGGGTCTTCTCCAGCTTGGCCTTCTCACGCGAGAGGACCAGGAGCTCCTTCTTGGTGAGGCCGGACGCGGCCACATCCTCGAAGTCGATCTGCTCAAGCTCCTTGAGGCGCTGCAGACGCTTGTAGACGGTCGAGAAGTTGGTGAGCATGCCGCCCAGCCAGCGCTGGTTCACGTAGGGCATGCCGACGCGGGTCGCCTGCTCGGCGATCGCCTCCTGCGCCTGCTTCTTCGTACCGACGAACATGACCGTGCCGCCGTGGGCGACGGTCTCCTTGACGAACTCGTAGGCGCGGTCGATGTACGACAGCGACTGGAGAAGGTCGATGATGTAGATGCCGTTGCGCTCCGTGAAGATGAAACGCTTCATCTTCGGGTTCCAACGACGGGTCTGGTGACCGAAGTGGACGCCGCTTTCCAGCAGCTCCCGCATCGTGACGACGGCCATGGCCGTACTCCTTGGGTTTTCTCGGTTATGTCCTGACACCCCGGCGCGCGCCGTGCCACGTACTCGCGTACGGGACCGAGGGGCGCTGACATCTACCGGCTCTGCAGCCAGATGTCGGGGCGTGCGAAGTCGACCCGGTGACCCGGATCGCCACAAGAAGTGTACGGGACCCGCGACCCACCGGGTGACGCGGTTATCCACAACCCGCGAGTACTCCACAGATCCCGGTCAAGATCAGCGCCCCCACCCCCACTCCCGGCAAGCTCACCCCATGCACCGCACAGCCAGAACCCTCGCCACAGCACTCCTCGCCCCCGCCCTGCTCTGCACGGCCACAGCAACCGCGAACCCGCCTCACACCCCGGCACCGCACACCAGGCCCGGCACCCCCGCGCAACCACCGGCACCGGTCACCGACCGCGCCTGGCCCGTCCCCGGCACCGGCGCCGGACCACCGCCGGTCCTCCGCGGCTGGGACCCACCCGCCACCCCCTACGGC
>NZ_JAAAHS010000282.1 GCF_009908195.1 Streptomyces boluensis | reverse complement strand
CCACCTGACCCCGGCCGTTACTTGAGCGCGGCCGCCATCATCGCCTTCGCCACGGGCGCCGCCAGGCCGTTGCCGCTGACCTCGGAGCGGGCGGCGCCCGAGTCCTCGATCAGGACGGCCACCGCGACCTGCTTGCCACTGGAGTCCTTGGCGTAGGACGTGAACCAGGCGTACGGCGTCTTCGAGTTGTTCTCGCCGTGCTGCGCCGTGCCCGTCTTGCCGCCCACGGTCAGGCCGGGCACGCGCGCGTTGGTGCCGGTGCCCTTGTCGACCACCGTCTCCATCGCGGACGCCAGCTGACCGGCGGTGCGCTCGCTGACCACCCGCGTCGACCCGGAGTCGGAGAGGTCGTCGAGGGTCGAGCCGTCGCCGTCCGTCACCCGGTCCACCAGGTGCGGGCCGACCAGCTCACCGCCGTTGGCGAGCGCCGCCGAGACCATCGCCAACTGCAGCGGCGTCGCCGTCACGTCGAACTGCCCGATACCGGAAAGCGCGGTCTGCGCCTTGTCCATGTCCGACGGGTACACGCTCTGCGAGGCCCGCACCGGCACGTCCTGCTCGGCGTCGTTGAAGCCGAACTTCTCGGCCGTCTCCCGCACCTTGTCCTGCCCCAGGTCGGCGGCCATCTTCGCGAAGACGGTGTTGCACGAGTACTGCAGGGCGGTACGGATCGTGGCGTTCTCGCACGGCGCCGCCGCGTTCTCGTTCCGCAGCACGGTGCTCGTGCCGGGCAGGGTGTACGGGTCGGGGCTCTCGGTGCGCTCGTCGACCGAGGAGTACAGCCCGTCCTCGAGCGCGGCCGCGGCAACCACCAGCTTGAACGTCGATCCGGGCGGCAGCGGCTGGCGCAGCGCACGGTTCACCATCGGCTTGTCCGGGTCCTCACTGAGGGCCTGCCACGCATCGCCGTCCGTGGACCCGCTGATCTTCGACGGGTCGTACGACGGGGTGGAGACCATGCCGAGGATCTCGCCGGTGCCCGGATCGACGGCGACCGCCGCCCCCTTGGTGTCGCCCAGCGCCTCGTACGCCGCCTTCTGCACCGCAGGGTCGATGGTCGTCACCACATCGCCGGGGTCGGCGCGCTTGCGGGTCACCACGTCGGCCGGGCTCTTGAGGCGGTTGTCGGTGCCGTCGAGGACATCCCGGTAGATCCCCTCCAGCTGTGTCGCGCCGTACACCTGCGAGCTGTACCCGGTGACCGCCGCGTACAGCGAGCCGTCCGTGTACGCGCGTTTGTACTTCAGATCGCTGCCGGTCGTCCGCTCGGAACCGGTGACCGGCTCACCGGCCACGACGATGTTCCCGAGCGGGTACGCGTACTGCTCGATCGCGCTCCGTCGGTTGTGCTGGTCGTCTGCGAGCGCCTCGCCGTCGTAGAACTGCACCCAGGTCGCCCGGAGCAGCAGGGCGAGCACGAGGAGCAGTGAGAAGACGGAGGCGCGCCTGATCGTCTTGTTCATCGCAACGAGAAGACGAACCGGGCGAACCGCTGTGTTCCGCCCGCGCGACTTTCTCAGGAACTCTTCATCTCGGACCCGGTCTCGGACCCGCCGACGAAACCCGCCTCGTACGCCGCGATCACCGCCTGGGTGCGGTCCCTGGCGCCCGTCTTCGCGAGCACGGCCGCCACATGCGACTTCACCGTCGCCGGGCCCACGGCCATCACGTCGGCGATCTCCGCGTTGGTGCGGCCGGTGGCCATCAGGCGCAGCACCTCGCCCTCGCGCCCGGTGAGCCGCCGCACCCACGCCGGAGGCGTCGCGCGCGCCGGGGCGTGGGCGGTGGCCAGGGCGCGTACGGCGGCCGGGAACAGCAGCGAGTCCGTGCGCGCCACCAGGCGCACCGCCTGCACCAGCTCGTCCGCGTCGGCCCGCTTGAGCAGGAACCCTGACGCTCCGGCGCGCAGCGCGTCGTACACGTACGCGTCGTTCTCGAAGGTCGTCACGACTACGACGCGGGGCGGCTCGTCGAGTGTGGCGAGGATCTGCTCGGTGGCGCGGATGCCGTCGGTCTCCGGCATCCGCACATCCATCAGGACCACATCGGGCCGCCGGGCCCGCACCAGGGACACCGCCTCGGTGCCGTTCGCGGCCTCCCCGACCACCTCGATGTCCGGCTCGGCGTCGAGGATGACCCGCAGGGCGGTGCGCACCATGCGTTCGTCGTCGGCGAGCACGACGCGCAGCGCCGGGGCGACGGTGGCTTCTGTCATGAGCGGTCCTCCACGGGCAGTCGTACGCACAGGGTCCAGGTGCCGTCGGCGGCGCCGGAGCGCGCGCTGCCGCCGAGCAGCCGGGCGCGTTCCTCGATGCCACGCAGACCGCGCCCACCGCCGGGGCGCGGCGCGGTGGCGGTACTCGGCGCGGGGGCGGACGGCACCGGGTTGGTCAGGGTCAGCTCCAACTGGCCGTCAGCCAGGGTGACTTGCAGGGCGAGGGGTACGTCGGGGGCGTGCCGCAGGGCGTTGCTGAGGCCCTCCTGCACGATCCGGTAGCCCTCGCGGGCGACGAGCGCGGGCAGCGCCGCCAGGCCGGCGTCGACGGCCGCCTCGACGGCAAGGCCCGCGGCCCGGGTACGGGCGAGCAGCCCGTCCAGGTCGGCGCCGAGTACCGGAGCGGGACGTACCGCCGGATCGACGGCGCCGCTCTCCTCCGTCACCCCGTCGCCCGCCCGCAACAGGCCGAGCACCGCGTCCAGTTCGCCGACGGTGCGCCGGGTGGTGTCCTCGATCGCGGCGAGCGCCTCGCGTACGAAGGCGGGGTCGCTGTCGAGCACCCGGCGGGCGGCGCCCGCCTGCAGCGTGACCGCGCTGAGCGCGTGCCCCACCGAGTCGTGCAGCTCACGGGCGAGCCGGTTGCGCACCGCCAGATCGGCCGCGCGCGCCTCGGCCGCCGCGAGCCGGTCGGCCGGGGTCGGCCCGAGCAGCACCGGCGCCCAGCGGGCGAGCAGCGCCCCGGCCGCCGCCGCGCAGGCCGCGAGCGCGAGCAGCAGGGCGACACCGGCGAGCGGTGTGAGCGCCAACGCCCAAGGGTGACCGGCGACTTGGTCGAGGCCGTACCGCGAGTCCCGCAGCCCCGCGAAGAACGGCAGGACGAGCAGGACGACCGCGAACGGCGGCGTCGCGAGCATCATGCCGCTGAGCACCGTGCCCACGCCGAGGTGCAGCGCGTACCAGAGCGCCGTACGCCCCCGCGCCGCCCCCGACCGGGCCGGCCCCTGCGCGAGCCGCTCGCCCGGCACCTCGCACAGCGTCCGTACCGCCCCCGCCGCCAGTGGCCGGGCGAGCGGGAACAGCGCGGTGAGCGCGGCGAGCGGCAGGGCCACCGCGCAACAGCTCAGCTGGAACGCGAGGGAGCCGAAGAGCAGCGGTTCACCGGGGAAGAACGGCCCGACCGCCACGGCCGCCACCAGCAGGTACGGCATCAACAGCGCGCCGCCGAGCACCAGATGGAGCCAGCGCAGCCGGACCCGCCGCCCGAACAGCGCGCCCGCCGCGCCCCGTACGGTCACCCCGCGCGCCGGACCGCGGCACGTTCTGCGGCATGTTCCGAGGCGTGTTCCGAGGCGCGTTCGGCGAAGAAGTGCGCGCCGATGGTGAGCACCAGCATGCCGACGATCATCTGGACAGCGTAGGTCAGGTGCAGCAGCGCGGACGGCTGGTCGGCGAGGTCGTCGACGCCGGTCAGCGCGGCCAGGGACAGCCAGCCGCCCCAGCAGGCGAGGGCGCCCGAGCCCACCCAGGCCAGGGCGAGCGGCACCTTCACGGCCAGGGCGCCGCCGCGGCGGAAGGCGAGCATCAGGACACCGGCCGCGGTGGCGGCGGCGAAGCCGGTGTGCATCCACTCCAGGGCGTAGCCGTCGCTCGTACGCTCCGCGACCGTCGAGGCGTTCAGGCCGGCCGTCGCCCCCGACCCCCACAGCGCGTGCAGCGTGACCGGCACCAGGGCGAGGGCGGCGGTGGCGGTGGCGGCGACGCGGCGCGCGGGCCCGGTCGGCGCGTGCGCGGGCAGATCCCGCACGGTGCCCTGCCACAAGTGGCCCCAGCGGCGGCGCGCGTACGCCACGAACAGCACGCCGAGCGCCAGGCCCTGCAGGATGAACCCGCCGTACACGACACCGAAGACCCACGGGTCGAGGAACTGGCGCGCGCCCTCGCCCGAGGTGGCCACGCTGCCGCCGAAGGCGCGTACCAGGAGCTGCAGCGGGAACCCGGCCATGATCGGCGCGAGCAGTCCGGTCGCCACCCACACCGGCAGGACGAGCAGCCAGGCCCGGACACGCAGCCCCCACGGCCGGGTCAGGAGCAGCGCGAGGACGACGACGGCCGCGTCCATGAGGACGGTCAGGCCGTTGGCGACGGCCATGGTGGCGCGGTGGTCGAGCAGCGAACTGCCCGGCGGGATCCCGAGTTCGCCGCCCGCGATCCAGGAGACCTTGAGGCCGACGTACGGCAGACAGGCGAGGACGGCGACGGCACGGGCGGCCCGGAGCAGCGGTCCTACGCGGGCGGGGTGGGCGGTGCCGTCCGGGCGGTCGACTTCGGGTACGGATACGGATACGGATACGGGTGCGGTGTGCTGTGTCATGCCGTCCACGCTCGCGGACCGGGCCCGCGCACACGTCCTGCCCGGAGACGAACCGCCTCCGCCGCGCGGGGGAGAGCGCGTCCACCCCGGACGCGCTCAGTCCAGGCGCAGTACGTACTCGGGGATCTCCGCGCCGCGCGCCTCGGCGTAACCGCTCTCGTGTGCCGTCACGGTGAAGCCGCACTTCTCCAGGACCCGGACCGAGCCGGTGTTGTCGGCGGCGGCGCGGGCGTGCAGCGGGCGCTCCGTGACCTCGGTGAGCAGCGCCCGCAGCGCGGCCGTCGCGATGCCACGGCCCCAGTAGGGACGGTCCACCCAGTACGTCACCTCGCGCTCGCCCGGATCGCCGTACACCGCCACGTGCCCGACGACATCGCCGTCGGCGAGGATCGTGCGCACCACGGCGGTGGAGGCGCGGATGCCGTTCCAGTGGTCGTGGAAGAGGTCACGGTCGGCGGTCTTCGGGGAGACGAACGCGGCGACGCGCGCCGACTCCGGGTCGTTCATCTGCCGGAAGAACACCGGCAGATCACTGTCGTGCACCGGGCGCAGCGCGACCTCGGGCGTGGTCGTCGGGAACATGTCAGAGCCTCCGGGTGGCGAGCGTCAGCCGGTCGCGGGCGTCGAACAGGGCGTCCTTGACCATCTGTTCGTGCGCGGGCGTGAGCCGGGCCACCGGCACCGAGCAGCTGATGGCGTCCCGCGCGGGCGTCCGGTACGGGATCGCGACGCCGAAGCAGCGCAGGCCGAGGGTGTTCTCCTCGCGGTCCACGGCGAAGCCCTGCTCGCGGATCTGCCGCAGCTCCTCGATCAGTTGCTCGCGGTCGGTGAGGGTGTGCTCGGTCAGCGGCGAGAGGGTCTCGGGCAGCATCTTGCGCACCTGCTCGTCGGTGTGGGTGGCGAGCAGCGCCTTGCCGAGCGAGGTGGAGTGCGCGGGCAGCCGGCGGCCGACGCGGGTGAAGGGCCGCAGATAGTGCTGGGACTGGCGGGTCGCGAGATAGACGACGTTGACCCCGTCGAGGCGGGCCAGGTGGATGGTCTCCGTGGTGTCGTCGGAGAGCCGGTCGAGGGTGGGCCTGGCGGCCGCCACGACCTCGTCACCGTCGATGTACGAGGTGCCCACGAGCAGCGCCCGCACCCCGATCCCGTACCGCGTCCCTGTGGCGTCCGTCTCAACCCAGCCGAGCTCCACGAGCGTGCGAAGGAGCATGTACAGGCTGGACTTGGGATAGCCGACGGCCTCCTGGACGGCGGCGAGCGAGTGCATTCCGGGGCGGCCCGCGAAATACTCCAGCAACTCCACGGTCCGCACAGCGGACTTGACCTGCGCCCCACCGCTGGCCTCGGCAGCCGACATCGCCCTTGACCCCTTCGTTCGCCTGCACATAGCCTCCGACTTCACCATTCACCCTCGGAGACGACGTTCACCATAACGAACGCCCTGGTGAGTGGGGCCATGTCGGCGGCAAAATACACGGGCCACCACGTGGCGGCACATTCAGTCACATCTGGTCACACCAGGAGGAACCGGCCGTGGCAGCACCTGTCCCCGCACCAGTCTGGAGTGTGGATCCCCGAACCGGGAAGCCGCGCGAGCAGGTTGCCGTGGAAGCCACCCCCGAAGAGGTCGACCAGGTCGTACGCGCCGCCCACGGCGCGCGGGCCGCGCTCGCCGACCGGGAGACCCGCGCCGCGTTCCTGCGGGCCGCCGCCGACCTGCTCGACGAGCGCGCCGAGCACGTGATCGAGGCCGCCGACGCGGAGACCGCGCTCGGACCCGGCCGCCTCACCGGTGAACTCGCCCGCACCACCTACCAGTTGAGGTCCTTCGCGGACGTGGTGGCCGACGGCACGTATCTCGACGTGCTGATCAGCCACGCCGACGCCGCGCAGACCCCGCCCTGGCCCGACCTGCGCCGCTACAAGGTGCCGCTCGGCGTCGTCGCCGTGTACGCCGCCTCCAACTTCCCGCTGGCCTTCTCGGTGCCCGGCGGCGACACCGCCAGCGCCCTCGCCGCGGGCTGCCCGGTCGTGGTCAAGGCCCACCCGGACCACCCCGCCACGGCCGAGCTCTGCGCCGACGCGCTGCGCCGCGCCGCCGAGAGCGTCGGCCTGCCCGGTGACGTCGTACGCCTGGTGCACGGCTTCGACGCGGGCCTGCGCCTGGTCGAGCACCCGCTGGTGGCCGCGGCAGGATTCACCGGTTCGGTACGCGGCGGCCGCGCCCTCTTCGACGCGGCCGCGGCGCGCCCGCACCCCATCCCGTTCCACGGCGAACTCGGCTCCCTCAACCCGGTGGTGATCACCGAGGCCGCCGCGGCCGAGCGCGCCGCGGAGATCGGCGCCGGACTCGCGGGCTCCCTGACGCTGGGCGTCGGCCAGTTCTGCACCAAGCCCGGCCTCGTCCTCGTCCCCGCGGGCGCGGACGGCGACCGGCTGATCGAGACCCTCACCCGTGACGTCAGCGAGGTCGAGGCGGGCGTCCTGCTCGACCACCGGATGCGCGCGGCGTACGTCGACGGGGTGCGCGCGCGGGCCGAACTCCCGGACGTGGACGCCCCGGTGACACCCGGAGCGGGCGGCGAGCACACCGTCGGCGCCGGCTGCCTCACCGTCCCCGCCGCACGCCTGGCCGCCGAGGGCCCGCACGACCTGCTCCTGGAGGAGTGCTTCGGCCCGGTCACGGTCGTCGCGCGGTACGCCGACGCCGCCGAGATCACCGCCGTCCTGTCCCGCCTGCCCGGCAACCTCACCGCGACCCTGCACCTTTCGGCGGCCGAGGCGGCGGGCGAGGGCGGCCGGGGCGCCGAGCTGCTCGCCGAGCTGACCCCGCTCGCCGGACGCGTCCTCGTCGACGGCTGGCCCACGGGGGTCGCGGTGGCCCCCGCCCAGCATCACGGCGGCCCGTACCCGGCGACGACCTCCACGTCGACCTCCGTGGGCGGCACCGCGATCGAACGCTGGCTGCGGCCCGTCGCGTACCAGAACACCCCGCAGGCGCTGCTCCCGGCCGAGCTGCGCGACGGCAACCCGCTGGGGCTGCCGCGCCGCGTCGACGGGCGCATGGAGCCTGTCGTGTAGTCCTCAAGCGCCGGACGGGCTGAATTTTTCAGCCCGTCCTGGGTGCCCCGGTCGCGATCCGGCTGAAGCTCGCCCGGTACGCCGACGGCGTGAGCCCCGCACGCCGGTGCACATGCTGGCGCAGCGAGTCCGCCGTACCGAGCCCGCACGCCCGCGCCACCTGGTCCATCGGCAGGGTCGTGGTCTCCAGCAACTCCTTGGCCCGCTCGATGCGTTGGTGCAGGAGCCACTGCAAAGGGCTGACCCCGGTCTCCGCGTGGAACCGCCGCGTCAGCGTCCGCACGCTCACCCCCGCGTGCCGGGCCAGGTCGGCGAGGGTCAGGGCCTGGTCGAGGTGGAGCATCGCCCACCCCCGGGTGTCCTTGCCCGCCGTGCCCCGCTCGGGCGGCAGCGGGGTCTGCGTGAACTGGGTTTGGCCGCCCGGCCGCACCGGCGCGACCAGGGCGAGCCGGGCCACCGCGTTCGCCGCCGCGGCCCCGTAGTCCGTACGGATCATGTGCAGGCACAGGTCGATGCCCGCCGCGTACCCCGACGCCGTCATGATCTGCCCGTCCTGGACGTAGAGCACATCGCCCTGGAGGTTCACCGAGGGGTAGCGGCGGCGCAGCTCGTCGGCCAGGCCCCAGTACGTGGTCGCCGCCCGGCCCTGCAGCAGCCCCGCCTCGGCAAGCACGAACGCGCCGCTGCACAGCGACGCGATCCGCTTGCCCGCCGCCTCCGCCGCGCGCACCGCGGCCACCGCGCGCGGGTCCGGCGCGTACCGGTGGCCGGTGCCCGCGACCATCACCGTGTCCGCGTCCAGAACCGCGTCCAGGCCCCGGGCCACCCGGAGTTCGAGCCCGCCCGTGGTGGTGACCGGGCCCGGCTCCGCGGTGCAGACCACCACCTCGTACCCCGGACCGCCGTCCACCCGGACCTGCTCGAAAAGCAGCTCGGGAATGGCGAGGTTGAACATCGACACGGGCGAGGGCGCGATCACCGCGACCCGGTGCGGCGAGGGCATGGCCAGAACCTCCGGACGTATGGCATTCAGGCCACTACTGTACGGCCGCGAAGATCGGCAGCCTTGAGCCATGCCAGCCACCACCGACCCAGCCACCACCGACGCCGAAGACCACCCCGATTCACCTCAACACACCGCTACCCAGGCCGAGTTGAGTGCCACGAAGCGGCCCTCCCCGCGCCTCACCCTGGTCGCCGCTCTCCTCGGCTTCGCCCTGATCACCCTGGACGCCTCCGTCGTCAACGTCGCGCTGCCCGCCATCGGCGACGCGCTCGGCGGCGGCATGACCGGCCTCCAGTGGGTGGTCGACGCGTACACCCTGGCGTTCGCCGCCCTGATGCTCTCCACCGGCGCCTTCGCCGACCGGGCGGGCGCCACCCGCGCCTACGCCCTCGGCATCGCCCTGTTCACCGCAGCCTCCGTGGCCTGCGGACTCGCCCCGTCCCTCGGCTTCCTGATCGCCGCCCGCGTGGTGCAGGGCATCGCCGCGGCCGTGGTCCTGCCCGCCTCGCTGTCCCTGGTGCGCCAGGCCCACACCGACGCCGCCGCACGGGCCCGCGCTGTCGCGCTCTGGGCGGCCGGCGGCTCGGTCGCCGTCGCCCTCGGCCCGGTCGTCGGCGGCGCCCTCACCACGGCCTGGGACTGGAGCGGCATCTTCTTCATCAACCTGCCGCTCGGTGCCGTGACCCTCGCCCTGCTCGTCCGCGCCCCCCGTTCGGAGCGCCGCCCCGCCCCGCTCGACCTGCCGGGCCAGCTCACCGCCGTGCTGGCCCTCACGGCACTCACCTTCGCCGTCATCGAGGGCGGTGCGACGGGACTCGTCGCCGGGGCCTTCGCCGCCGTGGCCGGTGCGCTGTTCCTGTGGATCGAGTCCCGGCACGCCCACCCGGTGGTGCCGCTCGGCCTGTTCCGCGACCGTGCGGTCGCCGTGGCCGTCGCGACGGGCTCCGCGTGCAGCGTCGCGTTCTACGGCGTGATCTTCGTCTTCAGCCTCTTCTTCCAGCAGGTCCAGGGCCGTTCGGCGCTGTTCGCCGGGCTGATGTTCCTGCCCATGACCGGCCTGATCGCGGTCACCAACGTCCTCGCGGGCAAGCTCGCCTCCCGCCACGGCCCCCGCCTGCCCATGCTCGTCGGCCAGTCCCTCGCCGTCCTCGGCCTGCTCCTCCTGCTGTACGCCGACACCTCGACGCCCGCGCTGCTCCTGGCGTTCCTGCTCGTCCCGCTGGCCCTCGGCTGCGCCCTGACCGTCCCGCCGCTCACGGCCGCGGTGATGGAGGCGGTCCCGGCGGACCGCGCCGGAGTGGCGGCGGGCGTCCTGAACTCCGCCCGCCAGGTCTCCGGCGGCCTCGGCATCGCCGCCTTCGGCGCCCTGACCGCCACCGGGTTCAGCAC
>NZ_JAAAHS010000281.1 GCF_009908195.1 Streptomyces boluensis | reverse complement strand
GAAGTGGGGAGATCAACTGGGTTTTGATCAGGGGGAGTTCATTGTTTGACGCGCTCCTGACATGGTGCGGGATCCGTGGCACGCTGCCCGTGCACATACCCCCCTCCCGACGAAGGAGCACGCAGCGTGAGACGCAGCCTTCGAATACCCCACAAGGCCCTGGGCGCGCTTGCCGCGTCCGGTGCCCTTGTCGCCGGACTGCTGCTGCAGACCGGTTCCGCGTCCGCCGCGAGCTCGGCGGAAGACTTCTGGACCGCCGAGCGGATGCGTTCCGCGGAGCCCCTCGACCTGCTGCCCGTGGACCCCGCGGAGCTGGGCAAGGTCAAGGAGGGCGTCGAGAAGCTGGTGCCGCCGAGCGGGCTGCCCGGTACCGACGCCCTCCCCGAGCGGGGCGGGCCGTGGACCGGTGGCGGCAAGGTCACCAGTACGGCGGGCCGGGTCTTCTTCACGTACCAGGGACGCAAGGCCTCCTGCTCAGGCAACGCCGTGACCAGCGCCAACAAGTCCACCGTGCTCACCGCCGGGCACTGCGTGAAGATGGACGGCGCCTGGCACAAGGACTGGGTGTTCGTGCCCGGATACAAGGACGGGCAGGCGCCGCACGGCAAGTGGACGGCCGCCAAGACCCTGTCCACGCCGCAGTGGACCGCGAGCGAGGACCTCAACTACGACGTGGGCGCCGCCGTCGTGAACCCCCTCGACGGCAAGAAGCTCACCGATGTCGTGGGCGCCCAGGGTGTGGCCTTCAACTCCGGCTACGGCAAGGAGATGTACGCCTTCGGCTACCCGGCCGCCGACCCGTACGACGGGTCGAAGCTGATCCACTGCAGCGGGACCGCCATCAAGGACGTCCTGCTGTCCACGGACCACGGCCTGTCCTGCGACATGACCGGCGGCTCCAGTGGCGGCCCCTGGTTCCAGGAGTTCGACGAGTCCACCGGGACCGGCCTCCAGGCCTCGGTGAACAGCTTCGGCTACAACTTCCTGCCGGGCTTCATGTTCGGCCCCTACTTCGGGGACGACGCGAAGAACCTGTACGAGAAGGCGCAGGCCAGCTGAGTCGGCGCGCGTCCGTGTTCCGGGGTTCCGTGCCGAAAGGCGCGGGACCCCGGTCCGCATTCCGGGAACTCCCGTACGCCATCGGTTCGTTGAGCGGACATGAGCGAAGTGATCCGTGAGGGGTATACGGGCACGGGGCCGGGGGCCATCACACCCGACGGCTGCGCGGTCGAGCTGTACGCACGGCTGAAGGCCGGTGACGAGCCGGACATCATCGCGGCCGCCGTGCCACCGGGGGCGAGCCTCCTTGAACTGGGCTGCGGCGCCGGACGGATGACCCGTCCGCTGACCGAGCGCGGCTTCGCGGTCACCGCCGTCGACGAGTCGGCGGAGATGCTGGCGCACGTCGAAGACCTCCCCGGGGTGGTACGGGCCGTGCGCAGCCCCATCGAGGCGCTCGACGGCGGGGCGCTCGGCGAGAGATTCGACGTGGTGCTGCTCGCCTCGTTCCTCGTGCACGCCGCCGACCCCGAGGTGCGGGACGGGATACTGCGGGCCTGCCGCAGCCATGTCCAGGACGACGGCGTGGTGTTGATCCAGCGCGAGGGCGCCGACTACCACACGAACCTGCCCAGGGAGCGGGTCGACCCGGCGGGGTACACGGTCCGCATCGAGTCGTCCACGCCGGTCGGCGACGGGGTCAACTCGGTGCACGCGCGGTACATATGGCCGGACGCCACCTGGACCCAGACGTTCAGGGCGCGGGTGCTGACCAAGACGGAGTTCGAGGAGCACCTCGCGCGTGCCGGGCTCGTCGTGGACCGCTATCTGACCGACGACGAGGTGTGGGTGCGGGCTCGGCCGGTGGACTGAGGCGAGCCCGGTGGTCTGAGGAGAACCCGGAACGCCACGTGCGCTCTCTGGCGTTGGTGCGTGGCGGGTGCGGGGCGGGCGTGCTTCGGGAGTGGACCGTGGAGGTGGTGAAGGTGGTGCGTCGGGTGGTCGATAGGGTGTAGCCGAGGCGGTCGGGTCGTGGTAACCAAGCATCGTCCAGCCATTGTTGACGCGAAGTCAGTGATGTCCGCCGTGCTTCGCAGCCAGGTGCTGCCGACCCTTTGGAGCCCATCGCCGTGGCCGAGAACGCCGCAGTCGACCGTCGTACGCTGCTCGCCTACCTGGTCGCCGCCCCCACGCTCACGGTCGCTGTCCGGGTCGGCGCCGACACCTGGGCGCCCGAGGCCGCGGCGGCCACGCCTGAGGCACCGGCCGCCACGCCTGCCGCCGCCCCCGCCGCGCTGCCGGACCTGCTTCCCGACCTGGGCGATGTGCTGATCCTCGCCGGGGCGCCCACCGCGCACCTGCTCACCCTGGAGATCGCCGAGGACGGCACCGTCCGCTTCGGGCTGCCCCGCGCCGAGGTCGGCCAGGGGCTCACCACCGCCGTGGCCATGCTGATCGCCGAGGAACTCGACGCGCCCCTCGACCGGGTGCGGGTCCGGCTCGACGACGCCCGGCCCGAGCTGCTTTTCAACCAGCTCACCGGCAGCTCCAACTCGGTCCGTTCGCTGCACCGTCCGGTCCGCGCGGCCGCCGCCGCGGCCCGCGCCCGGCTCGTCGCGACCGCCGCCCGCCAGTGGTCCCTCGACGCCGCCGACCTCAGCACCAAGGGCGGCGCGGTGCACGCCCCCGACGGCCGCACCCTCAGCTACGCCCGACTGACCGCCCGCGCCGCCGCACCGCGTACCGAGAAGGCACCCGAAGCGCCCCTCAAGAGCGCCGCCGAGCAGCGCGTCGTCGGCCGCCCCACCAACCGGATCGACGCACGGGCGATCGTCACCGGCCGCCAGGAGTACGCACTCGACCTCGACATTCCCGGCGCCGAACCGGCCGTGGTGCGCAGGCCCCCCACCGTCAACGGCACTGTCGAGAAGGTCCACAACACCGCCGACGTACGCGCCATGTCCGGCGTCCTCGACGTCGTGGAGATCCCCACCGGAGTGGCCGTCGTCGCCAAGACCTTCGGGCAGGCGCTCGCCGGGCAGGCGGCGCTGCGCGTCGACTGGGGCGCCGGCACCGTGGACGACCTGTCGCACGAGGACATCAAGGCCAAGCTGCGCAAGGCCGCACCCGGATTCCTGCCGCCGCTGCTCGTCGAACACATCGACGCCGAGTACGACTTCGCGCCCGTCAGCCACGCCCCGCTGGAGACCAACAGCGCGGTCGCGGACGTACGAGCCGACCGGGCCACCGTATGGACGGCCGCGCAGTCCCCGATCGCCGCGCGGGCCGCCGTGGCCAAGGCCGTGGGGCTGCCCGCGGCGCGCGTCGACTTCCATGTGGTGCAGGCCGGCGGCTCGTTCGGGCGGCGGCTGTTCTTCGACGCGGCCGTCGAGGCGGCCCAGGTGTCCAAGGCGTCCGGCCGGCCCGTACGCCTGATGTGGACCCGTGTCGACGACATGCGGCACGGCCGGATGCGGCCGCCCACCCACCACAAGCTGCGTGTCACCCACACCCGCGGCAAGCCGCTCTCCCTGCAGCACCGGGTGGCGTCCGTGGAGACCGATGTGGGGCACGGCGTCGGCGACGCGATCACCGCGGGACTCACCGAACTCCCGGGCGGCAACGAGACGTTGGCGCAGACCATGTTCCGGCTCTCCATGCGCTCGCCGTACGCCCTCGGCGCCACCGCGCAGACGCTGACCGAGCTGCCGCTGAAGCTGCACACCGGCTCGTGGCGCAGCGTGTACTCGGGTACGGCGCGGGCCGCGGAGGAGATGTTCCTCGACGAGGTGGCCGCCGAACTCGGGGCGGACCCCGTCGCCTTCCGGCGCGAGCGGCTGAAGAACGACGCGCAGCGCAAGGTACTCGACGCCGCCACCGGCGACTGGGGCCGCGAGCTGCCCGCCGGGTACGCGCAGGGCGTCGGCTTCCACGAGGAGTACAAGTCACGTGCGGCGTTCCTCGTCGAGCTCGACGCCCGCGACCCGAAAAAGCCCCGCGTCACCCGGGCGGTGATCGCCGTCGACGTGGGCCGTGCGGTGAACCCGCGGGGGGTCGAGGCGCAGATGCTCGGCGGGCTGACCGACGGGATCGCGACGGCGCTGCGCGCGGGCCTGCACTTCGACAAGGGCCTGCCGCTGGAAGGCAGTTACTCGCAGTTCCACTACGCGCGGCAGAAGGACTCGCCCACGGACGTACGCGTCCACATCGTCGAGAGCGGCGACGCGGACGCCGAGCCCGGCGGCGTCGGTGAGCTCGGAGTGCCCGCGGCGGTCGCGGCTGTCGGCAACGCCTACGCCCGCGCGACCGGCACCCGGCCGCGCAGCTTCCCGCTCCACTTCGACGTCGACTTCGAGCCGTTCCCGCGCTGAGGCGCCCAGTTGAGGAGTTTCCCTTGCCCGCACAAACCTTCACCGTGAACGGCGAGAAGGTCACCGTCGACGCCCCCGACGACCTTCCGCTGCTCTGGGTCCTGCGCGATCTGCTCGGCATTCGCGGCCCCAAGTACGGCTGCGGCATCGACGTCTGCAAGGCCTGCACCAGTCACCTCGACGGCGAGGCGTTCAACCCGTGCGCGGTGCCGGTCGCCGAGGTGGCGGGCCGTGAGGTCACCACGATCGAGGGGCTCGCGGACGGGGACACGCTGCATCCCGTGCAGGAGGCGTGGCTCGAGCAGGATGTCGCGCAGTGCGGGTACTGCCAGGCGGGGCAGATCATGGCGGCTGTCGCTCTGCTCAAGCGGACGAAGAATCCCACTGACGCGGAGATTGACGCTATTGCGAATGTGTGTCGGTGCGGGACTTATTTTCGTATTCGCGAAGCGATTAAGGTTGCGGCGGCGCGGGTGGGATAGGGCTCCCCTTTTGTGGGGTGCTGTGGTCGGGGGCTCGGGTTCTCTGGGGCTGCCGCCCCAGGCCCCGCTTCCCTTTCGGCCTTCGGCCTCGTCCTCAAGCGCCGGACGGGCTGGATTGTCGGCCTTCGGCCTCGTCCTCAAGCGCCGGACGGGCTGGATTTAGTGTCGGCGGCGCCTGGTCCCGGACCCCGCAAGCGGTCCATTTCTCGGCGGTCTCGTTTTGTCGGGCGGCCCGTGCCTCGGTCGCGTACTCCTGCCGGGGCCGCTGCCTCGCGGGGCGGGGGCGGAGGGCTGTTGTCCACGTAGCACTCCACGGCCACCGGGGCGCCGACCCGCTTGCGGATGACCTGCTTCACGACGACCACCCGGTCGCGGCCCTCGTGCCGCAGCCGCACCTCGTCGCCCACCTTGACCTGGTGTGCGGGCTTGACCCGGTCGCCGTTGACCCGGACGTGCCCGCCGCGGGCCGCCGTGGCGGCGGCCGAGCGGGTCTTGACCAGGCGTACGGACCAGATCCAGGCGTCGACGCGCACGCTGCCGCCCTGCTGCGGATCGGGCTGTGAAGTCATGCCCGCACTGTAGTCGCCGGGTCGTACCGTGGGGACATGCCGGACGTGTACGCACCCACCGCACCCGTCGCCCTCGTCACCGGCGGCAACCGTGGCATCGGCCGCGAGGTCTGCCGTCAGCTCGTCGGTCTCGACCACGTCGTGCTGCTCACCGCCCGCTCCGCGAAGGCGGCCCAGGAGGCGGCGGCCGAGCTCGGCCCCGGCGTGCTCGGCATCGAGCTGGACGTGACGTCCGAGCCGGACCGCGTGCGGGTGGCCGACGAGGTGCGGGAGCGCTTCGGACGGCTCGACGTACTCGTGAACAACGCGGCCGTCGCGTACGACACTTGGCAGCGTGCCGTCTCCGCCGACCTGGACTATGTGCGGGAGGCGGCCGAGACCAACCTGTACGGGCCGTGGCGGCTGACGCAGACGCTGCTGCCGCTGCTGCGGGCCAGCCGCCACGGGCGCGTGGTGAACGTGTCGAGCGGTGCCGCCTCCCTCGCCGACATGGGCGCAGGCACCCCCGCGTACGCCACCACCAAGGTCGCCCTCAACGCCCTGACCAGGATCCTCGCCGCCGAGCTGCGCGCCGACGGCATCCTCGTCAACTCCGTCTGTCCGGGCTGGGTGGCCACCGACATGGGCGGGCCCGGCGGGCGTCCCGTCGCGGACGGCGCGGCCGGGGTCGTCTGGGCCGCGACCCTGCCCGGCGGCGGCCCGACCGGCGGGTTCTTCCGCGACGGCGTCCGGGTGGAGTGGTGAGCCCCGAGCCGTTTGTGCCGCCGCCGGGGCCCTCCTCGCTTGCCGGGCTCGACCGGCGGCTCACGGACTGTCGGCGCTGTCCCCGGCTCGTCGCCTGGCGCGAGGAGGTGGCCCGTACCAAGCGGGCCGCGTTCGCCGACGAGACCTACTGGGGCCGGCCCGTGCCCGGCTTCGGGCCCGCCGACGCCGCCCTGCTGATCATCGGCCTCGCGCCCGCCGCGCACGGCGCCAACCGCACCGGGCGGATGTTCACCGGCGACCGCTCCGGCGACGTGCTCTACCGAGCGCTGTACGACATCGGCCTCGCCTCCCGGCCCACCGCCACCGCCGCCGACGACGGGCTCACCCTGCGCGGCGTACGGATCACCTCGCCCGTGCACTGCGCGCCGCCCGCCAACAAGCCGACCCCTCAGGAGCGCGACAACTGCCGCCCCTGGCTCGTCGACGAGCTGCGGCTGCTCGGGCCGACGCTGCGCGCGGCGGTCGTGCTCGGCGGGTTCGGCTGGCAGTCGGCGCTGCCCGCGTTCGCCGCGGCCGGCTGGGAGGTGCCGCGGCCACGGCCCGCCTTCGGGCACGGGGCGCGCACCACGCTGAGCGGCGCGGCGGGCGCGCTCGACCTGTTCGGGTGCTTCCACGTCAGCCAGCGCAACACGTTCACCGGACGGCTCACCCCCGAGATGCTCCGTACCGTGCTCATCCGTGCGGCGACGGTCGCGGGCCTGCCCGTACAGGCGCCCCCGACTGCACCTCCGACCACACCTAAGGCCTCTCAACCTGCACAAAAGGGGCGTAAAGCCTAGTTTGGGCGCGTGGATGACACCGCTGACACCCTCGCCGGCACCCCGGGTGCCGCCGCCGCTGCCGCTGCCGCCGCCACGCAGGAGAGCGCGCCCGGCGGTGCCGCGTACCGCAATCTGGTCGCGGCCACCGTCGGTTTCACCCTGACGTTCTGGGCCTGGTCCCTGATCGCGCCACTCGGCAGCACCTACCACGACCAGTTGGGGCTGAGCTCGTTCCAGCAGTCGCTGCTCGTCGCGGTGCCCGTGCTCGTCGGTTCGCTCGGCCGGGTCCCGGTGGGCGCGCTCACCGACCGCTACGGCGCCCGCGTGATGTTCCCGCTGGTCACGGCGCTCACCATCGTGCCGGTGCTGTTGCTGATCCCGGCCCGGAGCTCGTACGCCGCGATGCTCGGGGTCGGGTTTCTGCTAGGGCTCGGCGGTACGACGTTCGCGATCGGGGTACCGCTGGTCAACTCCTGGTTCCCGCCCGCCAGAAGAGGCTTCGCGATCGGCGTCTTCGGCATGGGCATGGGCGGCGTCGCACTCTCCGGGTACTTCACGCCACGGATGGCGAAGCAGCACGAGAACCTGCCGTTCCTGGTGGTGGCCGGGGCGCTCGCCGTGTTCGCGGTGCTCGCCTTCTTCCTGATCACCGACCGCCCCGGCCGAGCGGTGCCCACCGCCTCGCTCAAGTCCCGGCTCGGCTCCGCCGGAAGGCTCCGGGTGACCTGGGAACTCTCCGCGCTCTACGCGATCGGCTTCGGCGGCGTCGTCGCGTTCGGCGTGTACCTGCCCACGTATCTGAAGACCTGGTACGACCTCTCGCCCACCGACGCGGGAACGAGGGCCGCCGGATTCGCCCTGGTCACGGTGGTGTTCCGGCCGGTCGGCGGCTGGCTCTCGGACCGTGTCCACCCGGCGGTCGTGACGGCGGGCGCGCTCGTCCTCGTGGCGCTCCTCGCGATCGTCCAGGCCTTCGACCCCGCGCTCGTGCCGATGGGCACGATCTGTCTGCTCGGCATGGCCGCGGGCCTCGGCGCCGCCAGCGGCAGCGTGTTCGCGATGGTCGCGCAGGTCACGCCACAGCCGCAGGTCGGCTCCGTCACCGGCATCGTGGGCGCGGTCGGCGGCCTCGGCGGCTTCGTCCCGCCGCTGGTGATGGGCGCGATCTACAGCGCGAAGGAGTCGTACTCGATCGGCTTCATGCTCCTGTCCGACCTGGCGCTCGCGGGCTGCGTGTACGCGTACGGGCGGATGCGGGCCGTACGACCGGACTGAGGCGGCGCGCGGAGCGGGGACATACGGCGGTGGTGGCGGTCATTCCGGTACCACCGCCGTCGCCGTGATCTCCACCAGCCGGCCCGTGTAGCCGAGCGTCGACACCCCGATCAGGGTCGAGGAGTGCGGGCCGTGCGCCCCGGTGGCCAGGCCCGAGGCCGCCACGACGTCCCATACGGCGGAGAGCGGACCCGGCTCGTCCGCCACCACGTCGACGTGACTGTTCGACGTGCCTGTGCGGACTGCCGAGCGGATCATGTACGGGAGGGCCCGCCCCGCGCACCCGAATTTCGCCGCACCGGACCGTGTGCCGGGAGGCTCCGGGGAACACGGGCCGCACCGGGAATCACGCCGACCGTCAGGGAGTTGCTCCGACCATGAAGGCAATCGCACTGGACGCTTACGGAACCCCCGACGACCTGCACGCCGTCGACCTGCCCGAGCCCAAGGTGGCACCGGGGGAGGTGCTGCTCCGGGTCCGCGCGGCCGGGGTGAACCCGGTCGACTGGAAGCTCGCCGCCGGCGGCCTCGACCCGATCATGGTGGCCGGCTTCCCGATGATCCCGGGCTGGGACGTCGCGGGAGTGGTGGAGCGGGTCGGCCTGGACGCGGGGGAGTTCGCGGTCGGCGACGAGGTGTACGGCTATATCCGCAAGGACTGGGCGCAGAACGGCGCGTACGCGGAGCAGGTCGCGGCCAGTGTCCGGATGCTCGCGCGCAAACCCGCCGCGCTCGACTGGGAGCAGACCGCGGGCGTGCCGCTCGCCGGGCTCACCGCCCTGCAGTCGCTGCGCCGGGTCGGCGTCGGCGCCGGTGACACCGTGCTGATCCACGCGGCGGCGGGCGGCGTCGGCTCGCTCGCCGTGCAGATCGCGGTGGCGGCCGGGGCCCGGGTGATCGGCACGGCCAGCGAGCGCAACCACGAGTTCCTGCGCGGCCTCGGCGCGGAACCGGTGACGTACGGCGAAGGACTGGCCGCGCGGGTACGGGAGTTGGCGCCCGAGGGCGTGGACGCGGCGCTCGACTTCGTCGGCGGTGAGGCGGTCGACGTGTCGCTGCCGCTGCTCAAGCGGGGGCCGGCGGAGGGCAGTACCGCGCGGCTCGCGTCCATCGCGAACGGCGAGGTCACGGCCAAGGGCGGGCACTACGTATGGGTCCGGCCGGACGCCCCGGACCTCACCGAACTCGCGGAGCTCGCCGACGCGGGCAAGCTCACCGTGCATGTGGAGCACGCGCTGCCGCTGGAGAAAGCGGCGGAGGCGTGGCGGCTCAGCCAGGAGGGGCGCACCAGGGGCAAGATCGTGCTGACCGTCTGAGCGGCTCCGGTCACTCGTGGGGGCTCAGGCCCCGAGGTGCGCGAGCGCTCCCGGCTCCGTCGGGTACTCCGGCTCCACCGGCAACAGCCGCTCCGCCGCGTCCAGTTGACCCTCCCGTACGAGCGCGTGCACGGCGTGCGCGGTCTCGGTGACGTCGGTGATCGACACGATCCACTCGTCCGCGTACCGCCGCGTCGCCTCCCCGGCGAGCCCGAGTTGGAGTGAGCGGTACGGCAGCGCTTGCAGGCGGATGTCCCGCTCCGGGTCCCACTGCACGCGCGCGGGCGCGGTCCGCAGCTGCTCGCGCCATTCCGTGTGGTCGGCGTGCACGTTCCGCTCGTAGTGCGACAGGCAGGCGTTCCGCAGCGCCCACTCGAAGCCCGTACGGTCGATCTCGACGGCGAGCACGGTCTGTTGGCCGTCCTTCGCGCCCCAGCCGCAGCGGTACATCATCCACAGGAACGAGGGCTTGATCCACGTCATACGGTCCCGCTTCCAGGCGGCGGGGAAGCGGCCGTCGCGGGCGGCGGGGAGGCCGATCGCGGGGGAGTAGGC